>NZ_JBEOTD010000010.1:32271-202199 GCF_040426375.1 Streptomyces sp. NPDC096012
GCTGTTCGGCGTCTGCCGGCGGGGGCTGGATCGAGGGCCCTGCCCACTCCGCCGCACGGCTCCTGCCGTTCAGTCGCTGCCGGCGGTGGGGAGGGCCCAGACACCTCGCTGCCCGGCCCCTGCCGCTGCCCGTCCGGCGTCTGCCGGGGGTGGGGGTGGGCTGAGGGCCCGGACCATCTCGCCGCCCGGGCTTCTGCTGTTCGGCGTCTGCCGGCGGGGGCTGGATCGAGGGCCCTGCCCACTCCGCCGCACGGCTCCTGCCGTTCAGTCGCTGCCGGCGGTGGGGAGGGTTCAGAGACCTCGCTGCCTGCCCCTGCCCCTGCCGTTCGGCTCTGGCGGCGGCGGCAGGGTGGGGGTGGGGGTGGGCTGAGGGTCCTGGCTGTTCCGCCGCCCGGCTCCTGATGCACGGCCGCGCCGGTCGAGTGGCGCGGGTCAGTCGGTCGGGTGGCATCGGGTCAGCCGGTGGGGTGGCGCGGGTCAGTCGGTCGGGTGGTGGAGCAGGGCCGCGATGTGGGCCGCCGCCGTCGACAGGTGACGGCGGGTCTGACGGAGCTGGGCATCGGTGACGCCATGGTCGCGGGCCGCGTCGCGGATGTCGTCGCGGAAGCGGTCCAGCAGACGGTCCAGGTCGCGGGCCGGGTCGCCGGTGAAGTCCTCATGGGCCCAGGCGGGTTCGTACCCGGCCGGGAAGTCCTCCGCGGTGGAGTAGTGCGGTTCGGCCGCGGGCGCGGAACCGGCCGGGGCCGCCTGGGTACGGCCGAAGGGCCGCTCCCGGGCGGACTCCTTGCCGAAGCCCTTCCCGAAATCACCGAACTCCTTGGCCAGTTCCGTCAGGCCCTCGCGGACGCCGGTCGGCCAGTCACCGCGGGCGAAGTGGTCCTGCACGCGGTCCTGGACGTGCCGGGCGATCCGCTGCATCTCCTCCTGCGCCTGTGCCCGTGCCCGAGCCTGGGCCTCCTGGGCCTGGTGGCGGGCCTGCTGGGCCTCCTCGCGGGCCCGGCGGCTCTCGTCCTTGGCGCGGCGGGCCTGCTCCTTCCACTCCTGCCTGACCCGGCGCATCTCTTCCTTGGCGGCGCGCCAGGCCTCCTTGTCACCGAGATCGCCGCAATCCCCGAAGGGGCCCGCCGCGCCGCCCGGCGCCTTGGCGCCCCGGCGCGCCTCGGAGGCGGCCGCCCGCATCTCGCGGCGCAGGTCACCCGCCGCTCCGCGCACATCGGCCTTGATCTCGGCGGCCAGTTCCGCGACCGACTCGCGGATCTCCAGCTCCAGGTCGGCCAACTCGCCGCTTCGATCGGCCAGTTCGGCGCGGCCCGCGTCCGTGATGGAGTACACCTTGCGGCCGCCCTCGGTGGTGTGCCGGACCAGGCCCTCGGCCTCCAGCTTGGCCAGACGGGGGTAGACGGTGCCCGCCGAGGGGGCGTAGAGCCCCTGGAAGCGCTCCTCCAGAAGCCTGATCACCTCGTAGCCGTGGCGCGGGGCCTCGTCGAGCAGCTTGAGCAGGTAGAGGCGGAGGCGTCCGTGGGCGAAGACGGGGGGCATGTCAGAGCACCTTCTTGTCGTTCGTGCCGTCGGCCGGGGTGTCCGTGGCGTCGGTGGCCGGGCCGGGGACGGAATTGTCCCCCGGCGTGGCCGGTGCGTCATCGACCGACCCGGGTGCCGGGTCGGTGCCCGGGTCCCGTGGCGGCTCGGCCTCCCAGGGGGCGAGGTCCTCGTCCTCGCGTGACGGGCGGCGCAGCAGGGCGATCGAACCTGACACCGTGGTCGCCCGGAGCCTGCCGGTGCCCGCGCCGAGACGGCCGGTGATCTTGTGGGCGCCCCACTGGCCGCGCACCCGCAGCCCCTCGAAGGCGTTGGAGATCGTGCCGCTCGCCGTGTTCGCCTCCACCTCGGCGTCCGCCGGATGCGGCAGGCGGATGGCGATCTCGCCGGAGACGCTCGTGAGGCCGACGTCCGTGGGGCCGTCCGGGTCCAGGTCGACGATCATGGAGCCGCTGACGGAGTCGGCGCGGACGGAGGGCCCGGAGCCGTCGACCACGGTCAGGTCCCCGGAGACGGAGTGGAACCGCAGGTCGCCGGTGACCGCCTGTGCCTCCAGGTTCCCCGAGACGGTGTCCGCGCGGACCGGGCCGGAGACACCGACCAGCGTGGTGTCACCGGTCACGCCCTTGATCACCGCCGGGCCGCGGATGCCGGAGACGACCGCGCCGGCACCGACCACGCCCACCTCGACGCGCGTGCCGGCGGGGACCGCGAGGGAGACGACGGCGCTGCGCCGCCAGCCCTTGCGGTCGAGCCACTTCAGGAAGCCCTTCCAGGGCAGGTCGTCGTAGGCCACCGTGAGGGTGCCGCGCTCGTGCGTGACCAGCAGGGGTGGGCCCTCGATCTCGGAGACCTCCAGACGGGCGGAACCTTCGTCCGTGCCCACCACGTTCACCGTGCCGTTGACGATGCGGACGTGCAGGTCGCTCACGGTGGTGTCGAAGGTCAGCTTCTGGGCTTCGGCGACGGACCACTCGGACATGTGACCTCCTGGGCAGGACTCGACCGGGACGCGCCATATCGCGTTCTCCGAGAAACACGATATATCGTGCCCTCGCGAAGTCAAGACACCCTTTCGCGTGACCGCCCGACACCTTGCCGCCGTGCCGATCCGACCGCCGGCGAACCGCGTCGGCAGGCACGTGCGGACGGGGCGGGGCAGGGCTGAGCCGGGCACGGCGGGGTCGGACGGGGGGCGTCGTGATTGCACGGAGGGCGAGGGGCCGGCCGACGGCGCCGGGTGCGCGGCGTAGCGCGCCGACATCGGGTGTGCGGGGCGGCCGGGGCGCGCCGACATCGGGTGTGCGGGGCGGCCGGGGCGCGCCGACATCGGGTGTGCGGGGCGGCCGGAGCAGGCCGAAGGCGCCGGGCGTGCGGAGTGGCGAGGGGCGTGGCGGATGGCGTCGGGCGTGTGCCGGCGTACGCGGTCATGGGGCCGACGCAGGGGAAGCGGCAACCGGTGTACGGGCCGGCTCGGGCACGGGGCCAGGGAGCCGCGGCGGGATGGCGGTCCCCTGGCCCGCGGGCGGACTACTCGTCGTCGTCCTCGTCGTCCAGCCGGGCCAGCCAGGTCGCCAGGCGTTCCACCGGGACCTCGAAGTCCGGGTTCAGGTCGACGAACGTCCGCAGCTGCTCGGCGAGCCACTCGAAGGTGATCTCCTCCTCACCGCGCCGCTTCTCCAGTTCTTCAATTCCTCGGTCGGTGAAGTACACGGATGCTCTCCTGTGAATCGGCCCGGGGGGGCCGGGGGATGTACGGCTCCAGGGTATGCGGAGACGCCGACGGCCCTCACCCGGCCGGTCGCCGGCCGGGCCCAGCCGACCCCGGCCGGCGACCGGCCCGGCAAGGCGGCCCGGCAAGGCGGGACGGCGGGCCGGACAGCGACCGGGCTCGGCGGCCGGGCAGGGGCCGGGCCAATCCACTGGGTCCTGCGACCGTCCTCGGCGGCCGGGCAGCGGCCGGGCCAAGCCACCGGGTCCTGCGACCGGGCTCGGCGGCCGGGCAGCGGCCGACCCGATCCACTGGCTCCTGCGACCGGGCTCGGCGGCCGGGCAGCGATGGCCCCGCAGTCGGACGGCGGCCCTACACCGCGGCCGGGCGGTCGTCGGGCCCCACGAGCGACGGTGCAAGCGGACGGAGGAGCGGGCCGGAGTGTTTCGGGGGCCGTACGGGAAAAGGGCCCGGCCCCGAGTCCTGGGACTCGGGACCGGGCCCTTCGATGAGGGGCCGGAGGCCTTACGCCTCGAACACCTCACGCACCAGCTGCTCCTGCTCGGCCTGGTGGCGCTTGGCCGAACCCACCGCCGGGGACGAGCCGTGCGGGCGCGAGATGCGCCGCAGCCGCTCGCCCGCCGGGATGTCCGCGCCGACCGCCAGGTCGAGGTGGTCGATCAGGTTGAGCGCGATGAACGGCCAGGCACCCTGGTTCGCCGGCTCCTCCTGCGCCCACAGGTACTTCTCGGCGTTCGGGTACTTGTTGACCTCCGCCTGGAGCTCGGCACCCGGCAGCGGGTACAGGCGCTCGATGCGGATGATCGCCGTGTCCGTGGCGCCGCGCTTGGTCCGCTCGGCCGCCAGGTCGTAGTACACCTTGCCGGCGCAGAAGACGACCTTGCGGACGGCGGCCGGGTCGGCCGTGCTGTCGCCGATGACCGGACGGAACTCGCCCGTGGTGAACTCCTCCGCCTTCGAGGCCGCGGCCTTGAGGCGCAGCATCGACTTCGGGGTGAAGACGACCAGCGGCTTGTGGTGCGGGTTGTGCACCTGCCACCGCAGGAGGTGGAAGTAGTTCGACGGGAGCGTCGGCATCGCGACCGTCATGTTGTTCTGGGCGCAGAGCTGCAGGAACCGCTCGGGACGCGCGGACGAGTGGTCCGGGCCCTGGCCCTCGTAGCCGTGCGGCAGCAGCAGCGTGACGCCGGAGGTCTGGCCCCACTTCTGCTCGGCCGAGGAGATGAACTCGTCCACCACCGTCTGGGCGCCGTTGACGAAGTCGCCGAACTGGGCCTCCCACATCACCAGCGCGTCGGGCCGGGCCAGCGAGTAGCCGTACTCGAAGCCCATCGCCGCGTACTCGGAGAGCAGGGAGTTGTAGACGTTCAGGCGGGCCTGGTCGTCCGAGAGGTACTGCAGCGGGGTGTACTCCTCGCCGGTCTCCCGGTCGATCAGCACCGCGTGGCGCTGGCCGAAGGTGCCGCGCTGGGAGTCCTGGCCCGCCAGCCGGACCGGGGTGCCGTCGAGCAGCAGGGAGCCGATGGCGAGGGTCTCGCCCATGCCCCAGTCGATCGTGCCGTCCTCGACCATCGCCGCGCGGCGCTGCAGCTGCGGCAGCAGGCGCGGGTGGACGGTCATGTGGTCGGGGACGTTGACCTGGGACTCGGCGATCCGCTTGACGGTCTCCGCGGAGATGGCGGTCGGCACCGACACCGGGAAGCCGTCCTGCGGCACCTGGGTGTCGCCGGGGGCCGGCTGCGAGGTGGCCTCGCGGACCTCGGTGAAGACCTTCTCCAGCTGGCCCTGGTAGTCCTGCAGGGCCTGCTCGGCCTCTTCCAGGGTGATGTCGCCGCGACCGATGAGGGACTCGGTGTAGAGCTTGCGCACCGAGCGCTTCTTGTCGATCAGGTCGTACATCAGCGGTTGGGTGAAGGCCGGGTTGTCCGACTCGTTGTGACCGCGGCGGCGGTAGCAGATGAGGTCGATCACCACGTCCTTGTTGAACGCCTGGCGGAACTCGAAGGCGAGCCGCGCCACGCGCACGACGGCCTCGGGGTCGTCGCCGTTCACGTGGAAGATCGGGGCCTCGATCATGCGGGCCACGTCCGTCGCGTACATGGAGGAACGCGAGGACTCGGGGGCCGCGGTGAAGCCGACCTGGTTGTTGATGACGATGTGGACCGTGCCGCCGGTGCGGTAGCCGCGCAGCTGCGACATGTTCAGGGTCTCGGCCACCACGCCCTGGCCCGCGAAGGCCGCGTCGCCGTGGATCGCGACCGGCAGGACGGTGAAGTCCGTGCCGCCCTTGTTGATGATGTCCTGCTTGGCGCGGGCGACGCCCTCCAGGATCGGGTCGACCGCCTCCAGGTGGGAGGGGTTCGCGACCAGGGAGACCTTGATCTGCTCGCCGTCCAGGCCGGTGAAGGTGCCCTCGGCGCCCAGGTGGTACTTCACGTCGCCGGAGCCGTGCATCGACTTCGGGTCGAGGTTGCCCTCGAACTCGCGGAAGATCTGCGCGTACGACTTGCCGACGATGTTCGCCAGTACGTTCAGGCGGCCACGGTGGGCCATGCCGATGACGACCTCGTCCAGGCGGGACTCCGCCGCGGAGTCGATCACCGCGTCGAGCAGCGGGATGACGGACTCGCCGCCCTCCAGCGAGAACCGCTTCTGGCCGACGTACTTCGTCTGCAGGAAGGTCTCGAAGGCCTCCGCCGCGTTCAGCCGGCGCAGGATCCGCAGCTGCTCCTCGCGCTCCGGCTTGGAGTGCTGGCGCTCCACGCGGTCCTGGATCCACTTGCGCTGCTTGGGGTCCTGGATGTGCATGAACTCGATGCCGGTGGTGCGGCAGTACGAGTCGCGCAGCACGCCGAGGATGTCGCGCAGCTTCATCATCGACTTGCCGGCGAAGCCGCCGACGGCGAACTCGCGCTCCAGGTCCCACAGGGTGAGGCCGTGCTCGACGATGTCCAGGTCGGGGTGCTTGCGCTGGCGGTACTCCAGCGGGTCGGTGTCGGCCATGACGTGGCCGCGGACCCGGTAGGAGTGGATCAGCTCGAAGACGCGGGCGGCCTTGGTGACGTCGTCGTCGTGGCTGGCGTCGATGTCCTTGAGCCAGCGGACCGGCTCGTAGGGGATGCGCAGCGCCTCGAAGATGTCGTCGTAGAAGCCGTTCTCGCCCAGCAGCAGGTTCGCGACCTGGCGCAGGAACTCGCCGGAGGCGGCGCCCTGGATCACCCGGTGGTCGTAGGTCGACGTGAGCGTCATGACCTTCGAGATGCCGAGCTTGTTCAGGGTGTCCTGGCTGGTGCCCTGGAACTCCGCCGGGTAGTCCATGGAGCCGACGCCCAAGATCACGGACTGGCCGGGCATCAGACGCGGCACGGAGTGGACGGTGCCGAGCCCGCCGGGGTTGGTCAGGGAGACCGTGACGCCGGTGAAGTCGTCCATCGTCAGCTTGCCCTCGCGGGCGCGGCGGACGATGTCCTCGTAGGCCTGCCAGAACTCGAAGAAGTTCAGCGTCTCGGCCTTCTTGATGGCGGCCACGACGAGCTGGCGGTCGCCGTTCGGCTTGACCAGGTCGATGGCCAGACCGAGGTTGACGTGCGGCGGCTTGACGAGGGTCGGCTTGCCGTCCTTCTCGCCGAACGCGTGGTTCATCGCCGGCATGGCCTTGATGGCCTGCACCATCGCGTACCCGATGAGGTGCGTGAAGGAGATCTTCCCGCCGCGGGCGCGCTTGAGGTGGTTGTTGATGACGATGCGGTTGTCGAACAGCAGCTTCACCGGGACCGCGCGCACCGAGGTGGCGGTCGGCAGTTCCAGCGAGGCGTTCATGTTCTTCGCGACGGCGGCGGAGGGGCCGCGCAGCGTCACGTACTCCGGACCGTCGGGCGCCTCGGTGGCGGGGGCCGCCTTCGCCTTCGGCTGAGCCGGCGCCTGTGCGGGCGTCGCCGGCTTGGCCGGGGCGGGGGCGGCCTTGGCCGCGGGAGCGGGGGCCGGAGCGGGAGCGGCGGCGGGCTTCGGAGCAGCGGGGGCCGGCGCGGGCGCGGCCTGGGGCTGCGGAGCCTGCGGGGCCGGGGTGGTGGGCTCTGCGGCCCCCGCGGCCGCAGGTCCCGCCGGAGCCGGGGTGGCAGGAGCACCCGGCTTGTAATCGGCGAAGAAGTCCCACCAGGCGCGGTCTACCGAATTCGGGTCCTGGAGGTACTGCTGATAGATCTCGTCGACGAGCCACTCGTTCGGACCGAACGCCGCAGCGGGGTTCTTCCCGGTGGCTTGGTCCTCGGTGGAGACGCTCGGGTTACTGGGGGACTGTGGCGACACGGCGGCAACCGCCCTCTTCCGCTTCACAAGGTGATGGACAGCGGGAATCAAGGCTACGCCTCCAAGACCGCGAAGGTCAGGTCGGGTCCGTTCATCGTCGCGTAAGTCACATCGGAAATCTTGTTTCAGGGCTTGATCTGGCGGGAAACAAGCGTGGTTCCGCATATGGGAGGGTGCACCGGCACCGGCCCTGCGCGTCTTCGTTCGACGGGTGGCGCGGGCCTGTTCCCGATCACACGTGTCCAGCTGCACGGGAACGGCGGCGATCGTCGTGGATCTTGTGCTTCCGGTTCGAACTTTACGTCAACTTGAAGCTGGGGACGCTCCCGGAAGGGTGACGATGATCCGGCAGCCCCGCTCGGATTCGGCCACACCGATCCGGCCGCCGTGCAGATCCACCGCCCACCGGGCGATCGCGAGGCCGAGGCCGGTGCCGCCGTCGCTGCCCGGTCCGTGCGGCCGGGTCACCGAGCCGCGGTTGAACCGCTCGAACACGCGGTGCCACTCCGACCTGGGGATGCCGGGCCCCTCGTCCTGCACCTCCAGCTGCAGCGACTCGGGCTGCGGTCCGCGCCGCGCCTTCAGCGTCACCCGGCCGTGCGGCGGGCTGTGCTTGACCGCGTTGTCGATCAGGTTGGCGACGACCTGGTGGATGCGCTCGGGGTCGGCGTGCGCGGTCAGCTCCGGCGGGGAGACGTCGAGGTGCAGATGCACGTCGGTGCGGGTGTGGCTGCCCGAGCCGGAGGCGATGCCCGCGCGCGCGGAGGCGACCATGTTGGCCTCCTTCAGTACGCCCGACAGATACGGCCACACCTCGAAACGCAGCATCTTCAGCGGGACGACGCCGTTGTCCAGCCGGGACAGGTCCAGCAGCGTCTCCACCAGCCGGCCGAGCCGCTCGGTCTGCTTCAGGGCCGTGCGCATGGTCTCCGGGTCGGCCTCGGTGACCCCGTCGACGATGTTCTCCAGCACCGCGCGCAGCCCGGCGATGGGCGTGCGCAGCTCATGGGAGACGTTCGCCACCAGCTCCTTGCGCTGGCGGTCCTGGGCCTCCAGCTCGTCGGCCATGACGTTGATCGTCTCGGCGAGGTCGCCGAGCTCGTCCCGCCGGTTGTCCTGCACGCGGCGCGTGTAGTCGCCCTGGGAGATGGACCGGGCGACCGTGTTCATCTCGTCCAGCGGCATGGTGAGCGAGTGCGCCACGAACTGCGTGATCAGCAGGGTGGCGATCATCGAGAAGACCGTGATGAAGCGCAGCTCCGTCTTGGTGTGCACCGCGACGATCGACAGTCCCGTCGTGATCAGCACCGCGATGACGACCAGCGCGCCCAGCTTGGTCTTGATCGAGAACGGGCGTACGCCGCCCCAGGGCTCGTCCCCGGGGCTCCTCCGTGCGGCCTGGCGCCCGTCGGCGCTCACGGTGTCGGCGTCTCCAGTGCGTAGCCCACACCGTGCACCGTGCGGATCCGCTCGGCGCCGATCTTCCGCCGCAGCGCCTTGATGTGGCTGTCGACCGTACGGGTCCCGGAGGCGTCCGCCCAGTCCCACACCTCGGCCAGCAGCTGCTCCCGGGAGAGCACCGCGCGCGGGGTGTTCGCCAGGCACACCAGCAGGTCGAACTCGGTGGGCGTCAGGTGGACGTCCTCGGACTTCACTCGCACCCGGCGCTGCGCGTGGTCGATCTCCAGCTCACCGAGGCGCAGGATGCCGGAGCGGGGCGTGGAGGCGGCGACGGCCGCCCGTTCCACCCGCCGCAGCAGCACGTGCACGCGTGCCGCCAGCTCCCGCATCGAGAACGGCTTGGTCATGTAGTCGTCGGCACCGACCCCGAGCCCGACCAGCATGTCGGTCTCGTCGTCCCGCGCGGTGAGCATCAGCACCGGCACCGGCCGCTGCGCCTGTACCCGCCGGCAGACCTCGAGCCCGTCGAAGCCGGGCAGCATGATGTCGAGGATCAGCAGGTCGGGCTGCCAGGCCTCGGCCGTGTCGACCGCGGCCGGACCGTCGGCCGCGGTCTGCACCAGAAATCCCTCGGCGCGCAGCCGGGCCGCGATGGCGTCGACGATCGTGGGGTCGTCCTCGACGACCAGCACCCGGCGCTGTGCGCCCGGGGTCGTCGTCGCGCCGCTCTGGGAGGTGTGTGTCTGCTCCATCGCCCGCCCCTGTTGTTGCTTTCCGGAACCCGTGGGGTGATCCCATGTCTGCGATTGACGCTTGAATGATCCGCGTCAGTGCAGCACATTACGGGGACTCACCGCGCTGTCGCTATCCAGGTCGGACGCCGAGGTGCACGGCGTCCGGAACGCCCCGGGCAACCGGCACCTCTTCGGTACGCACCTGTCGGAACCCGGCATTCCGCAAGGTTCCTTCAAATTCCGGAGAGGGTCTCGCCGACCACACCGCGATCACCCCGCCGGGTGTCAACATCCTTGCGCACGCGGTGAGTCCGGCCGTCCCGTAGAGGTCGTCGTTGCCCTCCGTGACGGTCCAGCCCGGCCCGTTGTCGATGTCGAGGCACAACGCGTCGAACGTGTCCGATGTCTCATTGACGTAGGTCACCAGGTCGGACTCCACGATCTCGCAGCGCGGATCGGCGAGGGCGTCCGCGGACAGCCCGGACAACGGGCCACGGCGGTGCCAGTCGATGACGGCGGGCTCCCGCTCCACGACGACGATCCGTCCCCAGCGGGCGTCGGCGGCCGCGTGTGCGAGTGAGAAGCCCACCCCCAGCCCTCCGATCAGCACGTCCGGCGCCGGGCGCCCGTCCAGGGCGGCGTACGCGGCGTCGACCAGGAGCCGCTCCGAGCGGCCGTCGGAGGTGTCCATCAGGAAACAGCCGTTGGCGATGATCTGCAGCAGCGAGCCGTGCCGGCGCAGCACCACTTCGCCGTACGGGCCGTCGCGCCGGTCCAGGACCACGGGTGAATCGTCCACGGCAGTCATGTCGTCCACGGCAGTCATGGGGCCATCCTGCTTGAACGGGGCCCTGCGTTCACGGGAATTACGGATGACGGACCGGCCGCACGGGCCCGGCCGCCCGGTCCGGCGGCCTCCCGGAGCCCGGGGTGACGGGGTCCGGACGCGGCCGGAGCCTGAGAGGTTGCTGTGAATCCGCTCGCGCGTGGCGTCGGTCATAGACACCGGACCTGTGAACGCCAAGGGTGGGGCGCGACGGAAGGAGCGCCTCACCGTGGAACGGTTCGCGACGGGCCCCGAGACGGCCGCGTCCCGGCCCTCGCCGGGCACCGCCCTTTCCGACGGCACCGCCGCCTTCCGGCCTCCGGGCGCCGACGGCACCACCGTCTTCGCATGTCCCGGTGCCGACGGCGCCGCGGCTCTCCCGCTTCGCGGCGCCGACGGCGCCACCGTCTTCCCCCTTCCCGGCGTCGACGGCGCAGCGGCCCTCCCGGCTCCCGGCGTCGCCGGACTGCTGGACGGGATGCCGCGCCAGCGCGGTGCGACGGCGCCGGCCCCGGCACCCGTCGGAGCGCCCCCGGCCGTCCGGGCCCCGCGCTGGTGGCACCTGCTGCCCACGCCCGCGGGCACCCCGTTCACCTTCGCCTACGTGGCCGTCCTGGCCGTCACCTCCGTCGTCACCACGCTGGCCGGCCCCGCCCTCGTGCACTCCCTCCACGAGGGCTCCAGCACGGACGTGGCCCATCTGCTGCGCGCCCCCGTCTCGGTGCTGCTGGCGAGCGCGGTGTGGATCGCGGGCGGGCTCCTCTCGCCGTACGCGCTGGCCTTCGTGGTCGTGCTCACCGCCCTGGAACGGCGGGCGGGCGGGGTGCGCGCGATGGGCGCGTTCCTCGCCGGGCACGTGGTGGCCACGCTCGCCACCGAGGTCCCGGTGGGCCTGGCGGTGCTGTTCGGGCACCTTCCGCCGACCTCGCTGCACCGCCTCGACTACGGCATCAGCTTCGGCGTCGCGGCCAGCGTCGGCGCGCTGGCCGGTCTGCTCCGGCCGTGGCTGCGCTGGCCCCTGCTCGTGCTGGTGGGCGGCGCGCTCGTGGACGACCTGATCGCCTTCGCGGACCCCATGACCAACTGGGGCCACCTCATCGCCCTCGCGACCGGCGTCGCCTGCTGGCCGCTGGTCCGGCCCCGGCGGCGCACCGCCGCGGCGATCGCCCCGTCGTCCCGGTGAGCTCCCGCTTCCCGGTGACCTCCTGCTTGCCGGTGACCTCTCGCTTCCCGTCGTAGGGATCACCGGTTCCGACGGCACGTCCTAGGGATCACCGGTTCCGACGGCACGTCCTAGGGATCACCGGTGCCGACGGCACGTCCCAGAGGTCACCGGTTCCGACGGCACCCCCGTGACCTGGGCGGACGCCGACGCCTTCCACTGATCGCCCACAGCGAACACCGATTCAGGAACATCGGCGACTCCCCGTGCATTGAGCCGACATAGCTCAAGTTGACTGCCTAAGGGGAGATCATGGCTGCTGAGTCCACGGCGTTCACGCTCGTCCTGCCCGTGCTGCCGCTCGACGACGAGGTCGTGCTGCCCGGGATGGTGGTTCCGCTGGACCTGAGCGACGCCGAGGTGCGGGCCGCGGTGGAGGCCGCGCAGGCCGCCGCCCGGTCGGAGCCCGGGAAGCCCAGGGTGCTGCTGGTCCCGCGCATCGACGGGACCTACGCGAAGACCGGTGTGCTGGGCACGGTCGAGCAGGTCGGCCGGCTGGCCGACGGCGATCCGGGTGCCCTGATCCGCGGCCGGAGCCGGGTGCGCATCGGCGCCGGCACCACCGGCCCCGGTGCCGCGCTCTGGGTCGAGGGTGCCCGGGTCGAGGAGAGCGTGCCCGACCCGCTGCCGGGCCAGGCCGCGGAACTCCTCAAGGAGTACAAGGCCCTCGCCACCGCCTGGCTGAAGAAGCGCGGCGCCTGGCAGGTCGTCGACCGCGTCCAGGCCATCGAGGACGTCTCCGCCCTCGCCGACAACTCCGGCTACTCGCCGTTCCTCACCACCGAGCAGAAGGTCGCACTCCTCGAGACCGCCGACCCGGTGGGCTCAGGCTCGCCACCCAGCAGCTGCGCGACCACCTCGCCGAGCAGGACGTGGCCGAGACCATCGCCAAGGACGTCCAGGAGGGCGTCGACAAGCAGCAGCGGGAGTTCCTGCTGCGCCGCCAGCTCGAGGCGGTCCGCAAGGAACTGCGCGAACTGAACGGCGAGCAGGAGGGCGAGGAGTCCGACGACTACCGGGCCCGGGTGGAGGCCGCCGACCTGCCCGAGAAGGTCCGCGAGGCCGCCCTGAAGGAGGTCGACAAGCTGGAGCGCGCCTCCGACCAGTCGCCCGAGGGCTCGTGGATCCGCACCTGGCTGGACACCGTCCTGGAGCTGCCGTGGAACGAGCGAACCGATGACGGCGCCTCCGCCTACGACATCCAGGGCGCCAAGGCCGTCCTGGACGCCGAGCACGCGGGCCTGCAGGACGTGAAGGAGCGCATCGTCGAGTACCTGGCGGTGCGCAAGCGGCGCGGCGACCGGGGCCTGGGCGTCATCGGCGGGCGGCGCGGCGGGGCCGTGCTGGCGCTCGTCGGCCCGCCCGGTGTCGGCAAGACCTCGCTCGGCGAGTCCGTCGCCCACGCCATGGGCCGCAAGTTCGTCCGGGTCGCGCTCGGCGGCGTCCGCGACGAGGCCGAGATCCGCGGCCACCGCCGTACGTACGTCGGTGCCCTGCCCGGCCGCATCGTGCGCGCGATCAAGGAGGCCGGGTCCATGAACCCGGTCGTGCTCCTCGACGAGATCGACAAGGTGGGCTCCGACTTCCGGGGCGACCCGGCCGCGGCCCTGCTGGAGGTCCTCGACCCGGCGCAGAACCACACCTTCCGGGACCACTACCTGGAGGTCGAACTCGACCTGTCGGACGTCGTCTTCCTCGCCACCGCCAACGTCCTGGAGGCCATCCCGGAGGCGCTCGCCGACCGTATGGAGATCGTCCGCCTGGACGGCTACACCGAGGACGAGAAGGTCGTCATCGCCCGGGACCACCTGCTCCCGCGTCAGCTGGAGCGGTCCGGACTGGCCGCGGACGAGGTCACGATCGACGAGAGGGCGCTGCGCAAGCTCGCCGGCGAGTACACGCGCGAGGCGGGTGTGCGCACCCTGGAGCGGTCCGTCGCACGACTGCTGCGCAAGATCGCCGCGCAGCACGAACTCGGCGAGCGGACGCTGCCGTTCACCGTCCGGGACGAGGACCTGCGTGGCCTGATCGGGCGCCCGCACCACGTGCCCGAGTCCGCCCAGGACCCGGCCGAGCGCCGGACGGCCGTGCCCGGTGTGGCGACCGGCCTCGCGGTCACCGGCGCCGGTGGCGACGTGCTCTTCGTCGAGGCGTCCCTCGCCGACCCGGAGACCGGCGCGGCGGGCCTGACCCTGACCGGTCAGCTGGGTGACGTGATGAAGGAGTCGGCGCAGATCGCGCTGAGCTTCCTGCGCAGCCACGGCGCCGAGCTGGAGCTGCCCGTGGGCGACCTGAAGGACCGGGGCGTGCACATCCACTTCCCGGCGGGCGCGGTCCCCAAGGACGGTCCGAGCGCCGGCATCACGATGACGGCGGCTCTCGCGTCCCTGCTCTCCGGCCGCCTGGTCCGCACGGACGTGGCCATGACCGGCGAGGTCTCGCTGACCGGCCGGGTGCTGCCCATCGGCGGCGTGAAGCAGAAGCTGCTCGCCGCCCACCGCGCCGGGGTGACCACCGTGATCATCCCCAAGCGCAACGAGCCGGACCTGGACGACGTCCCGGCCGAGGTGCTGGACAAGCTCGACGTCCACGCCGTGACCGACGTCCGTCAGGTCCTGGAGCTGGCGCTCGCGCCCGCCGTGAACGGCGCGACGCCGGAGGTTCCGGTGGCGGCGTGACGGACGCCGCCGGATGAGTGAGGGCCCGGGCCTCCCGAGAGGGAGACCCGGGCCTTCGCCATGCGCCGCCCCGGCGCCGGCGCCGGGGCCGTGCCCACGCATTGCGCCCCGTGCCGCGCCCAGGGATCCCAGCCGCTCATCTCGCCCTCTGACTCGGCAGGCTGTCCCTGACCGGCAAGATCCCGGGCGGCGCGGAGCACCAACGCAGAATCCGGCGACGAAAGAGGGGGACGGGTGCGGCCTTTCCGGGTGCGGTCAGGCCGCGTGGCCGGCACCGGTGTCGGGCGGTCGGGGCTGGTGTGCGGCGCACGGTGCCGGTGCCACGCGGGCGGTGCCGGTGCGAGGCGCACGGTGCCGGTGTCGCGCGGTCGGTGCGGCGTCGGCTGGTCGGCATCGGTGTCGCAGGTGGGTCGGTGGCCGGGCTCTTCCCGGCCGTGGCCCCTGCCGGGTGCGGCAGGGGCCACGGGGTCGTCCGACGTCAGCCGTTGGCCAGGGCCTGCACCCGGTCCAGGGCTCCGTTGAACACGTCGTGGTCGCCGACGGTCGGGCCGGAGGAGGTGTACTGCCACATCGTGTAGTACGCCCAGCCGGCCGGCAGCGTGCCCGGGTCGGCGGCGTACCGGGCGATCCACAGCGGGTCGTCAGCGGCGAAGCCGCCGTAGTTCCCGGTGCACTGGGACCACCAGCTGGTGGCGGTGTAGATCACCGGGTACCTGCCGGTGCGGGCCCGGTAGGTGTTGACGAAGTCGGCGATCCAGCTGGTCATCTGGCTCGCGGTCTTGCCGTAGCAGGCGGCGCCGTAGGGGTTCCACTCGATGTCGAGGACGCCGGGCAGGGTCCGGCCGTCCCGGGACCAGCCGCCGCCGTGGTCGACGAAGTAGTTGGCCTGGGTGGCGCCGCTGGTGGTGTCCGGGGTCGCGAAGTGGTAGGCGCCGCGGATCATGCCCACGTTGTAGGAGCCGTTGTACTGCTGGGCGAAGTACGGGTTCGTGTAGTACGTGCCTTCGGTGGCCTTCGTGTACGCCCAGCGCACCCCGCTGTTCCACAGGGTCGACCAGGCGACGTTGCCCTGGTACGCGGAGACGTCCACGCCCTCCGTCTGGGTGACGTCGGCCGAGCTGGGCGTGCCGCTGCGGCCGTCGTGCGCGAGGACGCCGATGCCCATGTGGGCGGAGCCGCGGGCGGGCGCGGTCGCGGCCTGGGCGACGGTCAGGGGCAGCGAGAGGGTCAGCGCCGCGAGCAGCGTGGTGAGGAGGGCGGCGAGGGGGCGCGGGCGGACGGGGCCGGGTCTGTGCACGGGCATGACGTGCCTCCGGGGGAGAGGGGTGGGGGAACCATGGCGGTGGCCGGTGCGTGGGGGACCGCACCACTGGCGTGTGCATGCCATTGCTTGCCTGCTGAAGAAGCTACGCACGTAGATACGGGGTGGGAAGAGGGTCCGGAGTCCGCCGTTGGTCTACGCCTGCGAAATACTGACGGAGCTGGGGCGATGAGGGTGAATGACGGAAACTTTCAGGACCGCGAAACCGATCAGAGGTAGTGACGTGCACGAGGACGCGAACGGCGACGCGCATCGCGTCACCGGCCAGGTGACGCCCAGTGGTGCAGACCAGGAGTTCCTGGCGCTGGAGCGCGAGCTGACCGTGCTGCTCCGGCGCGCCCGGGCCAACCAGGGCGAGATGGCCCGCGAGGTCCATCCGGACCTGGAGTCCTCGGCGTACGGACTGCTCATCCGGCTGGACGAGCTGGGCGGCCAGCGGGCCACCGAACTCGCCGCCTACATCGGCGTCGGCAAGGCCACCATGTCCCGCCAGCTGCGCGCCCTGGAGGACCTGGGGCTGATCGCCCGCCAGCCCGACCCCGCCGACGGCCGGGCCTGGCTCGTCACCCTCACCGACGTGGGGCGCGGCCGGGTCGGCAAGGTCCGCGAGGCCCGCCGCGCTCGCTACGTCAGCCAGCTCGCCCACTGGGACCGCCACGAGGTCTCGGAACTCGCCCGGCTGCTGCACGAGTTGAACGGCGTCATGGAGCGGTAGTCCCGCTACCGGGGCCACCCCGTCCGGCCTGGGGCCGCGAGGCCCCGCAAGCTCCGCGAACGCCGCTCACAGCTCCACGTACGCCACCGTCGCGTCGTCGTGCGTCTTGCTGCGCCCCAGGAACGCCCGGTCCTCCCGGTCGGCCGCCTCGAGCTCCCGTACCCGCTCGACCACCGAGCGGGCGCCGGCCTTGACGATCACGTCGAAGAGGGCCGTCCAGTCGCCCTGGTGGAACTTCTCCGTCCAGCGGGTCGCCCCGTCCGTCAGCGCGGCCAGCGCGCGGACCTCGCGTCGGGGCAGGGTGCCGGTGACCGCGCGGGCCGCCACCAGGGGGTCGGCGGCGGCGGTGAAGAAGCCGCCCTCCCTGTTGCGCAGCGTGGCGTCCACCAGAGCGCCGTCGGCCAGCGCGGACGGGGGCAGCCGGTCGAGCCGGTCGTCCAGCACCGCGGTGACCGCGCCGTCGGGCCCCTGCAGCAGCAAGGCCGAATCGGACAGCACCAGGTACTCCACCGTGTCGGCGGACCAGCGGGTCAGGACCACGGTCGCCTGCGGGGTGCGCGGGTGAGAAAGGTCACAGGTGCCGGCGTGGGCCTCGGCGGTCCGGCGGATCGCCCGCGCGAGCACCTCCGGCAGCGTCAGATCTCGCCCGGAAACGGTCAGTTCGGTCAGCGCCCCGCCCAGTCGCGCGGTGAACCAGGGAACGGAGTGGAGACAGCCCGTCGCCCCGCCCGGCGGGGTGACCCCGTCCAGGACGACCACGCAACCTCCCTGTCCGGAGGCGGGTAGTCCGACGCTCGCGAAGTCCTCGTTGGGGCGGGCGGCGGTGCCGGGTTCCGAGACGAGATCAGTTCGCATCCGGCCAGTCTGCACCAGGCCTTCACACCCTTCGCCAAAGGGTGGCAAGCACCGTGGAATCAGCACGACCTCGCAGGTCAGGCGCCTGGTTTGAGAGGGATTGAGATGCTCCGGGAAGGCGTGGTGGCGAATACTGCCAAAGCTGGCCGCCGCGCGTCCAACCGGCCCGCCGCGCAAGGCCGCCGCATGCGCCGGTGGAACTTGCCCGCCAACTCCCCTCCGATGTTCACTCCTTCGGGTGGCGGGTCAGGTGATGCGCGACCACTGCCCACCGGCGCTGGGAGGGTCGGGAACCGTACGAAGCGGGTGCATGGACCACTTGGCTCCGAAATGACGGGGCGCCACCCGGGCCCTTGGGTACACGAGTTCAGGAATGCGAGCACCGGTGCAGAAAAAGCGGCCTCGGCGCACAGGCAGGCAGACGGCCCCCGCAGGGACCGCCCAGCAGACTTCCGTGGGCACCGGCCGTCCCACCCATGTGCGCACTCGGCTGATCGTCGCCGTCGCCGTGGTGGCCGCCGCCGTCGCGGCGGCCGGGGCGCCCGCCGTACTCACGGCCTCCCAGGACGTCGGCGACTCCCAGGGACTGGTGACGCTGGCCACCCGCACCCAGGACGCGCTCTCCCTCGCCCACGCGCTCGCCGACGAGCGCGACGAGGTCACCTCCTACATCGCGGCCGGCCGCGCCAAGGCCAAGGCGCCCTCGGAGGACCGCAGCGCCCGCGTGGACCGGCAGGTCGAGGACCTGCGCGCGAACAGCGACACCCCCGCGAGCCTGCGTGCCGACCTCGACGGCATCGCCGCCGTCCGCCGGGCCGCGCTCACCGGCAAGAGCACCGCCCTCCAGGCCCACCAGGCCTACTCGCGCACCATCACCGACCTGCACCGCATCGCCGCGCAACTGGCCGAGCAGATGCCCCCGCGGGCCGGCTCCGGCGCCCACGCGCTCGTCGAGCTGGACGCCGCCGTCCAGCAGTCCGCCGCCGCCCGCGGCCTGCTGCTGGCCGCGCTGAACGTCCCGTCGAGGACCCAGACGGTGATCAGCCCCACCACCGGCCTGCCCACCACGACCGCCACCTCGACCGAGGCGGACAAAAAGCAGCGCGACGCCCTGACCGCCGCGGCCCAGCAGGCCCGGCTGCGCGCCGACTCGGCCCTCGCCGACTTCCGCGAGAGCGCCCCCGAGGCGGCCGTCGCCTCCTACGGCTCCACGGTCACCGGCCCCGAGGTCAACTCCGCCGAGAAGTACCTCGCCAAACTCACCGACCAGCCGACCCTGGCCGACGACGAGCTGGCCACCAGCACCAAGAAGCTGGACGCCGCCCTGTCCGCCCGCGTCGACCTGATGCGGGGCGCGGAGTCCGCGCTGTACGACCACCGCACCAAGGACCTCGAAAAGCTCCGCGACGACGACGTCACCGCCCTGGAGATCCACCTCGCCGCCCTGGGCGCCCTGCTGCTGCTGACGATCGGCATCGCGACCGGCATGGCCCGCACCCTCACCCGCCCGCTGTCGGTGCTGCGCCGCGGTTCGGCGCGGCTCGCGGAGGCCGAGGACCCCGCGGCCCAGGAACCCATCGCCTTCACCGGCCGCAACGACGAGTTCGCCCAGGTGGTCCGCTCGGTCAACGCGCTGCACGCGCACGCGCTGGCCCTGTACGAGCGCGTGGGCACCCTGGAGACCGACCGCAAGCACCTGGTCGGCCAGCGGCAGAAGATGGCCGACGCCCGCGAGGAACTGCGCGCCGAACTCGCCGAGTCCGCCGCCCAGCTGGAGATGCTGCGCACCAGCATCGGCTCCACCTTCGTCAACCTGGCCCTGCGCACCCTGGGCCTGGTCGAGCGCCAGCTCGGGGTCATCGAGGGCCTGGAGGAGCGCGAGCAGGACCCCGACCGTCTCGCCACGCTCTTCAAGCTGGACCACTTCGCCACCGTCATGCGCCGGCACAGCGAGAACCTGCTGGTCCTCGCCGGTACCGAGCACGTCCAGCAGCACCACGGCCCGGTGCCCCTGGTCGACGTCGTCCGCGCCGCGGTCAGCGAGATCGAACGGTACGAACGCGTCCGCATCGCCGCCCTGCCCCCGCACGCCCACGTCGCGGGCTTCGCCGCCGACGACCTCTCCCACCTCCTGGCCGAACTCATGGAGAACGCCACCTCGTTCTCCCCGCCGGACGTGCCCGTCGAGGTCTCCGGCTGGCTCCTGGAGTCCGGCGAGGTCATGCTCTCCGTCCAGGACGAGGGCATCGGCATGGCCGGGGAGCGCCTCAACCGCCTCAACTCCCGCCTCGCCGAGTTCGACCCGGCATCCCCCTACGACCAGGAGGGCGAGGACGGCCTCGGGCTGGGCCTCTACGTCGTCGCCCGGCTCGCCCACCGGTACGGCGTGCGGGTCCAGCTGCGCGAGCAGAAGCAGGGCGGGATCGCCGCGGTCGTGGTGCTGCCCCCCACCCTGTTCGCCGAGGCCCCGCCGGCCGCGCTCCCGCCCCGGACCACCGTCCCCGGCGGCACGGGCACCTTCTCCCTCCCAGGCGCCGACGCCGAGGCCAACTCCAACGTCCTGCGCGGCCGCGACATGGAGGGCGACGTCCTGGTCGCCCTCGCGGAAAGGGCGGTACGCGACGCCTCCGGCGGCCCGGCCGGGGCGAGCCGGGACGACGCCCCCAACGGCGGGATCGCCGGGAGCCGTGACGGCGCGGCGGCCGGCCCGACCGCGGAGAGCCACGAGGACGCCGTCAGCGGCCCGACCGCGCAGAGCCGGGAAGACGCCGCGGGAGGCCGGGCCGCGGAGCATGACGGCGGCGCCGTGGCCGGTCGGGGCGCGGCGCGTCACGACGACGCCCCGCGCGGTCGGTTCGAGGAGCGTCACGAGCGCGCCGCCGGCGGTCCGGCGCAGGACGGCCTGGACGCCTTCGGCGGCCCGGCGGAGCACGCGCTCCACGAACAGGGCGAACCGGGCACCGCGCACCGGAGCAGCCCCCCGAAGGCCCCGGCGGAGACGGCCGCCGAGACGACGATGGAGCTGCTGCTCCCCGAACTGTCGCAGGAGCCCGCGCGGACCATGCCGCCCGGGCCGGCGGCCGCCCCCGGCGCACCCGCCGCACAGCGGCCGGCCGCACCCGGCGACGAGAGCCGCACGGGCGGTGCCACGCGGAACGGCGACCCCGCCCAGGGCGCGGCCGAGGCGGCCCCGGAGGACCCGGTCACCAGCAAGGGCCTCCCCAAGCGCACACCCAAGATCACCACACCCTCCGCCCCGCCGCGCCAGCGCAGCACCAGCGTCGACGCCGAGGCCCTGCGCCGCAGGCTCGGCGGCTTCCGCCAGGGCGCGCAGGCCGGCTACCGCGACGTGGAGGCGGAGATCTCCGAACAGACGGCCGGCCACCAGCGGCCCGCCGGCTATGCACACGCCGAAGAAACCACGGGGGGCACAGCCGAGGAGGCAAGCAGTTGACCGCGCCCAGTACCTACGGACTGAGCAGTGAAGCCCGCAACCTGCACTGGCTGCTGACCAACCTGGTCGAAGAAGTACCCGGCATCCAGTCCGTCGCCGTGGTCTCCTCCGACGGTCTGCTCCTGCTCTCTTCCGACCCGGGGCACACGGAGGAGGCCCGCCAGGCCCGCGGAGCCCAGCGCGGCGGACCTCGCGGCTCCGCCGCCGACCTCGCCACCATCGTCTCCGGCATCGGCAGCCTCACCGTCGGCGCCGCGAAGCTGATGGACTCCGGCGCGGTCAAACACACGATGGTCGCGATGGAGGAAGGCAGCCTGTTCGTGATGTCGATCAGCGACGGTTCGCTGCTCGGTGTGCACGGTTCCGCCGAGTGCGACATGAGCGTCGTGGCCTACCACATGGCCCTGTTCGTGGGCCGTGCCGGCCACGTCCTCACCCCGGAACTGCGCTCGGAACTGAGGCAGTCGCTCGAGACCCGGCCGACCGGGGGCGAGCGATGAGCGGTACCGCGAAGCTCCCCGTCCGCGGCGGCGACCGCAAGGCCGCCCGCGTGCGCCCCTACTCGCTCACCGGCGGCCGCACCCGCTTCGGCCACGTCCTCCTCGTGGAGACGTTCGTGGCCGCGCTGGAGGCCGGCGAGGAGCGCAAGGAACTGACGAACAGCCCGCTCACCACCCGGATCATGCCGGAGATGCGGGCCATCGTCGAACTGTGCCGCCGTATGCGCACGGTGGCCGAGATCGCCGCGCTGCTGCAGATGCCGCTCGGTGTGGTCCGCGTGCTCCTGAGCGACCTCGCGGACCAGGGAAAGATCCGTGTGTACGGCACCGGAACCGGTCATGGCACCGGCCGTCCGGACCGCGCTCTGCTGGAAAGGGTGCTGAGTGGACTCCGTCGTCTCTGACGCCGTCGCCTCCGCCGGAGGCAACCCCCTCGCCGTCGGACACACCGAGCCCGAGGGTGACCTGAAGTCCTGGCAGACGGACCGCAGCCGGGCCCCCATCGCCACGAAGATCGTGGTGGCAGGCGGCTTCGGTGTCGGCAAGACCACCCTGGTCACCGCCGTCTCGGAGATCACGCCCCTGCAGACCGAGGCGCTGATGACCGAGGCCAGCCAGGAGACCGACGACCTGACGGCGACGCCGGAGAAGCTCACCACCACCGTGGCGATGGACTTCGGCCGCATCACGCTCGACGACGACCTGGTGCTCTACCTGTTCGGCACGCCGGGCCAGCAGCGGTTCTGGTTCATGTGGGACGACCTGGTGCGCGGCGCGATCGGTGCCGTGGTGCTGGCCGACACCCGCCGCCTGAAGGACTGCTTCCCGGCGCTGGACTACTTCGAGAGCTGCGGACTGCCGTACGTCGTCGCGGTGAACCACTTCGACGGCAGCGAGCGGTTCCAGCCGGAGGACGTACGGGAGGCGCTGACCATACCCGCGCACATCCCTGTCATGATCATGGATGCGCGACGGCGGATCTCGGTCATCGAGACCCTGCTGGGCCTGGTGGCCCACGCGCTGGACGAAACCCCCGAGTAGTCCCCACCCGTAGGAGAACCACCCGCATGCGGAAGATACTCGTCGTCGGAGCCGGCCAGTCCGGACTCCAGCTCGCTCTCGGCCTGCAGTCGCACGGTTACGAGGTCACCCTGATGTCGAACCGGACCGCGGACGAGATCCGCTCCGGCCGGGTCATGTCGACGCAGTGCATGTTCCACACCGCCCTGCAGCACGAGCGCGATCTCCAGCTGAACTTCTGGGAGTCCCAGGCCCCGAAGATCGAGGGGCTCGGCGTCTCGGTCGCGGCCCCCGGCTCGCACGACCCGGGCCCCACGCAGCGGGCGATCGACTGGGTGGGCAGGCTGGACGGGTACGCGCAGTCGGTCGACCAGCGCGTGAAGATGGCCGGCTGGATGGACACCTTCGCCCAGCGCGGCGGCCAGCTGGTCATCCACGGCGCGGCGGTCGGCGACCTCGACTACTTCTCCCGCACCTACGACCTCGTCCTGGTCGCGGCGGGCAAGGGCGAGCTGGTGTCGATGTTCGCCCGGGACCCGGAGCGCTCCCCGTACGCCGAGCCGCAGCGCGCCCTCGCCGTGGCGTACGTCCACGGGCTCGGCCCGCGCCCGGAGCACCCGGAGTTCGACGCGGTCCGCTGCAACCTGGTCCCCGGGGTCGGCGAGCTGTTCATCATGCCGACGTTCACCACCTCCGGCCGGGCCGACATCCTGTTCTGGGAGGGCATACCCGGCGGCCCGCTCGACGCGTTCAAGGGCATCAAGGACCCGGCCGAGCACCTCTCCCTGACCCTGGAACTCATGGAGAGGTTCACGCCCTGGGAGTACGCGCGGGCGACGAAGGTCGAACTCACGGACGCCGGCGGCACGCTGGCCGGCCGTTACGCGCCGACCGTCCGCAACCCCGTCGGCCGGCTGCCCGGTGGCGGTCTGGTCCTCGGCGTGGCCGACGTGGTCGTCGCCAACGACCCGATCACCGGGCAGGGCTCCAACTCCGCGGCCAAGTGCGCGGCCGCCTACCTCGCGTCCATCCTGGAGCGGGACGACAAGCCCTTCGACGAGGAGTGGATGCGCGCCACCTTCGACCGCTACTGGACCACCGCCCAGCACGTCACCAAGTGGACGAACGCGATGCTGGCGCCCCCGCCGGAGCACGTCCTCAACCTGATCGGCGCGGCCGGCCAGCTGCAGCCGGTCGCCGACCGCTTCGCCAACGCGTTCAACGACCCGGGCGACTTCGAGAACTTCTTCTACGACCCGGAGAAGACGGGCGCCTACCTGGCGTCGGTCACCGAGGCGTGACAGTCCGCTGACAGTTCTCCGGCCCGCCGTCGGGCTGTCGTCGACAGTCGGCGTCGGCCACCCCCGGACGCCCGGATGCGGCCCGGGGGTGGCCCGACGCATTCCCGGTCGCCGCCGCCTCCATGGCGTCACCAGAGCGACGACTCCCGCTTTCATCTTGACGTCAAGATTTCCGCCCCGGCAGGCTGTCCTGTGAGCGCTTCGACCGTCCGGCCAGAGGGCGGCCACGGGCGCTGAGGCAAGGTCAGCCGCTGTTCCTCGCGTACGGGGGACGAAGGAGGAGAACATCAGCGACGCCGGCGCATTCGCGAGCATCCCGCCCACCACCCTCGCCGACCTCCTGGGCCGGGCGCAGGTCATGGACATCGGCATCCGCCCCCTGTGGTCCTCGATGCCGCGCCTGGCGGGCCCCGCCTTCACCGTGCGGTGCCCCCCTGGCGACAACCTCATGCTGCACGCCGCCATCTACCGCGCGGAGCCGGGTTCGGTCATCGTCGTCGAGTCGGGTGATGTCGACTACGCACTCGCCGGGGGGAACGTCTGCGCCGTCGCCCAGCGTCGGGGCATCTCGGGATTCGTGCTCGACGGGGTGATCCGCGATGTCGCGGAGGCGCGCGAGATCGGCTTTCCCGTCTTCGCCCGGGGGGTGATCCCCGTCCCCGGGACCAAGGCGGCCGTCGACAGGCTGAACCTCCCGGTCCGGTGCGGCGGTGTGAAGGTGGACCCCGGCGACATCGTGGTGGCCGACGAAGAGGGCCTCGTGGTCGTTCCCGGCGCCCACCGGGACGAGGTGCTCCTCGCGGCCCGGGCGAAGCTCGCCGAAGAGGCGGCCCGATCCCTCGAAGCCTGGGAAGAGGCCCATCGAAGGCGTATCGACGAGATCCTCCACGAGAACGGATTCCGGGACTGACCGACGCCCCGCCCCGGGGGGAGAGGGACGGGTACCCCGCCCGGGCCGATCGGTCGCCGCGTGCGGGGACCGTCGTGGCGGGAGCCGCCGTGGGTCCGGTGGCGACCGGCGGCAGCGGCCGTGCGGGGCCGCCGGTCCGCCTCTCCGGGCCGGACGGGACGCAGGCCTACCCGGCCCCGGTCGCCGGGGCCTGAGCGGCGGCCGGGCGGGGGCGGGCCGCCGGCGTGGGGCCGTCCGTGGCCGGTCGCGCGGTGCCCCGTGCTCCCGGCGGTTCGTCCGGGCGCACCGCGCCCAGGACCGGATAGGAGGCCAGGGGCGAGAGCTTCACCCGCTCGCCCGGCCTCGGCGCCTGTACGACCTTGCCGTCGCCGACGTACATCGCCACGTGCGTCGCCTCGGGGAAGTAGACGACGAGGTCACCGGGGCGCAGCTCCTTCAGCGGGATGTGCTCGAGCCGGCGCCACTGCTCCTGGCTGGTGCGGGGGATCGGTGTGCCCGCGTGCTCCCAGGCCTGCGAGGTCAGGCCCGAGCAGTCGTACGCCGAGGGACCCTGGGCCCCCCACCGGTAGGGCTTGCCGAGCTGGTCCATGGCGTAGTGGACGGCGCGGTCGCCCTCGCCGGAGGCCGGGCGGTCCGTCGGCAGGGCGCCGGCGGTGGTGAGCTTCCGCTGGGCCTCGTCCACCCCCTGCTGCTCCAGCCGGGCCACCGCGGCGAGCTGGGCCGGGGTGAGGGAGGCCAGCAGGCGTTCGACGTCCCCCAGCCTGGCCTGGACGTCGTCGCGTTGCTTCCGCTGCCGGTCCGCGAGGGTGAGCTGGGTGTCGAGCGCCTTGCGGGCCGACCGGGCCAGGGTGTCCGCCCGCTTCTCCGCGGCGGTCAGCCGGGTCACCGTCCGGGCGTGCTCGCGCGTCAGCTCGCCGATGACGTGCCCCTCTTCCAGGGCGTGCTGCGGGTCGCGGGCGAGGAGCAGGCGGAGGTAGGGGCCGAGGCCGCCGCTGTTCTGGTACTGCTGGCGGGCCAGGCGGCCGGCGTCGGTCCGGCTGCCCCGCAGGGCGAGGCGGGCGCGGGCCAGTTCGCCGTCCAGCCGGGCCACCTCGGCGCGCTGCCGGGCGAGTCCGACGGCGGTGGCGTTGTAGGTCTCGGTGGCCTGTTCGGTCTTCCGGTACAGCTGCTGAAGGTCCGTCAGCAGCTGCGAGACGGACTGCTCCGAGGCCGGTGCGGCCACCGCCGGCACCGGCGCGAGGACGGCCTGGGCCGCCATCGCGGCGGTACAGGCCAGACGGAGAAGCCTTCCTGACACGTCATCACCTCCGGTGCGGCGGAAGCGGACTCCCCGCCTCTCGTGGCAACCCGATAATCAGACGTGAAGGTGCCCGTTATGTGTGACGTGTGCGCGGTTCGGCGCAGCGCTTTCACCCGTTCGCGTCATCCGGCTTGCCGAACGGCGGGACGTCCGGCTTGGACCAGGGCCACCTGAGCCGGCCGCCGGAGGTGTCGTCCGGGTCGTACCGGTACTTCCACCCCTGGACCAGTCCGAGCCGCTTGCTGTGCCCCCGGGGCACCCGGCGGTAGACCAGCACGGTGGGCGACCCGCCTCCGGAGTCCGGGACGGGGATGCGGTACGTCTTCGGGGGGTGTCCGGTGGGGCCGAGCAGTACGGGCAGCACGCGCCCGTCCATGGGGCCGTCCTCGAAGGGGATGTCCTGGCTCTTCACGGCTCCAGTCTCAGCCTTCCCCGGCGAGCGCGCCGACGACGGCCGCCGTCTGCGGGTCCCGTCCCGCGGTGACCGTGAGGACGGCGACGAACTGCTCCACCAGCCAGTCGCGCAGCTCCTCGACCGGGGGCTGCTTGTCCTCGTCCAGCCAGATCAGCGAGGCCGCCTCCACGGCCGTGATCCAGGTCCGGACCGTCATGCGCAGCCGCGGGCCCGGTGCGGGAACGCCGAGGTGGCTGTAGATGTGCTCGGCGGCGGCCCGGCGCACCCCGTCCACGATGGCGGTCGTCCGGGACGTCTCCACCACGCTGCCGCCCTGCAGCAGCGCGCTGAAGCCGGTGTCGTGCTCGTCCACGAAGGTCAGATAGCGGTCGAGGGCGTGGGACAGCCGGGGCAGCAGCGGACCCTCGCGGGGTTCGTCGAAGCACTGCCGGAGCTCCTCGGCGGCGGACCGGAGGGCGGCCTCGTACAGCTGCTGCTTGCCGCCGGGGAAGTAGCGGTACACCAGCGGACGGGAGACCCCGGCCGCCTCCGCCACGTCGTCCAGCGACACGTCCTCGGGGGCGCGGTGCGCGAAGAGGGACAGCGCGGCGGTGAGGAGCTGGCTACGGCGTTCCTCGACGCTCAGGCGGCGGTACGCGGGGGTGGCGGCCGGGGTCATGACGGGCAGCCTAATCGCCGTACGGCCACGGGAGCGGGGCGGCCGCCCGCCCTGCGACGCCCCGCGGTACGGCGCCCGACGTCCCGTTGTATGGCGCCCGACGCCCCGCTGCACGCCGTTCGAGGCCACGCTGTACGGCGCCCGAGGCCACCCTGCACGGCGCCCGGCGCCCCGCTGCACGCCGTCCGCCGGCGCCGTGGATCCTCCGTCTCAGGCCAGCAGGCCCGAGGACTTCCACAGCCGCCGTCCGACGCCCCGCAGCACCCCGATGTCGTCCAGGAAGTCGGTCAGCTTCTTCGCGCCCGTCTGCATGACCTCCCGGCGGTGCGCGCTCGCCTTCACCTGGGCCATGGCCTCCCGCTTGTCGAGGCCCACGTTCGCGTACACGTCCGGGTTCACGAAGGCGACCGAGAACACCCGCGCGAACTCCCCGGACGTGACCCGGGTGAACTCCTGGGACCACTTCGGGGCGGTCACCATCTGGCGCCGCAGCTCCTCACGGGCGTACCGGACGTGGCGCGCCTCCTCGACCACGTGGATGCGCGTGACGCCCCGGATCAGCGGCTGCACCCGCTCGTCGGGGAACGTCAGCCGCTGCATCCAGTCCAGGATCTCCTCGCCGAGCAGCGTGGCCGTGAAGGAGCCGGGGGTCGTCGAGACGGTCTTGAACAGGCGGCCGAGGTTCAGGTGGGCGCGGCTCACCGGGTACCAGGGCGTGCCGCCCCGCGAGATCAGCCGCGCGAACATCTTCGAGTGCCGGCACTCGTCCTCGATCTCGGTGAGCGCGTACCGCACGTGCGCGCTCGTCGCCGCCTTGTCGTAGATGTGCCGGACGAGCAGCTGCATCAGGATGATCTCGAACCAGATGCCGAGCGAGGCCAGGGCGGCCGCCTCGTGCTGGGAGAGCAGGATGCGCTGTTCCTCGCTCATCCGCTTCCACATCGGGGTGCCGTACAGCGACACCAGCTCCGGCGGCCAGAACCACTTGCCCTCCTCGAAGGGTGCGTCCCAGTCCAGCTCCCTGTCCGGGTCGAAGGAGTGCTTGGCTGAGGAGACCAGCAGCCGTTCGGCCACCTGCTCCCGGTCCTTGAGCAGGCCGAGCGCGTCGCGCAGGCCGTCCAGCGCGTCCGCTTCCGTCAGGGTCGTCATGGCTCCCTCACCTCGTTACCCGGGGGTACGTCGTCCGCCTCTTATGAGACTGCCTGTCAGCAAGGTCGTCAATCCCTCGCGCGGGACTTGTTGACTCCGCATCCACGGAACGCTTCGCGGCGCCGGAGCGGGGACGGGTGGCCGAGACACGAGAGGGCGGTCGAAGCGAGCGCGGGGACGGGTGGCCGAGATGCGAGAGGGCGGTCGAAGCGGGCGCGGGGACGGGGAGCCGTGCGCAGGGAGAGGGGACTGGCCGTAGCGGGCGGGAAAGGGTGAATCGGGGCGCGGTTTCCGGCCGTTCACCCGTGTGCAGTAGCGTGCTGGCGTGTCCATGCCTCCGCCGCCACAGCCGCCGCAGCATCCGTA
The DNA here is from genome assembly GCF_040426375.1 of Streptomyces sp. NPDC096012. Lineage (NCBI taxonomy): Bacteria > Bacillati > Actinomycetota > Actinomycetes > Kitasatosporales > Streptomycetaceae > Streptomyces > Streptomyces sp. NPDC096012. The sequence continues at coordinate 60,673 of NZ_JBEOTD010000010.1, forward strand.
TCAGCCCCAGCCTCCGTACGGTCAGCAGCCTCCGCAGCCCCCGTACGGCCAGCAGCCCCCGCAGGCCGCCCCGGGTCCGTACGGCGCGCCGTACCCCCAGCAGCCGTACCCCCCGCAGCAGGCCCACCCCCAGCAGCCGTACCCCGCCTGGGGTGCGCCGCCCCTGGCGCCGCCCCCGAAGAAGCGCCGGGTCGGTCTGGTGCTCGGGATCGTGGGCGGTGTGATCGCGGCGGCCGTCGCGGCGCTCGTCCTGATCGGCGTCCTGGCCGACAGCGGCTTCCCCGCGGCCGAGAACAAGCTCACCCTGCCCAAGTCGCTGCTGGACGGGCAGTACCGACTGAGCCAGGACATGTCCGCGTCCGAGGGCAGGAAGATCGAGTCCGAGGCGGACGGCGCCTGGGACGCCAAGGACACCCACGGTGTCGTCGGCACCTACACCGCGGGCGGTGACGGGACGAAGGGCACCCTGGTGGTGTCGGGCATGTACGGCCGGTTCAAGAACAGCGACGCGGCGCGCAGGAACATGATGAAGGGCGCCGCCGGGAGCGGCAGCGCGACGGTCGCCGTGCCGCCGAAGGAGTTCGACCTGGACGTCACGATCAGCTGCCAGGTGCTGACCCAGGACCAGCTCGGCACCAAGGTGACCCTGCCCATGTGCGCCTGGGCCGACGGCAACACGGGTGCCACGATCGCCGAGGTGACCACGGCCGCCGTGGCGCAGAGCCCGTCGGACGTGGACCTGGAGGCGCTCGCCAGGAGGACCGTCAAGATCCGCTCGGAGATGGTCGAGCCGATCGGCTGACCGCGTGCGGCCGCGCGGCCGCACGCGGACGACCGCGGCGGGTGCGAGGGCGTACCGGTGCCACCGGCCCGTACGCCCTCGGCGCGGCCGATGTCCCCGTCCCACGCCCCCGGCGCGGCCGCGTCCCGTCCCGCGGCGCGGCCGTCCCCGTCCCACGCCCTCGGCGCGCGGCCGCGTCCCGTCCCGCGGCCGGCGCCCCCTCTCACAGGCCGAGAACCGCCCGCATCACGTCCTTCGCGATCGGTGCCGCGTCCCCGCCGCCGCTGATCTCACCGCGGTCCGCCGAGGCGTCCTCCACCACCACCGCGACCGCCACCCCCGGCTCCACGGCGTCGTCGGCCTGCGCCCAGGAGACGAACCAGGCGTACGGCACACCGGTGTTGCCGACCCCGTGCTGGGCGGTGCCGGTCTTGCCGCCGACGATGGCGCCGGGGATGGCCGCCTGCGTACCGGTGCCCTCCTCGACCACGTCGGTCATCAGCTCCTTCAGCCGGGCGGCCGTCGACAGCCGCATGACCTGTCGGACCGGACGCGGCCCGGCCCCCGCGACCGTCTCCCCGCCCTTGCGGGTGGTCCGCTCCACCAGATACGGCGTCCGCAGCTGCCCGTCACCCGCCACCGCCGCCGCCACCATCGCCATCTGCAACGGCGTGGCCCGCGTGTTGTACTGCCCGATCGAGGACAGCGCCAGCTGCGCCTTGTCCACGTGGCTGTCGAAGGTGCTGGGCGAGACGGAGAACGGGATGCGCAGCCCGGTGTCGCTGAACCCGAACGCCCGTGCCGTGGCCGTCATGTCGGCGACGCCCACGTCCACGCCCAGCTTGGCGAACACCGTGTTGCACGACCACTCGAAGGCCGTCCGCAGTGAGGCGTCACGGCAGCCGTCTGCCTCGTTGGTGAGCCGGGTCGTGGTGCCCGGCAGCCGGTACGGGTCGGGCGAGTCCGTCCGCGCGTCCGGATCCTGAACCACGCCGGCGTCCAGCGCCGCCGCCGCGGTGACCACCTTGAACGTCGAACCCGGCGGATACGTCTGCCGCACCGCCCGGTTGAGCATCGGCTTCTCCGGATCGTGGTTGAGCCGCGCCCACGCGGACGACACCGCCTCGCCGTTGCCGGAGAGCGCCGAGGGGTCGTACGACGGGCTGGTCACCAGGGCCAGCACCCGGCCCGTGGCCGGCTCGATCGCCGCGACCGCGCCCTTGCGCCCGGCCAGACCCCGGTACGCCGCCTCCTGCGCCCGGCGGTTCAGGGTCGTCACGACGTCCCCGCCCGGACTCCGCTTGCGCGTCACGTCGTTCCACAGGGGCAGCGGCGACAGCATCGGATCGGTGCCGGAGAGCAGCCCGTCGTGGCTGTGCTCCAGGAAGGTGGTGCCGTACATCTGCGAGGCGAAGCCGGTGACCGGGGCGAACAACGGGCCGTCCCGGTAGGTGCGTTCGTAGCGCAGCTGCTCCCCGGTGTCCACGGACCCGGTGACCGGCTCGCCGCCGACCAGGATGTCCCCGCGCGGCTGCTGGTAACGGGCGATCGTGGGGCGCCGGTTGGCCGGGTTGTCGTCGTAGCGGCGCGACTGCACCAGCTGCACGCGGGCCGCGTTGACCAGCAGGGCCGCCAGCAGCAGGGTGCAGAACGCGCAGGCGTGCCGGATGTACCGGGCCATCGGCCGTCCGCCGGAGTAGTCGGTCACGGGGCCTCCTGCCCGTCGTACTGGCTGCGTGCCGAGTCGCTCACCCGGATCAGCAGGGCCACGATCGCCCAGTTGGTGACCACGGAGGAGCCGCCCTGGGCGAGGAACGGCATCGCCATGCCGGTCAGCGGGATCAGCCCGGTGACCCCGCCCGCGATCACGAACACCTGCAGCGCGAGGATGGAGGCCAGCCCCACCGCGAGCAGCCGGCCGAACGGCTCGCGCAGGGCCAGCCCCGCCCGGTAGCCGCGCTCCACGAGCAGGGCGTACAGCAGGATGATCGCCGCGAGCCCCGCAAGGCCCAGCTCCTCGCCCGCCGTTGCCAGGATGAAGTCCGACTTCACGGCGAAGCCGATGAGGATGGAGTGCCCGAGCCCGAGCCCGGTGCCGAGGAAGCCGCCGGCCGCGAAGGCGAACAGCGACTGGGAGAGCTGGTTGGGCCCCAGTCCGGCCTCGATGGTGGCGAACGGGTGCAGCCAGTCCTCGATCCGGCCGTTCACGTGCGGCTCGACACGGCCGACGGCGACCGCGCCGAGGACCGCCAGCACCAGCCCGACCGCGATCCAGCCGGTACGGCCGGTGGCGACGTACAGCAGCACCACGAAGAGGCCGAAGAACAGCAGCGAGGTCCCCAGATCGCGCTCCAGCACGAGCACGCCGACGCTCAGCAGCCAGATCGTCACGATCGGGCCGAGCACCCGCCCGGTCGGGAACTGCATCCGCCACACCCGGCGGCCGGTGTACGCGAGGGCGTTGCGGTTGTCGGCCAGATAGGCGGCGAAGAACACCGCCAGCAGCACCTTCGCGAACTCGCCCGGCTGGATGGAGAATCCGGCGACGCGGATCCAGATGCGGGCGCCGTTGACCGCCGGGAAGAGGATCGGCAGCAGCAGGAGCGCCAGCGCCGCGACCACGCACACGTACGAGTACCGCTGGAGGATGCGGTGGTCGCGCAGCACAAGGACGACAGCGATGAACAGTCCCACCCCGAGCGTCGACCACACCAGCTGGGTGGGGGCCGCCCGGTCGCCCGGGGTCTCCAGGTCCAGCCGGTAGATCAGCACCAGCCCGAGCCCGTTGAGCAGCACGCCGATCGGCAGCGGCAGCGGATCGGCGTACGGCGCCCGGACACGGACCGCGATGTGCGCGAACAGGGCGAGCACCCCGAGTCCGGCGCCGTAGCCGACGGCACCCGGCGGGACGGTACCGGTGCGCGCCAGACCCACCGCGCAGTAGCCGTACACGGACAGCAGCACCGCCAGCACGATCAGCGCGAGTTCGACGCCCCGGCGCCGGGGGAGGCGTACGGCACGCGCGGGCGCCTGGGCCGCCGCCACGGTGGTTCCGGCGTTCGTCATGCCCGGAACCTACCCAAACGTGACGTCTTGCGCCCCAAGCCCATCACCCCCGCGTGGCGAGCCCCGGCTCCGGCGGAGCCGGGCGGGGGAGCGCCGACTTGCGGAGCGCCGGCTTCGGCGGAGCCGGACAGTGGGGGGGCGCCGGCTCCGTCGAAACCGGCGGAGCCGGACAGGGCAGCCCCGTGGCACCCGTACCCGGACTCCCGGCATCGGCGTCAGCCCCTTCGGGCCCGACCCCCTGCCCCGGGCACCCCCCGCCCCTCACTCCTCCTCGGCCGCGGGCAACGTCAGTGTCGCCACCGCGCCCCCGTCCGCCGCGTTGCCGAAGCAGAGCCGGGCACCCAGGACCTCCGCCTGGCCCAGGGCGATGGTCAGCCCGAGGCCGTGGCCCTTGGACCCGCCCTCCGTGCGGAAGCGCTGCGGCCCGTGGGTCACGAGGTACTCCGGATATCCGGCCCCGTGATCCCGCACGGTCACGACGGGCCCGTCCACGGTCAGCACGACCGGAGGGTGGCCGTGCTTGTGCGCGTTGGCCACCAGGTTGCCCAGCACCCGCTCCAGCCGCCGCCGGTCGGTCTCCACGCGCTGGTCCCGCACGATCCGCACCTCGGTGTCCGTGCCCGACGCCCGGACCACCCGCCCGGCCAGCGCCCCCAGCCCCTCGGTGTCGGCCTCCAGCCGCTCCCGGCCGGTGTCCAGCCGGGAGATCTCCAGCAGGTCCTCGGTGAGCGTGCGCAGCGCCGCCACCCGGTCCCGGACCAGCTCGGTCGGGCGGCCCGGCGGCAGCAGCTCGGCCGCCGCGTGCAGCCCGGTCAGCGGGGTGCGCAGCTCGTGCGCCACGTCCGCGGTGAACCGCTGCTCGCTCAGCAGCTTGCCCTGCAGCGACGACGCCATGGTGTCCAGGGCCGCCGCCACCGCGGCCACCTCGTCCTGCGGGCGGCTGGCATCCCGCGTACGCGGGTCGTGCACCCGGGCGTCCAGGTCCCCGGCGCTGATCCGCCGCGCCACCCGCGCGGTGCCGTGCAGCCGCCGGGTCACCCGGGTCACCGCGAACACGCCGACCAGCACCGTCGCCCCGATGGCGAGCACGGAGGACCACAGGATCGCGTTGTCGAGCCCGGCGATGGTGCCCGACTGCTGGGAGTAGTCGACCTCCACGGCGAGGGCCCGGTGCCCGGCCGCCGGACCGGCCGCCCACATCGTCGGGTGCCCCCGGTGCCTCGACACCATCGTGCCGCGCTCGCCGGCCGCCGCCAGGGACCGCAGCGGCGCGGGCAGCCCCCCGGGGTCGACCCCGGCACCCGGCAGCAGCCGGTCCCCGGCCTCGTACGCCTCGGTCGCGTCCGCGAGCCGGGACAGCGCGAGGTCGCGGGCCTGGCCGACGGTCTGGTTGGTCACCGAGACGTGCACCAGGACGCCGAGCAGCGCGGCCAGCGCACAGCACATCACCGTGATGAACGCGGCGGCCTTCACGGCGAGCGTGCCGGCCCACTGGGGCAGCCCCGGTCTCACCGCGTGCTCGCGGACGGGCTGACCGACGGGGAGGGCGACGGCGCCGGCTTCTTGCCGTGCCGGCGGCCGTCGGTGTGCAGGTACTCGTCGCGGGAGAACGTCATCGCGCGCTCATGGGGATCCCACACCCACGTGGTGCGGTACTCGTAGCCGGAGATGTCGGCCGGGGAGCGTTCGATCAGCGCCCGGTCGGCCAGCTCCACCCCGATGATCGCGTCGTTGTCCGACAGCACCTGCACGAGCCGGTGCTTCTCCACGGTGTAGACCCGCACCCCCGTCTGGTTCGTCGGGTAGAGCCGGAAGCCGAGCGTCAGATCGGCCTTGCCGTCCCCGGTGAGATCGCGGTAGTACGGCTTCAGCAGCGGGCAGCGCGCCTCGTCCCCGCCCGCCCGGCACTCCTTCATCCGGTCCGGGGTCCCGCCGTAGGCGCCTTTGCCGGCGTAGTCGTCGGGATGCGCCTTGATCTCCGCCTCCACGACGTCCACCGGGTCGACCCTGCGGATGTCGTCACCGGGCACCCGCACCCCCTCGACGATCGCCCTGGTCGCCACGTCGTAGGGGTAGGCGGGACTGGACGCCGGCCTGAGGTCCGGCCAGAGCCGGGCGGGGCTGACCGCGGTCGGGGTGGACCCCGCGCCCTGCAGTGCGCCGGTGTCCCCGCAGGCCGTCGCCGTCGCCGACAGCAGGGCGACGGCGGTCACGGCGAGGGCGGTGCGCTGCAGGCGGCGGGATGACACGGTGCTCCTGGGGGCGTCGGGATCGGTCGGGGCCCGTCCACCTTAATTCGTCGTTTCGTATGCAAGTGTTCCAAGATTCCGAGAGAAGTCCGTTTTGCTCGGTCGCGGCGAGTGCCCGTTTCGGGGCATTCGCCGCGGCCGAAGACCGGGGAGCGTCCGTCTCCCGGGCGTCCGGTCGCGGCCGGAGCCCGGGGGCGTCCGATGTCCCAGTATCCGGGGCGGGGCCGGAGACCCGGGCCGGAAACCGCGGCCGGAAACCGGGGGACCGGTTTCCGCGGCAGCCGGTCGGCGGCCGGGAGAGAGGCTACTCGGCCAGCTCCTCCAGCAGCCGTACCGTGGACAGGCCCGCCCGCAGATACTCCACGAACAGCTCGTTGTGCAGCGCCCACGCCGAGCGCCGGTCGCGGATCAGCCGGATCGCCTCGTCGGGCGAGCGCCCCCGCTGCACCAGGGCGTGCGCGATGACCAGGCCCGAGCGGTTGTACCCGTGGTAACAGCGCACCAGCACCCGGCGGCCGGCGTCCAGCGCCTCGTTCACCGCGCCCGCCAGGCGCATCACCCCGGCGAGCTGCGTCCCGTCCAGCGGGCCGTCCGGGATCGGCCACACATGGTGCTCCACACCCGGATCCGGCCCGTACCCCGGCAGCCGCAGCAGCGACTGCACCAGATCGAACTCGGCACCCACGACGGCGACCTCCAGCCGCCCCGCACGGCCCCGGAACTCGTGCCCACCCATCCACAGACCGGGCACGATCTCGCTCCACGGGCACTCCGGCACCGGCACGTCGGGCTGCTCTCCGCGGGTCCGCACCGGCGCCTCCCCAACTGCCCCTCGCAGGGCCCGCATCCAAGGTAACCGGTCTTGCCCCGGGAGCACCCCGCCTGTTCCCATGGACGAGGGGTGATGGCGCATGAGCGGACTGCGCGTGGTGCCGGCCTTCCGGCACGGCCGGGAACGGCTGTACGTCTGCCGGCCGGACGGAAGCAGCGTCGCCTGGTACGACCGTGAGACGGCCCGGGTCAACCTGCTCGGCGAAGACAGCCGGGACGATGTCCTCGCGGCCCTGAAACCATTCCTGACCGGCCCGGTCACCGTCGGCCCGCCGCCGGTCCCCACCCCGGCCGAACTCGCCCGGCTGACCCTGCACCCGGACGACGACCTGGCGCCCAACCGTCCCGGCGAGGCCCTGCTCGTCGACCTCGACCGCGCCCCCGGCCCCGCCCACCGGCTGCGCCCCGACCCGCGCCGGCGCGCCCTGGCCGCCGAGCAGACCGTCGGCGAGGCCCTGGACCGGCTCGAGGGCGCCGGCTGGCACACCCTGCACTCCGTACCGCTCCCCGGCGGCGACCGCATCCACCACCTGCTGATCGGCCCCGGCGGCCTGTTCGCCGTCCAGGCCCTGTACGCCCACAAGACCCGGGTGCTCGTCGCCGGCCCCATGGTCACGGTGGGCCGCCGCGCGGCCGAGCCGCTGCTGCGCCGGCTGCGCTCCGTCGCCGACCGCGCCTCCTACGCCCTGACCGCCGAGGTCCGCCCGGTCCTGGCACTGGCCGGCCCGGCCCAGCTGACCGTCACCGCCGAGCCGCGGGGGATACGGATCCTGCAGGACCCGGAGCTGGAAGCGCTGGCCCGCCCGGGCGGGGTGCTGAAACCGGCGGACGTGGAGGCGCTGCACGCGATGGCACGGGACCGGAACACCTGGGGGAGGGTGTAGCTCAGGGCAGCGGAGCCGCCGTGGCGGGGTCCAGCAGCGGCGCCAGCAGATCGCCGTGGTCGCGCAGTCGCGCCGCCATGTCGTCGGCCAGGAACTCCAGCCGGCCGGGGCTGTCGCACTCCTCGACCTCCTCCCAGGTCACCGGCGCGGACACCAGCGGGGCCGCGCGGGCGCGCAGGGTGTAGGGCGCCGCGGTGGTCTTGCGGGCCGCGTTCTGGCTCCAGTCGACGAACACCTTCCCCGGCCTGAGGCTCTTCGTCATCCGGTGCACCACGAGCCGCGGCATCGCCCGCTCCGCCTCCACCGCCAGCGCCTTGGCGTACTCGGACGTCTGCTCCGGCGAACTCCCGCGCACCGCCGCCAGCAGGTGCAGCCCCTTGGAGCCGGCCGTCTTCACCAGCGCCTCGATCCCGTCCGCCGCGAGCCGCTCCCGCAGCCACAGGGCGACCTCGCAGCAGTCGACGACGGTCGCCGGTGCGCCCGGGTCGAGGTCGAAGACCAGCCGGTCGGCCGTGTCCGGGCTCTGCACCAGCCACTGATGGGTGTGGAACTCGGTGACCAGGTTGGCCGCCCACATCAGGCTCGGCAGGTCCTGCACGACCACCATCCGGGCCGGTCCGCCCGAGGACGAGCGGGGGACCTTCGCGGTCGTGACCCAGTCGGGCGTACCCGGCGGCACGTTCTTGGTGAAGAACAGCTGCCCCTCGGGACCGTCCGGGTACCGCAGGAACGACACCGCGCGGTCGCGCAGATGCGGCAGCAGGGCACCGGCGGTGGTCGCGTAGTAGTGCAGCAGCTCTCCCTTGGTGAAGCCGGTCTCCGGATAGATGACCTTCTCCAGGTTGCTGAGCGCGACCCGCCGCCCCTCCACCTCCGTGATAGGCGTCATAAGATGACAATCCCAGATGAACCGGAAAAAACGGGAAAGGGAGGGTGCGGCACGTGCGATCGATATGGAACGGCGCCATCTCCTTCGGACTCGTCAGCATCCCGATCAAGCTGGTGAACGCGACAGAGAGCCACTCGATCGCCTTCCGCCAGATCCATACCGAGGACAACGGCCGCATCCGCTACCGCAAGGTCTGCGAACTGGAGGACCGCGAGGTCACCCAGGCCGAGATCGGCAAGGGATACGAGGACGCGGACGGCACGATCATCCCGATCACCGACGAGGATCTTTCCCACCTGCCCATCCCGACCGCCCGCACGATCGACATCGTCGCCTTCGTGCCGGCCGAGCGGATCGACCCGCTGCAGATGGGCTCCGCCTACTACCTGGCGGCGAGCGGCGCCCCGGCGGCCAAGCCGTACACACTCCTGCGCGAAGCCCTCAAGCGCAGCAACAAGGCCGCCATCGCCAAGTTCGCGCTGCGCGGCCGGGAGCGCCTCGGCATGCTGCGCGTGGTCGGCGAGGCCATCGCCATGCACGGGCTGCTCTGGCCGGACGAGGTACGCGCCCCCGAGGGCCTGGCCCCGGACACCGACGTCACCATCCGCGACAAGGAACTCGACCTCGCGGACGCCCTGATGGACACGCTCGGCGAGGTCGACCTGGCGGACCTGCACGACGAGTACCAGGAGGCGCTGGAGCAGGTCATCGCCGCGAAGGCCTCCGGCGAGGCACCCCCGCAGGCGCCCGAACCGGCCGCCGGGGGCAAGGTGCTGGACCTGATGGCGGCCCTGGAGAACAGCGTGCGGGCGGCCCGGGAGTCGCGCGGCGCGGCGCCCTCCGGTGACGAGGCCGAGGTCAGGCCACTGCCCCGGCGCCGGGCGGCGCCCAAGGAGACCGGGGGCAAGAAGTCGACGTCCACCGCGAAGAAGACGGCCGCCGCCAAGAAGCCGGCGGCCGCCCGCAAGTCGACCTCCAGGTCCACGGAACCGACGAAGAAGACGGTGGGGAAGAGCACGACGGCGAAGAGCACGGCGGTGAAGAGCACGACGGCGGCGAACAGCACGGCAAGGTCCAGCGCGAAGAGCGCGGCACCGGAGAAGAAGACGGCGGCGAAGAGGACGGCTGCACGGAAACGGTCGGCGTAGGGGCGGGGGAGGGGCTTTCCGGCGCCAGGTCCCGGTTGCTGCCGCTGTCGTACGCAGCTGCCTCTGCCCCCGTCCCTGTCCGTGCGGGCGCTGGACGCGCTCCGGCGCTGCCGCTGCCGCACGCAGCTGCCTCTGCCCCCGTCCCTGTCCGTGCGGGCGCTGGACGTGCTCCGGCGCTGCCTCCGCGGTACGCAGCCGCCTCTGCCCCCCGTCCCTGCCCGTGCGGACGCTGGACGCGCTCCGGCGCTGCCGCTGCCGTACGCAGCCGCGTCTGGCCCCTGCCCCTGCCCGTGCGGGCGCTGCCGCTGCCGTACGCAGCCGCCCCTGCTCCTGCCCCTGCCCCGTGCGGACGCTGGACGCGCTCCGGATGCGGGCCACTTACCGGGATCCGATCAACAGTCCTCCGTATGTCAGGCATGGGGAGTTCAGGCGATTTGCGGCATTCACGAGATATGCAAGGTATAGGAACCGGGCGGCAGGCACGGCCGAAATGGACTCTTCCCTTTCGACTGGTGGAGGCGTAGGTTCCGGTTACCCCGCGAAGGCGCCTCTCGAGGCGCTGGCCCGCCAGTTCCGGAACGGTGGGCCGCGCGGGGGCCAACTTCCCGACCGTCGTAGCGGTACCCGGCGCACGCGGCCCGGCCGCCGGGTTCGGCCCAACTCCGCCGCCCGGTCCGCCAGGAGGACGAAGTCGTCGGCGGTCAGCCCGATCCGTCGATCCGCCCGATGGGCAAGAGCGGGTCTTGGGCACCACGTCCCGGCTGACGCTCCTTGCCGTCTCAGCGGCCTCTCTCCTCGATGTGCGAGACGCTGTGAGAACTCCGAGAATCAGCGGGTGGGAAAGTCCTCGAAAGATCTCGTCCGACCGTTCTTCGGACTCCCACTGCCGGCGCCCTTGCCTTCCTCCCGGCTGTTGGGCGAGCACTCTGCCGGGACGCGGTGCGCCGTCCACTTCGCGGCCCCGCCGCCGGACGTCGAGCGCCAGTGAAGGAGGGCTCTCATGCCCACCCCGCGATCCATGAGAGCGCTCGTGGCCGAAAAGGTCGGCGAGCCGAGTGACGTCCTTCGGCTGGAGACCCGGCCCGTTCCCACGCCGGGATCCGGACAGGCGTTGATCCGCGTGAAGGCGACTCCGATTCACGCCAGCGATCTGCATGTGCTGCGGGGCCGCTACGGTTTCTCCCCGGAATTTCCCACCGTCGGGGGTCACATGGAGTGCGTGGGCCGTATCGAGGCCCTGGGCCCGGACACCGAGGGACTGGAGATCGGCGAGCGCGTGGTGGTCGCCGCCGTCCCCGCGGTTCCGGGGCCGCCCGTAGAAGGCACGTGGCAGGAATACCTTGTCGCTGACACCCACAGGCTTCTGCCGGTACCCGACCGTCTGAGCGACTCCAGTGCCTGCCAACTCGCCGTCAACCCGTTGACCGCACTGCTCCTGGTGACGCGCGAACTCGACGTACGGCAGGGCGAACGGCTGGTGCAGACGGCCGCGGGCTCCACCGTCGGCCGCCTCGTCATTCAGCTGGCAAGGCATCTGGGTATCCGCACGATCAACGTCGTGCGGCGGCGCGACGCCGTCGAGGAGATCAAGGCGTTCGGCGGTGACGAGGTCATCTGCACCGAGGACGAGGACCTGGCGCAGCGCGTGGCTGAGATCGCGGGACCCGCCGGCGTGCGCAAGGCCGTCGACTGTGTCGCGGGCCCCGTGGGCGCCCAGGTGTCCCAGGCGTTGGCGCCGGGAGGAGAGCTCGTGATCTACGGCGCGCTCTCCACCCATCGGCAGACGGACCCGGCGGCGCTGACCGTCCCGCTGCAGGCACGCTCGGTCATCTACGAGACGAAGGCGGTCCGTGGCTTCTGGCTGAACCGCTGGTTCGGCACCGCGTCACCAGCGGACGTGCGGCGCGCGCTGTCCGAGGTCCGCGGCCTGGTCACCGAGGGTGTGCTGAGCATCCCCGAGGGCCGGCCGTTCCCGCTGGAACGCCTCACCGAAGCGATCTCGCTCGCCGAGGCACCGGCACACGGCGGCAAACCGTTCTTCGTCCTCGAAGACGGCCAGGGCCGGGCCGACGGGTAGGCCGCGGCAGCCGGGCAGGGGAAGGCTTCGGCGGCCGGGCCGGCTGAAAGCGCGGCAGGTCGGACCCGTCACCGGTACGGCCTCGGTCCCGTGGACCGGCGGCCAGGTCACGAGCCCCTCGACCTCCCGGGGGGTGCCGACGGTACGGACCGGCTCCCTTCAACTCTCCTCCCACCAGGCCACGGAGACGCGCAGGGGGAACCCTCCACGGGGGGCAGCCACCTCGTGCAGGGAAGCGGGTCGGCCCCTCGTGCAGGGAAGCAGGTCAGCCCCCTCGTGCAGGGACCCCTCGTGCAGGGAAGCGGGTCGGACAGCTCGTGCAGGGTCGCAAGCGGCTCTGACCATGCGGGGGCACGACATGGTCAGTGCTTGAACGAGCCTTTGGACCTCTCCTTCGCCCCCCGCATCTTGCCCCGTGCCTCCAGGGCGGCGCCCTTTGCCGCGAGGGTGTCCTTGTGCACCGCGTGGGCGGCCTTTCGCACGGCCTTTCCGGCGACCTGTTCGGCCTTTGCCTTGGCCTTCTCTCCAGCACTCATCTCAGGACCTCCGTGCTCACGGACCCAGTGCCTGTGAAGCAGGGGCGAAACCTGTACAGGCGGTGTCCCCATGTCCCACCCCCTCTCCCCGGGGGTGCCCGACGGCAGCAGCGCCTCTCCCGCACATGCTCTTCCCTGCTGCACCTCCAGCGCCGGGACGGCGTCCGATGGCTGCGGCCCCGGGCCCACAAGCACGTGCCCTGAGCCCGTATGCGCAGCCGATGCTTTGAATATCGCACATATGGCATATGTGGCAATATGGCAAACGGGGTATCTGACGCGAGAGGAGTGCATAGTGATCGCCAAGCTGCTCGGCAAGCTGTCCTTCACCCGGCACTACGGTGCGTACGGGGAAAACGAATGGAACGCGTACGCCGGCGACGACTGAGTCCGACCCCACCGCCGACGGGCGCTCACGGGCGCCCGCCGGCTTCCGGCAGGGCAGCCGACGACATCGGCCTGGACTCGTAGGGGGGTCGGGAACGATCTCATGGGCCAAGTGCATGAGCCGCCGCGGTTGCCCGACGGCGGCTTCGCCGCCTGGAGCCGCGACCGGCTGGCGGTGGCGCGCCGCGGCGCTGACGAGTGCGGGGACGTCTGGCAGCTGGAGCCGGGTGTCTACGTAGCCGCTGCGGCCGAACCGTGCGAGGCGGTCCTGCGCCGCGCGCACGACTTTCCCAAGGCGCCCTCTCCTCTCTTCCCGCCCTTGAAACGGTCGAGCGGAGCGCCGACGCGCGAGGAGCGCGCACACGCCCACGCCGCCCGCATGCGCGGACTACGCGCGCAGGCGGTTGCCGCCCGGATCGGTGAGATCGCGCCCGGGATCGCCCGATTCGCCGACCACTGGCCCACGGGTCAGGACGTCGAGATCCTGCCCCCGCTCCGGCGTACCCTGGCGGAGATCGGAGTGCGCTACCTCTTCTCCGAGGACGCTCCCACGCTGCTGCCCTTCGTCCCGCAGCTCTTCCTGGCCCGGGAGGTGCTCGCACGCCCCTCGCGCTGGGTATGGCCGCGCTGGGTCCCCACGCCGGCACGGCGGTTCCGCACCCGGCAGCAAGTCGCCTTCACCGACGCCCTGCGGCCCGTCGTCCGCCGGCGCCGTTCATCGGGCCGGCTCGGTGACGACGTGCTGGGGCAGATGCTCCGGCCCTCCTCCCGCCACGGCCCGCTGTCGGAGGAGGCGATCCTCGACACTCTCCCCGGGATCACCGTCGCCACCTTCGAGACACCCTCCCGGGCAGCCGGATGGATCCTGCTCCACCTGGCCCGGCACCCCGAGGCGGCGGCCCGCGTCGCGGCCGAGGCCGCCTTGCTGCCCGCGGACCCGGCCGCGACGACCAGCACCCACCTCGACAGCCTGCACTACACCCAGGCAGTGGTACGCGAGGTGCTCCGACTGCACCCCCCGAGCTGGCTGCTGACCCGCCACGTCACGCGGCGGACCCAGCTCGCCGGCTACACCATCGACGCCGGGTCCACCGTTCTCGTCTGCCCCTACACCGCCCACCGCGACGCACGGGAACACCCCGAGCCGGACCGGTTCCGGCCCGAGCGCTGGCTGGATGCCACGGGATCGCCGACGGAACCCGGGGCCTTCCTCTCCTTCGGTACCGGACCCCACGGCTGCGAGGGTGTCGCCCTGGCCATGGCGATGCTGACGCTCCTGACCGCGCAGACCGCCCGCCGCCACCACTTGAGCGAACCGCCCGGACCGGAACCGGCCTTCCAGGTCACCACCTTCGAAGGCCTCACACCGGTCGGCTTGCGCCTGCGTGCGACCTTGCGCAACTGAGGTCGGTCCTGCAATCGATGACGGGCTGCCCACCCAGGCGAGGGGCGAACGACGAACGGCGACGGCGACGGCGAACGACAGACAGCGAACGGCGAACGGCGAACGAACGGGCTGCGAAAGTCGGGCAGGTTCGGGTGCCGTTCCGCACACGCTCGGACGACTGGCGACCTGACGACCTGGCGACCCGACGTCCTGGCGACCCGACGGCCTGACACTGATGGCCTGATGGCCTGATGGACTGGCGGCCCGACGGCCTGACGACCGGCTTACGATTCGCTCACCATGTCTCGCTGCTCGAACTCGCTGGCGAGCACGCCCATCAAGACGAGGTCGTGGTGCCGGCCGCCGAAGAAAACGTGCTCCCGCAAGCGTCCCTCCTCGGTGAAGTCGAGCCTGTGGGCAAGTGCCAGAGAAGCCTCGTTGTGGGCGAATGTCGCCCCCAGGGCTTTGTGATAGCGCCGCTCGGCGAACATGAAGCGCAGCAGCAGTACGACGGCTTCCGTCGCGTGACCCCTGCGCCGGTGGTCGGCGCCGATCGTGACATCGAACTCGAACCAGCCTGAACGAGGGCCGGTGCGGTGAGAGCCGATCGTGCCAACCGCCTCGCCGGTGGCTGTCGTCTCGATCACCAACCGGAAGCGGTCGTCATCGCACTTGGCCATGGACTGCTCCTTCGCCCAGGCACGGTAACTCTCGGCGGACCGCGGCAACTTCAGCCGACTCCCTACCCGCCCGTCATCGTCGGCCAAGCGCATGAACGCGGTCCAGTCATCGGGCTCGACAGCACGCAGCCGCACCTGTCTACCAGTCCAGGACGATGCCATGCCCCATTCGATCACGCTGCACTCCGCACGAGCCCGAGAGGCACGCCGAGGTGGATGCCATCCCTCTTCCCCGGGCACGGAGGACGACAAGGCGGCGGTCACGCTGCCCGCGCGTCGATCCGTTGCTCTGCCTCACCGCCACCGGAGCGGAACCGGCGCCCATGCCACACGAAGTGCCGTTGCCCCACTCCAGTGCACCGCAGCCGGGGCCCGCGGGGCTATCAAGATCCTTGCGTGGGTTGCGTGAGCACGGGCGAACGGCTGCTTCCGGCGGCCATCCGCACGCACACACGCGAAGGCCCCGTCCACAGCGAAGCCGCTGTCGGCCGAGTCTCGAGACACTTCATACGAATCAGACGAAGTGCCCCGGCAAATCGGACGATGTGCCCCGGCCGCACTGGAACCTGCGCACAAGGCGTCCGGATGGTCTGTGTTGGACCGAGCGTATCCACTGGTCGGAGCCCAGTGGCGGTGCGTGGCGGGGCCTGCGTCGCGCACACGAGTGACGGCCACCCGACCGTGCCCGAGGCCCTGGGCATCCGCCGGATTCCGGGGGTCGGCCTCGTCGCCGCCGCTCAGGCCGCTCGCGTGGCGTACGACGCCAGGCCTTACCGGAAGGCCAGATCCAGCGGTGGATGAGCGCTCGTCCTGCATGCCTCACCTCTCCCGGCCACTTCCCCTGTTGTCGCGGGCTTGAGCTGATCGATTAGCGGGGGGACGGCGGCTCAGGCGAGAAACATGCGAAGTAGTTGAGCGTTGTAACGTCACAACTGGGTCACTTTGTTTACCGAGCCCTCACATCGGGCGTGGCCGCACAGATAGCTTCACCCCCCACGTACCAAACAGGGGGGATCCCATGAGCTACTACCCGCCCCAGCCGCCGTACCAGCCCCCGTCCGGACCGCCGGCCCCCCGTCCCGCACCCAAGTGGGCCCGCAAGCGATTCGTACTGCCCGCCCTGGGCCTGGCGTTCATCATCGGCATGGGCAGCGCCGGCGCCGACGGCCAGAACCCGAACACGACGAAGGCGGTGGCTGACGACAAGGCGCGGCCGGCCGTCACGGCCACGGTGACCGCGACAGCCACGGCGACGCAGACCGCGAAGCCGAAGCCCGCGCCGACGGTGACGAAGACGGTCAAGGTAAAGGTGACCGTCACCGCGCACGCCGCCGCCGCGGGGTCGGGAACGGGCGGCAGTTCGACGTCTGGCGGGTCGTCGTCGAGCGGCGGGACCAGCTCGTCGGGCGGCTCCAGTTCCGCGGGCGGCGGTGCGACGGCACTGTGCAACGACGGCACGTACTCGTACGCGGCCCACCACCAGGGGGCCTGCTCGCACCACGGTGGCGTGGCCGTCTTCTACCGGTAGTCAAGGTCGCAGGTCGGTGCGGAGGTGTGAACAAGGGCCACCTGCCCTCCACCGGCAAAAATGGTGCTGCGACTCCGGGACCTGGGGCCCCGCGCGACGTGTCAGGGCAGCAGCAGCGCCTCGGCGTGCTGGCGTTCTTCTCGTCGCTGCTCCGCGGCGGCCTGCAATTCCGGACGCTTTGTTCGGTCCGCGCGGTTCTGTGTCAGCAGCGCCACTCCTAGCATGCCCACCACGGCCGCCACGGCGATCAGCAACCCCGCCCAATTGCGGCCCGTAGTCCCTGCCTTCTGCCGCTGAAGACCTTCGACCAGCCTCACGCCCTTGACCGGGGCACCTGGCGCCTCTCGGAGGCGAAGCGTGAAATCTCGACGCCTTCGACATGCATTCAACAGAGGGGCGGGCGACACGGGTCGGCTGAAGCCGCCCGCCGGGGGTATCCGCCTGAACATGCTTGCTTTGATCGCCTACCGCTCGTACCACGGTGCAACGACCTTATGGGCCTTCGTCGTTGCCATTCTCATCGTGCTGATGGCGGGTTGGTACATCCGGCGTCGCAGGTAGGTTCGACGACCGCGTGAGGAGTGAGGCAAGGAGATCTGCGGACTGAGCCGCGACTGCGCCGGCCGAGGAAGCGAGTGGCTACCCGACCGTGAGGCAACGGTGTTGGCGCTGGTGGAGTTGTCGGTTGTCGAGGTCGATCTCACGGCCGCTCACTCTGGCGGCGCATAGGTGGCCGATCGAGTACCTCGACGTACATGATCCGCTCATCCACGACGTCCAGGCACAGCATGCCCGTCGAGGGCAAGAGAGGCACGCACCGATGGCCGGCGCCGTACGGCTCTCCCTGCGGATGGGCCGCTGTCCTGAAGCTCTGGCAAAAGTCATCGCCGCAGCCGCACTCGTCGACCAGCCGAAGATCCCACGCGCAGATGGCTAGCTCACGTTCTCCTTCGTTCTCCAGGAGAGTGATCAGCTCTGTGACGAGCTCCGGGAAGACGGTGCGGACAAGGGGGTGGTCCTGCTCCATGACCGGAGGGTAGCTGGAGACGGAACGATCCCTGGGCCCACCGTCGACCATCACCTGGAACCGGAATGTCAACCATCACCTGGGATCCGACACGGTCGCATGGGGCGTGTCTCGTCTCGGCTGATGCTTGACGTTGTGGCTTCAGCGGCCGCCGCAGAGCTGATCTCGATCGTGGCCCACGCCTCGGATACGAGGAGGTGGGCCTCAGATACGAAAGAAGCCGGGCCTCAGTTGCAGCTGCCGCTGCCGGAGTCGCTGTACTGCAGCGCTGTGGAGTCGAAGCCGGGGCCGGGCAGGACGGGCTTGTAGTCCCAGCTGTAGCCGTTGGGCTTGAGGGTCAGCTTCATGACGCCGAAGGCGCCGGCCTGGGCGGTGACCACGTTGGGGTTGTCGTAGTTGCCGGGCGAGCCGGCGAGGGTGTCGAGGGCCTCCCCGCCGGAGCCGACGATGAACTCCGGGATGCCGTGGGCCGGGTCGTACTGGCCGGCGGGGTTCATCGGGCGCAGTCGGGCGTACGCGTGCTCGTGACCGTTGAGGACGAGCGTGGCGCGGTGCTGGTAGAGGAGCTTCCACCACGCGTCGGTCGCCGCACCCTCCGCGCCGCCGGCGCCCGGCGCGGACGCGGGCACCGTGGCCGTCGAGGCCGTGGTGGCGCTGAAGGTCGCCTGGTGCCAGTACGCGACCGTGCACGGACGCTTGTTGGCGGCCAGGTCGTTCGACAGCCACTGGGTCTCCTGGCCGAGGAGGCCGCTGCCCGTCGTGGAGCAGTCGTGTTTGAACGCCTCGGAGTTGCACTCGGCGTTGAGCGAGATGATGTGCCAGTTGCCGAGGTTGTAGGAGTACCACCCCTGCTTGTCGGCGGTGTCGTCGCCGGCCTGGCCCTGGGTCTCCGGCGTGCCGGCCTGGTCGTGGCCGTTGAAGTAGCCGAAGTATCCGGCACCGTTCTGGCCGGCCTCGTTGTCGCCCTTCTTGGTGTACGGGTAGTACTCGTGGTTGCCCGGCGCCGGACGCTCGAGCAACCTCAGGCCGCCCCATGCCTGCTCGAAGGACTGCTCGAAGTCAGTCAGTTTGCCGACCTGGTACTGCTCGTCGCCCAGCAGTGCCACGGCATCGGGGTGCATGTCCGTGGTCTGCTTGGCGGTGGCGAACTCGGCGCTCATGCCGCCCAGAGTGGGGCTGCCGCACTTGAGCGACGCCGGGGTGGCGGCGTTCTCGGCGTCGTCGGGCTCGCAGGCGATGTCGCCGACAGCCGCGAGGGTGTACGAGACCGCGCCGTGGTGGGCGTAGGGCCAGTCGTTGTCGCTCTGGTGCGCGGCGGCGACGGCGGTGCCGGTGACCGCGAGGACGGCCAGGCCGACAGCTGCGGAGGAGATCTTGGTGACGCGTCTCATGTGCGGTGTCCTTCGACGGCGGGAGTGGCCAACGCACGTTAGGCCGCCGAACTATCAGTTGACACAAACACGTTCCAACGGTTCGGTGAACTCCGTTCGCGGCAAGGCGACCACGGCATCCCTGCCCCCTGCTGTGGCGGCTGCAAGGCATCCGTCTGGCCTGCCTGCCACACGCGGCCTCGCCGCTCGCGAGTGGGCCGTACGACCTTCGGCACTCGGCGCCGTCGACGTGGCTCGATGCCGGAGTGGATCCCACCGAGGTTGCCGAGCGCGCCGGCAACGGCGTTGAGGTCCTGCCGACCCGGTACGCGAAGTGCCTCGACGGTCGGCAGGACGCCGCCAACCGCCGCATCGAGGACCTGCGCCGCGAGTACGAGTGATGCGACGCGCACTCACACCGAGGCCCCAGAGGTGCTGCCTGGCGCCGCCATCGTTCCGTGCCCACCTGCGGCGATGCTTCGAACGGAAGGACGCGAGCCGGATCGCGCCGCTCGCCCTGCGGACTTGTGGCTATCCGCGGTCACGTCATGTGGTTCGCCCCGGTCGGCTCGGTCGATAAGAGCTGGTTCGCGCCCCGTCTCGTGCCTCAGAATTCTCGGCGTGACAGACACGGGACCCACCCAGGAAGAGACGCCGGACGGGCTGCTGGGCTGGTGCCTCGTGGCCAACGTGGTGCGAGAAACCGCGCACGGCGAGAGCGGCCTCGACATCCAGCACGGCATGAAGCACTTCCGCGCAGGCGCCCTGCTATGGCTCCCGCCCGTCCGCTGGGACCCCGGCCACGGTCGCTGGCCTGCGGTGGGCCGGCACCGAGGCAACGGCCGCCGGTACGTCAACATGGTCGTACGCGCGGGGGATCTGGAGAACTTCCGAGTCAAAGGTGTCTACAGCGAAGCTCTCGTCCGCAGCCTCAACGGCTACGAGCACGACCCGGCCGCCCCACGGACCCTGCAGAACCCGTGGACCCGCGAGCGGGCCCAGACAAGGGCGGACGCCTGGAACCAGCCCCGGGAGCTCGTCCGCATCGACGGCCACTCTCGCCCGTGGATCTCTGTGCTCAACCCTCCGCCGGCCGAGCTCCAGGTCGACGGTGAGACCCTGCACCTCGCCCACTACGGCACCAGGGGTGCCCACTACAGCCGCACACCCCCTCCCGTGGAACGGACCCCCGAGCCCTGAGCGGGGCGTTCGAAGGACCGAGCGGGGAAGTCGACGCCACTGGTGGGGCTCAAGTGGCTCTCCACGGTGGCCTCGTCTCACTCGCTGTCGGCATGTCGGCAACGTCGATGCGGGAGCACAGGGGGGCCTTGTTGGAGCTGCACGTCACGCGCTGGAAGCGGTACGGGCATGACCGTCTCTACGCCAACCTGCCTGATGGCACCGCGGTCGGTTGGGCGGACGTCACGACAGGGGACATCACGGTCTTGCGGGCCGAGTATCGCGACGACGTGATCGCCGTACTCACGACGCACTTACAGAACCTCACCGAGCCTGTCTCGTCAGGCAGGGCGCCGGAGAGTAAGGCGCGTCCGGTGCTGCCGCCTCTGACGCCGGCCGACGACCTGGCCGTCAACCCTCCTGGGCGGTCCTTGCGGGACCTGTTTGACGAATCCGGCCCAGGTCTGATGGAGCGAGTCGTCTCACGGCTTCTGCGGCGGCCCTCGGAATGGGACCGCTGGCGGAAGGGATTGGCGGGACGCCAAGTAGCGGCACTGGCGCCACTCTCAGGCGTGCTGACGGCGGAGCGTGTCGAGCAGGTCTACAGCGTGGCTCGCCACCGCCAGGCTTGGAGCCGGGCCTAGCGGCAGCACTCGGAAAGACACTGGACGCAAGATCGTGGGATCGGCCATGATCCCGGCGTGTACATACCGAGACGATACGCCGGGGCCCTCGCCGCCACCTTTCTGACGGCAGTGCTGGCCGGCTGCTCAACGCCACGCTCCCAGCCTTCGCCGGCGGCCACGGTCTCGGCGGCTTCATCTCCGTCGGCCTCCATTCCCCCCTCCTCGACCTCGGGCGCACCTGCGTCTGGGGCGGGAGCACGACTCATGGCCGCCATCGTGCCGGTACCGGCAGGCGCGCATGCCTGGACCGATCGCAACGGCGCGCTGGATCTGGACGGCTTCGCCCACGGGCTCTTCAAGGCGGAGGCCGTCTCGCAGGAGAAGGCCGTGCTCGTACGCCGGCGCTTCGTCGCGGCCGCGCGGCAGGGCTGGATCGCCAACGACGGAAGCCAGGCCGACATCTTCCTTGTTCGGTTCGCCGCACCCACCGGTGCCGAGAGCATGTACAAGTCCACGGCAGCCAGCTGGCGGACCAAGAGCACGCCGCACCAGCGGACCTTCGCGGACCCCGCGGACCACGCCACCGGGTGCGTCATCAGCAGCCTCGACAACCTTGGCAACGCGAGTGTCAAACTGATCAGCTTCCGCAGCGACCTGTTCGTCTACGTCCACTACTTCACCGCCGCGACCCCCGACCGCAGCGGGGCGCAGAAGCTCCTCCGTCGCCAACTCGACGCCCTCGACAAGTAGGAGGCGACCCGTCGCCACCGCCGATGGCCAGGCGGGCGGCAGGCTGCTTCTGGGCCTGGCATCGGGACGACCCCGAGGGTCGCCGGAGGTAGGCGGCCAGGCCGGTGCCCTCAGTAAGTACTGGCTCTCCTCGCATGCGCCTGTGAGAGCCCCGCGTCGTGACGGTTCGGAGTGGGCGGGGGCGCCTAGCCCTGGTTGCGGGTCCACGCCCATCCCGCCGTCACCTGCGGCGATGCTCCAAGATCCCGTCCACGACCGTAAACAGCTCACCGAGCGGGGAAGACGAGTCGCAGAACGATCTCGCCGTCGTCGATCTCCCCGGTGGGCTCGAACCCGAACTTCTGGTAGAAGGGCCACGGCTCGCCGTCGCCGGGCTCGTAGCTGGTCAGCAGCTCGGTGGCGCCGTCCGCGCGCACCAGGCTGGCGACCTGCGTGAGCGCCTCCCGGCCGATCCCTCGCCCCTGGTACCGCTTGTCGACGAGGAGGCGCCAGAGGAAGTGTCGCCCTTTGTAAGGACCGGCCGGCGGTTTCCACGACAGCATCACGAAGCCGACTGGCTCATCACCGCGGTACACGGCGCGGTACCAGGGATTGGCCTTCGGTTTCTTCGCCGCCTCCTTGAGGGAGTGGGACACGGAGGCGACGAATTGCTTCTGGTCACCTCGGACGCGGAGGGCACGGACGGCATCGCGGTTGTCGTCGGTGATCTCCCGTAGGTGCACACTCGGGGATCTCATGCCACACCCCTTCCGCATCCGACAGCTGCGCCGTCCCGGCCCGTCCCGGCCTACGTGAAGAGCCGCCACCGGGCGGCACTCCCGTGCATCCGCGAGGCCTCCCGGTCGGACGTCTTCGCAGCGTATTCGACCCAGGCGATCGGGAGCGGGACTGGCACGCCCGGCTGTGACCGCGCCCAAGGCAGCTCCCAGGAGAGCAACCTGGCCTGACGCGGCGATGCGCATGCGCAGGCACCTTCGTCGGCTAGATGGGCTGACCTGGGTAAACGCTCGGCCGCGATCGGCTCCCCGCCGACCCGCGGACGAGCCGCATGCCGCAGTCGGACGTGATCGAGAGAGGTTTCCTTCGAAATTTACCGAAAGACTATTGACTTATGTCATCTGGTGCGCATGGTGATGAGTAGGCCATAACACCGAAAGAGTTGCAAAGTCGCTGAGGACGTCTAGCCGGCTGTGGTGACTTGGACAGGATGTGGTTCAGGCCCCCGGCAAGCCGGCGCGATACCGACGCGACAGTGACGACTGAAACTTCAGGACACGAGCAGTACTACCGGGGACTGTTTTCCACCCTCAGGGTGCGGCCACTGCACTGCGCTCTACCGCGACGGTCAGCCGACCGAGATCGGCTACTGCGGGCGGGCAGCGCCGATGAACCGACCCTCAGGCCCCTGGACGTGTCCCGGGGCCTTGCCCCCTTGGGCTTGTCCCGGGGCCGTGCCGTCTGCCGGAGCTGACCTGGGCAGACGCCTCAAGATCCCGTCCACGCCTCGTCCACGGACCCCGGCATACGCCCGCTCCGAGCGACACACGCCTGCACATACGCGAAGACCCCGGCCTGCGTTTCCGCTGGTGACGGGGTCTTTGGGCACCTCATGCCGGGTGCCCCCGGCAGGATTCGAACCTCCGGAGGCCCCCTTGCATGTTGCGAGATTCGGCTGGTCAGAGCGTTGTGCGCCTTGCGGTAGCCAGTCTCATCCCGCAAACCCGCCGCGGGTGCCCCCAGCAGCCGCTGCCGCAATGATCACTGGAAGGGGCAGCCGGGGTTCGGCGCATCCTCCGAGAACGGGGCGCCGTGCGGCAGGACGTAGAGCACGTCCAGGACGAGGGGTGTGTCACCCATGTTGCGGCCGATGTGGACGTGGCCGGCTCCGGCCGGTTCCTGAATGGCACTGCCTGTGGGGTACACGCCGTCGGAGGCGCAGGTGGAATCGAAGTGGCTGAGGGTGCCCTGCTTGACGATGCCGTACAGCGGGCCGTCGTGGTAGTGCCAGCCTGTGCTCTGCCCGGGCGGGACGGTGATCTCTCGCAGGGTGTAGTCGGTGCCGTTCACGGTGGTCTGACGGATCACGCGGGCGGTGACCCCCGGTCCCGGAGGCGTGGCCTGGGCGGTGCCGCAGACCAGGACGGTGGCAGCGGTCACCACCCCTGTTATGGCGGTACGGAGAGCGTGGCGCATGCGGGGCCTCCTGCAGGTACGAGAGCCGATACCGCCGTGAACATAAGGCCAGACGGGACCTGTTGGGGCCGGAACCCACTCTTCCGCAGCCGACCTCGGGCGGTGGCACCTCATGAGAGAGGAGGATTGCCCGGTCCGTCACTCCTCGCCGCTCTCCTCGGCAACCTGGCCGAGTGTGCCGCCGGTGCGGACCGAGCGGGCCCGGCGCGGGCCGGGCGTACCGTGCCCGCTCGGCCGTCCGCCGTCCTTCTTCGGCAAGGCCCAGGTTCCGGACTTCCGCCGGAAGACCTGGTCCTTCCTCGTGACGTGGGGCTGGTGGGCACAGACGGAATTCTCGAACCGCCGGCATCGGCCTCGGCCTGGCGAATCCAGTTGGCAGCTCGTCACGATCCTTCGGGAGCACGTGACCACGTTCGGCACGGCCGAGGACGGGCGGCTGTTCGCGAACGAGCGTGGGGGAGTGGTCGGCTCGTCCACGTACTACCGCGTCTTGCAGGAAGCGCGCGGGCTGGCGCTTCCACCGGCCGCGGTCGCCTCACCGCTCGCTGCCCGGCCATACGACCTTCGCCACTCGGCGCTGTTGACGTGCCTCAACCCCGGAGTGGACCCGACCGAGGTGGCCGAACGCGCGGGCACTAGTGGCGAGTTCCTTCTGTCCCGCTACGCGAAGAAGTGCATCGACGGTCGACAGGAGATCGCCAATCGCAGGATCCAGGCGCTGTTGCGTGAGTAGGAGTAATCACGCCCGGCGCTAAGCCGAAGGCCCCCGGACACGTCCGGGGGCCTTCGGCTTGGTTCCCCATAAGGCGCCGGGCGCGGACCTGCCCGCAGCACCGGCTGAGGGCGGCCCGCTCACACGCCCGCCCCAGCCGTCGACAACGCTGCTTCTCCCCACCGGCCTGACCGGCTTCCACGGTCCCGAGGGCCTCGCCAGGCCCGATCGGCGTCGGTGCCTGGGTGGGGGATCAGAGCGCGTTCATGGTGTATCCCCACCAAGGAGCGCGCTCACCGTCCGAGGTGACCCGGCCGCTGTCAGGGCTGACCCATTCACGCTTGGCGGAGGAGAGGTTGTAGAGCGCCCGCTGGTAGTCGTCCCAGGTGCCTTCCCACCCGCCTGCAGGTGTGTCGTTGTAGCCCGACGCTGCCGTCCAGATGTGGTTGTTGTCGTACCACGTCGGCACGGGGCCGTTGACCCCGATCGCGCCGTAGTCGTGTGCGTTGCCGAACCCGTCGGCGTCGGTGATGACGGTGTGCAAGGAATTGTCGGGCTGCGGGGCGTAGTGGGCGATACGGGTACCGTCCGGGGAGGCTGACGACACTGCCGGGGCCGCTACGCGGCTGGGGTCCGATGGGTTCCCCGGGGTACCGACATAGTCTGCAATGGCGCTATTGGGGGTCAGGGCGCCGGTGTCCAGGTGATAGATCCACTGCCCGTTCGGTGCCTCATCGCTTGTGTTGCCTCCGTAGACCGCTACTTCATCACCTGCGGGGTCCGGGACGGGTAGGTTCTCCGGTTCCATGCCCCACCCGTTGAGGGTGTTCGCGCTGTCCGGGGGCGTCGGGTAGGTCGCCGCTGAGGTGTCCGGGTCGTAGAAGACGCGCCCCACGCCGCCGTAGGCGCCGATGACACGGGCGGTCACCAGGTGGCTGACCGTCCCGGCGTTCACGGGCGTCGGCAGGAAGACGATGTTGGTGAAGGCGTCTCCATCCTGCTGGCCGGTGAGGGCCTTCGCCGGCGCTGTGCCCGTCAGGTTCTGCACGTGGATGGTCTGGGTGTTTGTGCCCTGGTAGGGACCGGCGAACGGCACGGTTCCCCAGGCCGCCCAGGTGGCGTCGTCGTTGAGCGCGACCTCGGTGACGCTGCTGGTGGACGGAACCGTGGCCAGCGTGCGCACTGCCTGGCCGGGGCGTCTGGCTTTGACCTGCCACGAGTGGTCCTGCCGCATTTCGCTCCACAGCATGGTGCCGTCGGCGCCTGCGGCGTGGGCCTTGATGGTCGTGCTGTAGCCGGAGGCGGTGTACAGAGTGCGGGTCGCTCCTCCGGAGGGGGAGTACGCCACGAGGCGGGCCGCGTTGGCGGTGTCGACGCCGAATACATACGGGGCGGTGAACGGTCCGGTGACGGTCTGCTTGACCGTCGCGCTGGTGGCTGCGCGCGCGTAGCCCGCGGCGGGAGCCACGACTCGATAGGAGGTCGTGCCGCGGGATGAGGTGTCCAGGGAGAAGGCGTGCTTCCCGCTGGACGAGGTGGTGGCGTTCACGAGGGTCTTCCAGCTACCGCCGGAGTAGCGTTGCAGGGTGACCGGTCTGACCGCAGCAGGAGAGAGGGTGACGGTCAGGGTGGCCGGCGCCGCCAGCTCGGCTGTCGGCGTACTGAGACGCGCGGTAGCCGTGGTCTTCGCATATGCGGTCCACGAGACGGCGCGGGAGGTTGCCGAGGCGTACCTTGAGGTGTTCAGCGCGAACAGGCGAGCGGAGTGACGGCCGGCGGTGGTGTTCTTCTGGCTGAAGTAGGCATCGCCATGGGAGTTGGTCTTCCCGGACGCGACCTTCACCCAGTGCCCGGAAACGAGCTCCTGCCACTGGTAGGCACGGCCGGTCGACGGGGAGATGTGTCCGCGCAGGCTCACCGTTCCCCCGACCGACGTGGACAGTGACGATGACGTGATGGTGGCAGTGGACTTGGTGGCCGCCTCTGCTGGCGCGGTCACTACGACGGTTGCTGCTACCGCCAGCACGGCAGTAACTGCAAGGCGGCGTATGGGCACGGAGTCTCCTGGTTGATAGAGCGATGACATAGCCACTCTCTACGGCGTTGGTCAACGTACTGGCATATGCGTGTCGCCGGCCACGGCCAGGCCCGGCCGCTCGGGAGCGATGGCACAGGCGGCCATGAGGTCGACGGAGACTGGGTAGGCCCATGCCTTCCACCCGGCTTGCCGCCTCTGACGCCGGCCGACGACCTGGCCGTCGACCCTCCAGGGGCCAGGAACTTGATAGGCCGATCCAGAGTGCCGGTCGCGGTCTCTGCTCCCTTGGTGGCGTACTTGGCGATGTACGCCGTTTCGTGATCGCCCTCGCCGCCTCGCTCGGCGCCAACGGCGCCCTTGCCCAGCTCGGCGCCGAAGCGCTGCCCGCAGACAGGCGTGCTCCCGGCCGACCAGGTGGAGCACGTCTACAGCGTGGCTCGCCATCGCCAAGCTTGGAGCAATGCCTGATTCGGCGTGCCTCAGCAAGAGGCTCCACTTTGCCAGTCCCGTATTTCACGCGTCCCAGCGAGTGGTGATGGCTTCCGCGACGCTGAAGACCTCGTCGCACTCGGCGCACTGTGCTTTGCCGAAAACGTAGGTCAACTTATACACGACATTCGTCTGACCGTCTGCGAGTGCGCGACTGTGGAGCCTTTGGGCCAGCCCTTCCAGGGCTGAGGTGTCCGCAGGCTGCAGCGGAATTTTCCTTACCGTGGTCTCGTTCATGTACATGCTGTCCGTGGTCGAGAAGAAGCCGTGCTCGCCGAAAGCTACGAAGTTCTCCGTGCTGCAGGAGGGGCACGGGACTTCGAACTCATCGTCGTTCAGTCCGTCGAGCTGCTCACCCCAGACCTCGTCCCCCTCGAAGCTGAGGAGCGCAGCCAGTAGGTAGACGTAAGTAGCGGGGTCGTTGGCGAGGATGGGATCCCGAAGAGCCTCCTCGGTCAGTTGCACCAGGTCCGACATCTCCGAGGCGTAGGCCACGTGGGGATCTTGCTCCTCGTATGGCCGATCAGTGCTGGCTGCGATGGCGCCGGCGAGCGTGAGTGGCATCTGTCTGTCCGCGGGTGACCACTGGCGTGCCATGTCGCGCAGGGCGGGCAGGGCCGCGTAGCTCGCTGAGTAGACGGTCCCTTGATGGCACAGCCGGGACCAAAGGTCGGTCCATCCTGAGTCCTTCGGGGCCGGGCTCACTGCGTCGAGCAGGCCGGGAATGTCTTCCGCCGTGCCGTAGACGTGGTGGAGTTGGGACCAGTCCGTCATGCCAGCGATCTAAGCAGTCGGCTGCGCCGGACCTCACGGCTGGGGCCGTGCCGGTCGCCCGACCTTGAGGGCAAGCCGAGCCCAGGGCCAGAAAGCAGCCAGCGACCTGCGACGATGCCCCAAGATCCCGTCCAGCACGTACGCGAAGACCCCGGCCTCAGCGTTTCCGCTGGTGACGGGGTCTTTGGGCACCTCATGCTGGGTCCCCCGGCAGGATTCGAACCTGCGCACACGGCTCCGGAGCCCAGGTGAGCGCGAGGGGCCGTATGGGCTCTGACCTGCTCCGGAGGAGGTGACGGAGCATGCGCTGACCAAGATCATTACGCCCCTATTACGTGGGCGGCCTGTCGGGTGGTCTGTCTGGCCCGTATGGTCGAAGCATGATCTCGGGCAGCAGCGGGACACCGGACGGCGGCGCGGAGTTCACGGCGGAGGGCCTGGAGCCAGTCCTCCGGGAGGCTTGTGGGAAGACGGGACTGGACTCCGGTGGCGCTGAACTGCTGCGCCTGGGGTCGAACGCGGTCTATCGCCTGACGTCCCGACCCCTGATCGTGCGCATTGCCCGTGATCCGTCGACGCTCGCCGAGATGGAACGGGCTGTGAGCGTCGCCCGGTGGCTTGCGACGCAGGACTTCCCGTCCATGCGCGTGCCGGCGTCGGTCGCGCAGCCGCTCATCGTCGATGGCCTGGTGGTCACCTTCTGGGAGAGCGTCCAGGACCGCGAGGAGTACGCGACGGTCGGCGAGCTGGCTGATCTCCTGCGGCGCCTGCACTGGCTTGAGGAGCTCGACTCCCTGGGCCTGCCGTACTTCGACCCGCTGGCCAAGCTGGCGGCGTCCCTCGCCGGCCTGGACGGCGTATCCGCGGAGGACCGGGCCTTCCTGGAAGAGCGGGCGGCAACTCTCGCCAAGGATTACGACCGCCTGGACTTCGTCCTCCCCTTCGGCATGATCCACGGTGACGCCAGCATTGGGAACATCCTCCGGCACAGGGACGGGCACGCGGTGCTCATCGACCTGGACGGCTTCGCCCTCGCCCCGCGCGAGTGGGACCTGATCCAGACGGCGATCTTCTACGACCGGTACGGCTGGCACACGAAGGCGGAGTACGCCGAGTTCGTGCACCGTTACGGCTTCGACGTGATGAACTGGCCGGGCTACGAAACGCTCGCCAACCTGCGTGAGCTGATGATGGTCTCCTGGCTTGGCCACCAGGTCACGACGAGCGAGCGCTCTGCCGCTGAGTTCGCTCGGCGGGTGCGGTCCCTCCGCACGGGGGAAGGTCGAGACGAGTGGGGTCCGTTCTGAGCGCGCGGCGACATGCGGTCAGGCACCGACAAGATCCTCAGAGGATACCCACAACCTGTGCTCTCTGACCTGTTCGGTGAACGCCCTCACGTCCGTACTGTTGCCGGCCATAGCGAGGCCCTGCCGGAACTCGGCCAGGTAACTCACACACCGCACTGACTTCAGCTGCTCGCCCAGGTCGAGGGCATCGAGCGCTACCCGACACGCCTCCTCGATGTCGCCGACGCGGAGGTGAGCGTCAGCGAGAACCATGGTCGCGAAGAAGTCGCTCCGCACATGGGTGCCGCTCATGGCGTTCTCGGCGTAGGCGACTGCCTGCCGGGCACTGTTGACGTCGCGGAAGCAGTGGGCGGCCTCGGCGGCGAGTTCGGCTTCGTCGAAGTAGGTGATCCACTCCGGCTCGTCGTCGCGGTTCCGGCTTTCCAGCGACTTCATGGCTGCGCTCAAGGCGGCCTGGCATGCGGCGACATCTCCAGTGCGGGCAAGGGCGCGGGCTTCCATCGCGTGGAACTGAGCACGCAGTGTCGGTGTGGCTACCGGTGAGATCCCCATGAGCGCCGCACGCGCGAGAGTGGCGGCCTGGGTGTATCGACCGAGGAATGTCGCCTGGTGGCTCATCGCCGACAGAATGCTGCCCGCAAGCCGGCGGTCGTTGGCGTCCTGGGCAAGGCGGAGCGCTTGGAGGAAATACCGCTGGGCGAGTCCGTGATGGCAGGCGTCGTAAGACATCCAGCCGGCAAGAAGCGTGGCTTCCGCCACGGTGGAGAACAGGGCTCGGCCCACCTGCTCGGTGAACCGGCCCCGCAGAAGGGGGGCCACGTCGTTGTTCAGGTACTGGATGACCGAGTGCCGCGCGTGCTCACCGCCGAACTGGTCGTCGAGCCGGGCGAACATGTCGGCGGTGGTCTTCACGGCTGCCACATCGCCGAGGCCGACTCGGATCCCCTCGGATCGTGGGCGGGGGACACCCGGCTCGGGTGCGACCAGCCATCGAAGGGAGGCCTCGCTCCAGGCGGGCTCCGACGGCTCCGCCGTGAGCAATGGGTCGTACTGGTTGAGGTCCGCACGCCACAACTGGCTGACCGTCTGAATCGCGTCATCCGGGCTGGCGGGGTAGACGGCGTCGAATACCGGAGCGTCCTTCGGCTCTCCGTAACTCAGTCCGAGTTCTGCCGCACTTGCAGCGAACGCAACGCAGAGCAGCGGACCATAGAAGTCGTCGGGGGTGCTGTGTCCGTTCTCCCAACTTGCGATACGACGCTTCACGCTGGCGTCCGACGGGAGCTGATGCCCGCGCTGAGCGGCTACCTGGCGCAACTCCCTGACGAGCCTTGGCTGGCTCCAGCCCCGGCCGGCTCGGGCCTCACGTAAGCGGACACTGGTCGGCTTCATCGCGTGGCGCCCCTTCACTCCCGTGCGCATGCGCCGGTGTGGCAACTCCCCTTGCTGACCGAATGTACGCGCTGGTCATCGCTTCTTGCAGGCAGTAACCGGAGATCGTCCGTCTGGATGCCGGTGACGGGGGATGACGTGACGTGCGTCGACGCGTCATCCCTCGTCACCTCTCGTCATCTGCCCTGGTCAGGTACTGAGCCGTGAATCTGGTCCTACGGCGGCATGAGGGCCGCACGGTAGTCCGACCGAGGGTGAGATGACGTGCAGAGGATGACCAGGCGGGGCATGGAATGGCTGTCCGCAGCGGCGGACAACCCGGTCGAGTGCCAACAGATCTGGGCGGATGACCCACGGATGCCCGTCCTGCTTCCGACCGGGCGCTTCTTCGACGTCTTGAGCGTGGACCAGCGCCTCGGGTTGGCGATGTACGACCGGCTCACGCGCAGTGGGATGCCGTTCGGGCCGACGGTCGTCGACCGCAAGGCGCAGCGAGCCGGGTTCTTCCTCAACTCCCGGAGCCGCAAGTCCTTCACGCACTACCTCGAACGCGAAACCTCGACTCCTCTGACATACCGGTACCTCGACGAGGGTTCCGCCGTAGTCGTCCCCGGCCCCATCCCGCTCTCTGATGACCGCTACCAGTGGCTCCGTCCGCCTACGCGTCGGCCGGAGGCTAATCCGCTACGCCCCGTCGCCCTCGCGACAGCGCTGGTGGCCTCCGCGGAGTTGCTGGCAAGGATCGACCGCTTCGAAGAGCAGTACCCGACTCCGTACGCGGCGGTCGCTGCGCTCCCCGAGGAGAGCGATCACTGATGCCGCATGAGTCGACCGATGGGCGCGACGCGGCGGCGTGGTCGCCCCTGGAGAGCGAGGGATGGTACGCAGCACGCAACGCGACGACCGCATTGCGGGACGCCCTGGTGCGGGCCGGTCTGGAGAAGGACTTCCCCTACCTGCGCGCGGACATGAACGCCTTCGGGCACGGCCTCGTCGAGCTGGGCCGGGTATCCCCCAACACCGCCGAGCGCCTCGCGGAACTCCTGTGCTTGGCACTGGACGGCGGATTCCGCCGGGACCGTGACGGCGACGAGCATGAGCATGCACCGGCCACAAGTGAAGAGCACAAGGGAAGGATCTAAGACTATGACCGACCGGCGAGGAGTGGTGGCCAAGCGAGCGGAGGACTTGGTCCCCGGAGTGCCCTACGTCCGCGGCTGGGCGCGCGCACGACGAAGCGCCGGCACCTTGGCCGATCAGCTCATGCTGCTCGGGCTGGACTCCGACTTCCCCGGTCTGATGGCCGATGTGAACGTTTCCGGTGACGGGTTGGTGCAGCTCGGGACCGTTCGTCCCGAAGCGGCCGAACTCCTGGCCGAGCTGATCACGGCGGGACTGTATGCAGACCTGGACGACCCTGAGAGTGAGAAGGGTGATTTCCCACGCCGACGGGAAACGCCAGGGGCCTGAATAGCGGCGGACGCCGAATGTCCACGGTTCGAGCGTGCCCCTGTGATCAGTCGGCGCGGCTCCGTACGACATCGTTCCCCGCGCTGTCGTACGGGGCTACTTACTGTCCTGGCCCACTTGGTCGGCCTGCCGCTCGGCCGGGACCGGCGCCCCAGCGCCGCAGCCCGGACGAAGCGGCAGGCCGACGGGTGACATCAGCCTATGAAGCTTGAGTGTTCCCGCCGCGCTTGCAGGGTTGACCTGGGACGAAGCGGCTTCGATGCCGCGTCGGTCGTCACCTCAGTGCCCGACGCTCCCCGTGGCTCCCCGTACGGTCCGGCACAGGTCTGGCACGACGACTCGGTCTCGAGGTAACCGCTGGGTGTGGCTGGCGCAGTCCCGCTGTCAGAGGCGTCCTCTACAGTCTCCGCCCATGACGAGACGGTCATTAACGGATGCAGAGGCCCGTTGGGCACTGCAGATGGTTCGTTCCGGCAAGATGACGCAAAAGCAGGTCGCAGCGATACTCGGCGCGACGCTGTCGAGAGTCAATCAGTTGGTCAACGGGCGGACCTACAAGCATCTTCACGGCACGGCCGGCACCAGGACTTCCGACGGCGGTATCCGGTACGGACTCGATGAGACGCCGGAGCGCCGCTTGTGGCGGGAGGCGAAGTTCTGGGCGCGGGTAGATAGATCCGGGGGTGCCAACGCTTGTTGGCCGTGGATTGGCGGTACGCCCAACAATTACGGACAGACGGCTGCTGGGCAAGGCATGACCGGATCACCGCTGGCGCATGTGGTTGCGTTCACCCTAGCCAAAGGCCTGCCCAAAGCGCCGGACTGGGCGCTCGTATTGCGACACTTGTGCGATTACAAGCCGTGTTGCAATCCTGCTCACCTCAAACCCGGTACTGTTGCGGAAAACATCGCTGACCGGTGGCAAGCCCACCGTGAACGCCGCACTGGAGCCCGGGATGTGGCCGAGCCGGTAGCGGCCCCCCTCGATGGCTGGATCATTGCAGTGGGTGACCTCACTGAACTGGACCGCCTTGCTCGTGTCTCAGAGTTCCACGCCCGCGTGGACAGCTCTGGTGGCCCGGACGCCTGTTGGCCGTGGATCGCACGATCCCGGCACCGTTTCGGTTACGGCTTCATGCGGTTCGAGGGACAGGCCACCGTCCCTGCACACCGCATCGCGTATGTGGTCGCCCATCGACTATCTCTCGCTGATATTCGACACCAGGTGATCAGGCATAAGTGCGCGGACGAGACTCACAGGAACAATTGCAACAATCCGGCCCACCTCCTAGCTGGGACGCAGGCTGAAAACATCGCCGATAAGAAGACGCATGGGACAATGCCGTTAGGGGAGCGGCACCACATGGGTCGGCGCTACGCCGACTCGCTGATAGCCGAGCTACGCGAGCGCTATTGGCGTCCGAAGGGGAAACGGCCCACCATCACGGCGCTCGCCGCAGAAGTTGAGGCGCCGATCGGCGTTGTGAGCAAGTGGCTCAAGGGCGCCTCTCGCCGTGAAGCGGGCGGTCCAATCGCCCCTGAGCAGTAGCCAGTCGCCGGGAATGGACATGGGACACCGCTGGCCTGGAGCCAGAGAACTTCTGACCCTGCGTTTTGCAAGGGATCTTGTCTACTAAGTTTCGCTGCTCAGGAGCGGTTGGCGCCTGCGCCTGGTGGTCGTCGTTTGTCGTCATTGCCACTGTCGAGCGGCTCCGGACACCTAGTGACGGCCCAGCTTAGGGCGCGCTCAATTGACGACCAGCACCCGCGACGCACGCCGCCCGGCCTCAGCCGACGAAAGTCAGCCACGGCGGCGGGCGCGCTGACCGAGCAGGTGCGCTATGTATCGCTTCACCCCCACTGGCCTCCGCAACGGCGCAGTGCCGTCGACAAGCACCGCCTGTCAGCTATATGTCGTAGGAACTGCGCAGATTCCCGCTTTTAGGAGAGAGGCTGGGTGATCTCGCGCCTGAGCTGCGGCTTTGTTGGCCGAAGAAGCGGGAGGCTACTCGACCGCAGCGCACCAGTGTTGGCCGTGGCTGATCCCTGCATCTGGCACGGTTGTGGCACGACCTCAGCCGACGACAGTCAGGCGTGGGAACTCGAATATATTAGTCATGACCAAAGTTCGACTTCTCTCTGCCGAGCGACAGCAAGAATTGAGGAGTCTAGCGAAAAGGCCACCGACGAAACGTCGCCAATTTTCTTTTGATAGACCAGACGTCGATCGATTAGGCTGAAAACAGAAACTCCTGAACTATCAACGCAGGCTAGATGTCCATTCAATGAGAATGTGACACTATGGGTATGCGCTCCCCCAAGTACGGCCTGTTTTAGGCGGCTCGGATTGCTGAAATCGAGGATCTCAACTCCCTTCCAGCCGGCGCACGCCAAAATTTTGCCACCCTGATCAAATTGCAACGCGTTCACTTGACCAGTGCGGCAAGGTGCTTCGAAGATAGGAGTAAACACCGATGGGCTGTCGTTAAGATCCCTAACAGAGGCCACGGACACCATGTCGCCTCTGGCCCAGGCCATCATTTGGCCATCTGAAGATACCGTGAGCGCGGTCAGCTTGTCGCGTCTGTGCTCGGCGACAGATAAATCCACAGGAACATGCGCGACTTTACTATCGCTTGGCAGGGTGAGTCGGATACCGGAACTTGTGGCACCGCTAACGACAGTCCCGTTGTCGGATATCGACAACAGTTCTTCCCTAGGTGGGGATCCGGTGACTGAAAGAGGTGAGCCAAGGGTAAGCGAAACTTGGTACCCGTTGGACTGCTCATCTCGACACCAGGCGGTCAATGGGTCGGCCATTCGGGTGCAAGCGAATCGGCGACCGTTCTCGGAGAAAGTGAAATGAGTGACATTTCCCGATCTCCTTTTCCTTGGATCCAAATTGAACGGCTGGACTATTTCAAGTTTTTCGACATCCCACCCCAAGACGTCGCCGTCGCTTAGAGCGACAGTGAGGAGATCGTCGACTGTGGAGAAAGAAATTGCCACGATCAGATCGTCGCAATGGATGCTGGCCAGATATATAGGGTTTTGATTCCGCCTCGCCAGAAGGACTCGCATCGCCAGAGGCAAGTCTGGCTCCGCTGGGGCACGAAAAGTTTTTAGGATGGGTGGTTCCCGGTCCGGTCTGTGAGGCTGCTGAGCGAGTGACCTGCTAGGTGGCAGATGGCCTCGGGGTGGATTCGAAGAGGAACTGGCGGGAGTGCGCTGAGCCTGGCGTGCGTCTTGAAGAGTGTTCCAGCGCTCGCGCCACGGATCGAGCGCTGGATCCCGACGGCTTGGCGGATCGACCTCGTGGCCATCCTCGAACGCCATCAGAGCGCGTACGAGCCATAGGAGACGGTCGATAGTCTGCGGGGCTCGCTTGCCAGCAAGGACCTCGCTGACTGGACCCTTTGCCATCACGGAAGTACCAGGCATCACCCTAGCCCCCCACTTGATGATGCGGTCCATGGAGGGCATACCAGCCTGACGCCGCAAATCGCGTAGTGCCATGCCCAATTCTCCGCACGCCCGTGAGTAGGGTGTGTCCTCTGCCGCAGCCATGTCCCCCCAACAGTCTCGACACTGGACTGTAGCGTCGAACAGGTCGGAACGACCCAGGACATTGCCGAACAGTGATTCAGTATGTTCCGGGATGACCCGGCTTGGTCTGACAGGGCACCAGTTTGTTCCATATGTGCTGGTCAGGGGCTTACAGGCGGTCAGGATGGTCGCATGACTCAGATGATGTCGCCTCAAGCAGGTTCCGTCCCTGAACGTTCGGAACCAGATTCGTTCCTCTCCCTGCGCACCACGGTCCTCCTTCTGGCAGCCATGTTCCTGGGCAGTGTCGTGGGCCTCCTCAGCTATCTGACAGGCGTTGGCATTGCAAGCGCGCTTCTTGCCGGCCTTACGAGCGCCGGGGCATGCCTACCCGCGCTCAACTCCTTGGTGGGCCATCATCGGTGAGTCGTGCAACGGCTCTCGCTCGTTGTTTCTCCGGTGGGCCTCCTGTCATGGCCAGCCGTGAGGACGCGTCGACAACCACCGGCGCTGGCCGCGCGGCCAGTAGCCGGTCTACTGATCACGGGTCTCGCTGACCAGCGGGACTGACGAAGCCCACGGCTCTGAACTGCTCGGATGCTGTGGGCTTCTGTCGTTGTCGGTCGGCGTCGGGTGGCCTTGGACGGCCCAGAGACGGCCCAGGGCGCTGGTGGCGCCGGGAACCCGCGAGGAAGCGGTGTCGTAGGAATCGGCTACGTTGCACGGATGACTGACACGGATCCGCTCGTGCCGGCACTCACCGGCCTGCTCGTTGACATCGTTTGGTGGCTGGAGAGCTGCGGGGATGAGGAAGTGGATCCGGACTCCGCAGTGAAGATGATGGAGAGCGTGGGCTGGGTGCTGCTGCAACTGCCCTCAGACCAACGCGAACGACTCCTGCACGTGCTCGCAGCCTTGGCCGAAGCGGAGCAGGATCCTGTGAGGCGCGAGTTCCTGCAAGCATTCCCCGGCGCTATCGGCATGGTCGAGGGCGAGGAGAGCTGAGCACGAGTCTGGCTGCTGGGAGCTAGTTCAGCCACAACTGATCACCGGCGGCCGTGACCTGCGGCCGCCTACCCGATCACCGCTCTGACCTGCTGCCGAGCTGTCGGCACCTGTCGACGTTGGTCACCATTGAGCGCCCTTCCACGGCCCAAGGACGGCCCGGGAGGGCGTTCTTACCTGGGCACCGCTCCAGGAGCGACCTCGCCCTGGGGCTAAGTCGAGATCGTTTCGCACGGAACCGTCGCAACCGCACAAAGATGCGCCGGGGCGGCGTTAAGATCCAGCAACCTACGTCACTGAGGGGGGCCTGTGGGGCTTGCACTGGCACTGGCAGTTGGTATCACTTCCTACCGCGACAGGTGGACCTCTCTACCCAGTTGTGAGCACGATGCAGATCAAGTGGCCGAGATCCTTACGATGCCAGAGTACGACTTCTCGGTAACTCGATTGGTGAATGAGGAAGCCACTAAGACGTCTATCTTGCGGTGGCTAGTTGAAGCTCGCAATTCCGGAGCAGACAAGATCCTGTTCTATTTTTCAGGGCATGGCGCTTCCACCGATCTCGGAACCTTCCTTGTGACCCATGACAACAGGGAGTTCGAAGAAGGCATTCCGCTTTCTGACATCCTGAGAATCTTGGAACCTTCAGAGGAATCAAGTACGCAAGTTCTTGTGCTGTTGGACTGTTGCCATGCAGGCGGTGCGCTTACAGGAAAGGTCAAGCCGACTCTCCGTGTTGAGAACCTGAAGAACGCCGAAATTACGCAGGCTGTGCGGCAAGTGAATCCCTCTTCTGCCGTTATCGCGGCCTGTACTGAAAACCAGGTAGCTTGGGAGGTTAGTAACCTAGGCCATGGCGTATTCACCTACTACTTGATCTCTGCGCTGGCTGGAGCTGCAGCAGACCATGTAGGCCTGGTAACTGCTCACAGCGTCTATAGCATAATTTCCCGTGGGATGTCCGAGCGTGAGGGCCGAGATCAGCTCCCTGTGTTCGGTGGACGTGTCCAGGGCGAGTTGGTGATCGGTCGGGGGTTCACGCCACAACTGGCACCTCCCAGGATTGAATCGGAATATGCGCGGTTCGAGGCGGAGGCCCAAGAATTCCTAGACGGCTACAATCATTTTAAGTCTAGGTACGATATTTCTTCGTGGCGGACGGATGGCCACTATGCTGCGTCCAGGAGGCTAGAGCACATCTCGACGTGGTTCGATGAAAAGGATAAAATTCAAGGCCTCCCGACCCGCCCTCTCTACAAGCAAGCCAGAGACACGCTCACTAGATATCAGACAGAACTCGGCCTGATCGAAGTGGGCACTAAAATGCGGGAAGGGGTCGTTGAGTCGCAGATTGGTGCAGGTGGATTCGGAACTGTTTGGAAGGTTCAAGACGAAGAAACCGCGGACAAGTCCTACGCCTACAAGGTTTACCACCCGTACGAACTCCACGACCGTGAGAAGGTGAAGCGCTTCCGGAATGGGTATGAAGCGATGAAGCTGCTCTCGCACCCGCGAATCGTGAAGGTGTCTCGATACAGCACATGCCCGACTGGGTTCGTCATGGACTATGTGGACGGCAGTGACTTGCGAAAACTCCGCCCATCCACATTCATGTCACCTAGTGACATCACAAACCTCCTTCTGGAAGCAGCGGAAGCAATCGAGCATGCACACGATCACGGCGTAATTCATCGCGATATTAAGCCCGAGAATATTGTCTGCAGGTATACCGAGGACGGCGTCTATCGCCCCTATCTGACAGATTTTGACCTGGCGTGGTTCAGTACTCAAACCCAGAGAGCCACAAAGAGTGCTATGGGGGTTGTATATTATGCTGCGCCTGAGCAGTACATCTCCTTTGACCCGAGGGCTGCGCACAGTCGGAATCCTACTCTGGATGTCTTCTCGTTTGGCCAGCTAATGTTTTTCTGTTTCGCTGACCGTGACCCCGACCCGCTCAACATCGCAGGTAATGCAGATATTTTGTCTCGCAAAATAGGCGCATTGTGCCCCAATGAGGCGGTCGTAAAATACGTTTCGCTGTACGAGGGCTGCACGCAGTTCGAGCCGAGGGAGCGAATTCAGAGCTTTTCAGAAATCGTCGCGAGGTTGCGAGAGATTGGCGCGGAACTAGAGCACACCGATCTCGAAAGAGTGTTGACGAACTCTCAGTACATCAACGAAGTAATCTACCAGTTGACACACGAGATTCAGCGACGGCCTGACATTACGTCCTTCACAAATGCTTCGGGTAGTTGGCAGGCTTCAGTGGAGTGGAAAGAAAAGCCTAGAGGGAAGGAGTTTCATCCTCTTCTCATGCTTCGTATCGAGTCAACGAGTCGCGCATCCCTGGAGAACGTTAAAAATGAAAAAATGCGGAAGATCCTTAATCGAAGAGTGGAGCAAGCGATAGCGGCCGAGAAGGGGAGGGCGCGTAGATTTGATGGCAAAAAGGGAACCTATGAAGTGTTCATAGAGTGGTTCCCGGATCGCATGGTGCGTAGTGACGCGATAGACCTGGCAGAGACTCTGCGCAAGGTGTTTGGGACCCTTGAGTCATAGTCTGAGAGGTCGTTCTCTTTCCGAACCTTGTGTGTGACTTTTGCTGGTCAGACATGAGATCGCGGCTGTCGCGGGAGTCTCGGTTCGTTGCTGGCTGAGATGTCGTGGGGGGTGGCGGGTGGCGTCGATGCGGGCGGTGTTGGAAGCGCGGCAGAAGGCCGCGGCGGTGCGGGTGGAAGACCTCGAAGCCGAGCTGGAGCGAGTGCGGGTGGCTCTGGCGGAGGCAGAGGAGGTGCTCAGGCGCCGGGTGATCGGCCTGGAACAGTATCTGGAGGCGCTGGCCGAGGGGGATGCACCCGCCGTGGCCGTCGTCGTGTCGCAGACGAAGCCGGTAGGTCCGCGCCGGGCGGTGCCTCACCGCCAGGACGCGGCCGGAACCGAGGTGCTGTCGGTGGACTACCAGGCGTTGATGGCCGCCGCCCTGGAAGCGGGAGCCGATGGGCTGGGTGCCCGGCAGGCGGCGGTGGTGCTGGGCTGGGACAGCGCCTCCGCCTCCCGTGTCGAGGGAGCGCGGGCGCGGCTGAAACGGCTCGTGGAACGGGGCTGGCTGGTCGAGGAGAAGCCAGGCAGATTCACGCTGCCCGCGGCGGAGCAGGACGCTGCTGCTGGGCGGCCAGGCGGCGGCTCATGAGCACGGTCATCAACCACAGGACGACGCTCTCGCTGGTGTCGGCGCGCCGTTCGTAGTCACGGACCAGGCGCCGGCTGCGCAGGAGCCAGGCGAAGGATCTTTCGACGACCCAGCGTCGGGGCAGGACCTCGAAGCCGCTGACGTCGTCGCTGCGGCGGACGATGTCGAGGACGACTCCGAGGTGCTGGACGGTCCAGTCGGTGAGGTGGCCGGTGTAACCGCCATCGGCCCAGACCCGCACCAGCCGCCGGAAATGATTCTTCGCCGCGGGCAGCAGGCTGCGGGCGGCGTCCCGGTCGGTCGTGGACGCCGGCGTGACCAGCACGGCCAGAAGCAGTCCGAGGGTGTCGGTGAGCAGGTGCCGCTTGCGCCCGTTGATCTTCTTCCCGGCGTCGAAGCCCCGCCAGGCGTGGGTAACGGTGGCGTCCGCCTTCACCGACTGCGAATCAACGATGCCTGCGGTCGGCTCCGGACTTCGGCCCTCAGCTGTGCGGACGGTCTCGCGCAGCCGGTCATGCAGTTCGGCCTCCAGCCCCGAATCCCGCCAGCGGGCGAAGAAGGCGTAGACCCGGTCCCACGGCGGGAAGTCGGCGGGCATCGCCCCCCACTTGATGCCGTTGTCGACGAGGTAGCGCACGGCGTCGATCATCTGCCGGTGGCAGTAGCCCTCCGGCCGGCCGCCCCGGCCTGCCAGCCATCCAGGCACCGGCAGCAGATCGCGCACCAGTGCCCACTCCGCATCGCTCATGTCCGAGTCGTATCGGGGCCGGCGCTCCGGCCGGTCGACCGCGTTCCCGAACCGATGGGCGAGGCAGTCACACCCAGGAGTGGACGAACTGGACTCGGCGACCAAGACCACGCGACACTTCGACAACAGGGCCTCTTGCTTCTCGCTGGATTCGACAACCGCGAGCTACCAAGAGGCCCTTCTTCCATGCATCTGCACCGGCCGACTCACCCGAACCAGGCCCTTGTTCGAACCCCTCCGACCACACGGACGGATAGAGAACAGCCAGTCAATGGATGGTCAAGTCCCAGGTGCGGCGCACCGTACACAGCCGGGCCGGCCAACCGCGAGCCTGCGCCTAGCTCTGTATGCCCGCACCGGGGCGGCTGGGCCACGGTCCAGGCCCACGGTTTACGTGCGGCAGGTGGGCGGCGGTGCTGCCAGTTGCGGCGCGAGGCAGTCGGGAAAGACGTCCTGGGCGTGTGTCGGAGGTGTGTCGCGAACTCTGAGAGACAACGAGAGAGGGCGGGAGTCAGTGAGACTGACTCCCGCCCTCTTCTGTCGGCATCCGCCCTGGTCAGCGCTTGATTTCTGCTGATCCTGGGCGAGTGCCCCCGGCAGGATTCGAACCTGCGCACACGGCTCCGGAGGGCTCGTGAGCTCCTGACATCGATGCTGGTCGGGGTGCTGCGCGTGGCGGAAGCGTCTAGCTCGGTCCACAAATGGTCCACGCCTCCCACATGCGCCGGTGCGCCCGGTCATGCGGCGCAGTTGCGTTCTGACAGAGGCCGCTGGTGGTGAGCCGTGACAGGCACGCCTCGCATGCGTCGAGCACACCTCATGACGTGCCTACACACCCAGTCGTATCAGGACGCGTGACCGCCTCAGCTGCCCACTGCAGAGATGATCAAGCGATCCCCGATATGGGACGCATTCGATCAGCTTCGGACTTTTGTGGGCAGCTTCCGTCGATTCAACCCCCCTGCTTGCTGTTCTCCTTGAGTGCTGGCAGGCTCAGATTCAAGAAGCGGTTCCGGTAAGCGGAATCCGATTGAGAGGGGGGGCTATGCCCACGCTCAACATCCACTTCGAGTCCGAGATCATGGCTCACTTGGCGAAGGCGTCCGCCAACGACACGATCCACCTCAGCGTGTCGCTGGGAGGAGGGGAAGAAGCGGCAACACCAAAGCCTGTTGTCCCTCGTGGTCCTT
Source organism: Streptomyces sp. NPDC096012 (assembly GCF_040426375.1). NCBI lineage: Bacteria > Bacillati > Actinomycetota > Actinomycetes > Kitasatosporales > Streptomycetaceae > Streptomyces > Streptomyces sp. NPDC096012. The sequence goes on from NZ_JBEOTD010000010.1 coordinate 102,125, forward strand.
TGGCTGACCTAATGAAGGCTGACTTGCTGGAGGCCGGCGCGGTCCTCACCTTCCACCAGCCGCGCGTGGACCGGCGGGGTCGAGCGGTTGTCACCGGGGACGGTCAGCTGATTGTCGACGGCCATCCCGCGCCTTTTCCGTCTCCGTCCAAGGCGGCCGCGGCCGTGACGGGTAACCCGATCAACGGGTGGACGCTTTGGCATCTCGAGGATGGTCAGACGCTGGACGACCTTCGAAAGGTTCTCAAGCGCAAGAAGCAAAAGTGACATAATACCGCTGATCGGTGCGGAAGTAACATTTCGCCTCGCCTCCTGGCAGTTCGTGACCAGAGCGACTGCCAGGCAGGGGCCCTGCTTCTGTCCCGCTGGCGGGGCCCACTTGACGCGGAGCAGTGCCAGTTGCCGAGTTCATCCCTTAGCCTGCTCGCATGGTGACCCGTGGATCTGAGACCCTGCGCGCGCAGCTCGACACCTTCGTCAAGTACCGAAAGGAGCATTTGGCAGGTGACGAAAAAGGCGAGGCTCAGGTCTTCCTGGACCGCCTCTTTCGAGCGTTCGGGCATGAAGGGGTCAGGGAAGCGGGAGCCACCCTGGAAATGCGGATTAAGAAGAGAGACCAGAAGGGAACCGCATTTGCCGATTTGATGTGGAAACCTCGATGCTTGGTCGAGATGAAGAAGGTAGGAACGAATCTCAAAAGGCATTACAGGCAGGCTTTTGACTATTGGGTGCAGGCGGTTCCCGATAGACCACGGTATGTGATACTCAGTAATTTTGATGAGTTTTGGATCTATGACTTTGATCAACAACTTGATGAGCCTGTAGATCGTGTTGCGCTAGAAGATCTGCCGCAACGTTCCGACGCGTTTGCTTTTCTCCTTCCGTACGAAGAAAAGCCTATCTTCCGTAATGATCTCGTCGCTGTAACTCGGGAAGCGGCCACCGATGTAGCGCGAGTTTTCAAGCAGATCCATGCTCGTGGCATTCCGCGAATGAAAGCCCAACTGTTCACGCTGCAGTCCGTGATGGCGATGTTTGCCGAAGATATAGGGATGCTGCCCACCCATTCCTTTTCAAGAGCGCTTGACGAGTCCGCAACAGGCAGTGACGCCTATGATCTTCTTTTTGGCCTCTTCCGTGAGATGAATACGCCGGGCTTCACTCCTAGCGGACGGTATAAGGGGACGCCATACTTCAACGGCGGCTTGTTCGCCGAGGTATATCCTGTTGAGCTGACAACCGATGAACTCAACGATTTGCGGCATGCTTGCGAGACAGATTGGTCGGCGGTTCGTCCAGAAATCTTTGGCACCCTATTCGAGGGTTCCATGGACGAAGGGGAGCGGCATGCTCAGGGTGCTCACTTCACCAGCCAAGCGGACATTGCAAAGATCGTAGGTCCGGTCATTGTCAACCCTTGGCGCGAGAGGGTCAGTCAGGCTGGCACAATTTCCGAACTCGAAAGTCTGCTTATTGAGCTGAGTCACTATCGGGTCCTGGATCCGGCGTGCGGCTCGGGTAACTTTCTGTACGTCGCCTATCGCGAACTCCGCCGTATCGAGCATGAGATCAAGACCCTGGTTGCCGAAAGGCGACGCGGGCGTCATGCGGGTCAGCAAACCATCTCGTACGTGCCAACAGATCACTTTTTCGGCCTAGACGTCAATCCATTCGCGGTCGAGGTAGCTAAAGTCACCATGATGCTGGCCAAGAAGCTTTCGACTGTTGAACTGGAGGACCACCAAGAGGTGCTGCCGCTCGACAACCTTGACAATGTGATAGTTGCGGCCGATGCGCTCTTCTGTAAGTGGCCCCAGGCCGACGCAATCATTGGCAACCCTCCGTATCTCGGTCGCAGAAAGATGGTTGCGGAGCTAGGTGCCGAGTACTGCCAGCGACTGTTGAGGGAGCACCCAAACGTTGCCGGTGTGTCTGACTTCGTGACCTATTGGTTTCCGTTGGCGCATGACCATTTGCCCCAAGGTGGGCGCGCAGGGATGGTTGCTACTAAGACTATTCGGGAGAATGACTCCAGGAAGTCGAGTCTGGACTACGTCGTAGATAATAACGGAACCATTTTTGATGCGGTGTCGAGCCAGCCGTGGTCAGGGGACGCAGTCGTGCACGTTTCCTTGGTCAATTGGGCGAAGGGGATCGATGTGCATCCCAAGGTCCTTTGGTTGAATGATGGGCAATTGCGTCTTGAGGTAGACGAAATCTCACCCACCCTGCGGCCTGGCTTTGACGTTCGTAAGGCTTGCGACTTGAAAGCGAACGCGAAACCGCAAGTCTGCTTCCAGGGGCAAACGCCCGGGGTTACCAAGGGATTCGTAGTTGACCGCACCACTCGGCGTGGAATTATGCGTGACGCGCAGGCTAAGAATACTATTCACCCGTTCTTGGGTGGTCGAGAGATGCTGCGCGACACATCGATTGCGCGTTGGGTTATCGATATCGAGGATACGGATCTGTTGCGGGCTGAATCTCGGTATCCGACCCTCATGCGGCATTTGGAAGATTCGGTGCTGCAGGAACGGGAGAAGGCCGCAACAAAGGAGAAGGTGAGGAACGAGAAGGCCGTCAAGGCCAACCCTAAGGCTAAGGTGAATAAGCACCACGCAAACTTTCTCGCCAAATGGTGGAATTTGTCCTACAGGCGCAGCGACATGCTCGAAGCGATTTCACCTCTAGACAGGTATCTCGCCACCTCGCGAGTGGCGAGCGTAAATCGACCTACGGTTTTCACCTTTGTCGACTCAGGCATTCGTCCTAGTGATTCTATGACGATCTTTGCCCTAGATGATGATTACTCATTCGGTGTACTAAGCAGTGAATTTCATGGTGCCTGGGTTAGGGCTCGGTGCTCATACTTCAAGGGCGATCCCCGCTACACCTCTACGACCGTCTGGGAAAGCTTTCCCTGGCCGCAGTCACCGTCTCAGGCTCAGGTTAAGGGTGTAGCTAAAGCGGCTGCCGAGATTTTGCGGTTGCGTCAGAGCTATCTGGATCAGGGAATCCCCCTAGAGCGACAGTACGCCTCTTTGTTGCGCCCGGGGCAGAATGAGTTGAAGAATCTGCACGAACAGCTGACCGAGGCCGTGCGTAAAGCCTACGGCTTCACTAAGGCAGATGATTACCTTGCTCAGCTGTTCGCACTGAACCAGAACCTATCCGAGACCGTAGAGGAAGTGCGTGGACCTGGAGCAAAGGGTTTCAATGGCGTCCGTTTGACGGACTATAAGATTCTCCCGCCGATTGGATGAGAGGTCTCAGCGGTGAGCCAAGTGAGCTTCCGGCAGTGATAGCAGCGCTGACCTGACCTGAGTGCCGGTGCCCCGATCGCCTGAAGGGACAGAGCGGTCGACGGAAGCTCGGAAGCGTGGAGGGCGCCGGCGACCGGCGCCCGGCCCTCCTACGTGCTGTGGCAGGTACGGCTGCCCCTGCTGCTGCCCTCGCTCACCGCCGCGGCCGGCCTGTGCTTCGCCCTGGCCATGGGCGAGCTGAGCGCCACGATGATGCTTTACCCGCCCGACTGGACCCCGCTGCCCGTCTTGATCTACGCGGCCACCGACCGCGGCGCCCTCGGCCGTGTTCCTGGGCGGCCATCCGCCGGGGTCCGGCGCCGGCCGTTGCTGTCCGGGGCTGTTGGTGTCAGACGTAGTGGGCAGACTTGACGCATTCGCCGCTCACCTTCAATCCCAGAAGCCGTGAGCGTCCATGAACTGGATCAAATGAGCCAGGCCGTGTTGTGTCATGTAGCGCCGCATGATGTCGCGCGGCGGCCAGACCCTATGGTAGGGATTCGCGCAAGGGCCGGCGTACAGGCCGCCACCAGGGCCGTTGTTGGTTTCCTGGGCGGGGGCCGTTCTCGTGCTCTGTTCTCCGTGACTGACCGTGGCCCACCGCTCGATTGGGCACGGCAGGGGCACGGGCTTCGGGAGGCTATGCCTTGTCGGCGGTAGGCTCGGCGGCTTCTGCGTTCTGCTGCACGGGGATGTGCGCCCCGGCGCCCCAACGGCTCTCGATGAGGCTTCGCAGTTCCTCGCTGACAGCCAGAACCGGGTGTTAGGTGCCAGGGTTGGCTCCGCGCGGATAATCTGGGGGGTTTATGGCATTTTGGTGCCTAATGGTCTACAGCCTTCTGGTGTGCGGCTACTCACGACGTTGGTCTGCACGCTGGTAGCCGCGCCGCCTCAACTCAGCACCCCGCCGACAGGTCGAACCCCTCGTCAAAGTCGAACCCCGATCACTACGCTGTACGCATGGTGGCTGAGTCCTCACACAGGGAAGGGGAGGCTGGTGTCCTCCTCGCCAAGCAGTGCCTTGAGAGCACGACGCATATTGAACTGCCGTTCGATGTGTACGAGTGCCCGGAACAGACCACTGTGATTCGACTCGATAACAAAATAAAACGCTTCGACCTGGCGGGGCACATTATTGCCACCAAGCGGCCCCTATTTGTCGAGGTCAAGGCATACAATGTGGTCGGCAAGCAGCCGGAAGAATACACCGAATATCTGGCAAACGCTTACAGTGCTACGGCTCGCGATATTCGTGACGGAATTGACCGCAAACGCGAGTTCATGTGGGTGACGTGGCACCCGTTCAGCCAAACTAAGTGGGTGAATCTCACCACCAAGAGTGAGATCAAGAATGCGCTCGCGGTGCATGAGGAAAGCCTTGGCGGAGCTGAAATTGATGACGACATCGTAGATCTGCTTACGAGTCGCCTGTGGTTGATGATGGTGAGCAAGCGGCAGGAGCAATTGCTGTTGACTCGCGAAGAGCTCTATACGGTGCAGGGCGCTCTCAAGCGCAAAGGAGCCTGACGGTGATCAACGAAACCATGCGTTCGGCCATTCACGAGGCTTTGGGTGCACACAACGGTGACGATTTGATCCGTGGCGTCAAGAGCGTCCTAATTCATGAGATCTCCGCACTCGATCCAGCGGTAAAGATCGAGAACACTGGATACTTCAACCATACGTTCGTGCCAGACTTGGTGATGACGTGGGGAGAGGGCAACCGTAAGCAGGAGCGTGACGTCTTTCTTCGGTTCAGCCTTCGAGCGGCGACCGTCGGGCGCGACGTGCAAGCGCTGGCCCAAGGGTCCCCTGTATTGCTAGCCCTCAAAGGCAGCGACACCGGTGACGAAGTCACAACTGTCCAGCAGGAGCTTGCCGAGGCCGGCGAGGTTCTGGTGACGGACGTCCCGGCGTTGGATGAGATCAGGTCCTCTGGGACCGTGCCAACCCCCGGGGAACCGGATGGCGTGTCGGAGCTCCATCCTCGGGGCGGCTCCCCCCTGCTGAACCTCGTACGCACCAGTGTCATGCGTGGTGGGCGTGGCCTACTGACCGCCGCAACGGCGCACGAGTTGAGGGGGCAGGCGCGGGGGCGCACCAGAGAGACAGAAATCAGCGAACTGCAAGAGTTCAGCGGTACTGTCCGAAATCTCTTTCGTGGAGAGACTGCTACTCGACTGGAAAGAGCTGCCCAGCTCATGCAAATGGGGCTGACGGGAGATGTAAGCCTCATTGAGCAGGCGCAGATGGTCGACCCCTCCGAAGATGAGTTGATTCGCGGTCGACTCTCCGAGAGTGAATTGCGGGTAATGCTGCCTTATCTATTGAGGCGGGATGATGTTACGAGTAATCCGCGTTATTGGCGCCACTTGGGGTCGATGGTCACACTGGAGCTCCTGGAAAGCATTGCCAGTGATCTCCAGGGTATTGATCTGACTCGTCTCGTCGAGCCGAATAAGGATTCCTGGCTAGCTTTGCGTGCAGCGCTCTCCTATAACGTCGAACCCAATCAAGAGGGAAATGAGTCCGGTCCTGCGAAGCGATGGGAAATCCGCGCGCGAATGCTCAATCTAATCTTGGGGCAGTATCGCGTGATGGTAACGGCAGATCGGCGGCGGATTCGGACACGTGAGGATAATCCTCCCGCTCGGTGGTCGGACATCGAAGAATGCCTTCAGGCGTTCCATTTGACTGGCGTTACCCTTGACGGCCTGGTTAGGCGCGTTCAGGTCACTGGCGAAAATCGAGCCGACGTTTATCGGGACGTACAGTCCATCACTGCGAGCATCCAAGACGACTTCCACGTACCAAGGGTGGAAATCGCGGCGTCAGATCATGAAGGTGCTCCGAAGATCTCGGCCGACTTCAGTACGTGGGCCGCAACCTCTGATAACGGCGTTTCTGTCGACAAGCTGACGGAAATCGCGACCAAAGTGCTTGGATATCGGTTCGAGATGCCCTCGGACTGATCGGAGACTGCGCGTTCGCCGGTCCACCTTCCCTCACCACCCCTCACCTAGCTCCCATCCCGTCCGCCGTCGACCCACACACCGTGGAGCGGGCGTGGTTCATGGCGTCCAGGTGGAGCGCGCCACTGTACGAACGACCTGGACGCCATGGGCCGCGTCTGCTCGGCTCTGCCTGGGTCGACGGTGGACGGGATGGGAGCACCCCACGCACGCCACTACGAACCCGCGGGCGGCAACGGCGCCCCCTCCATCCCGGTGCCGGCCGATCCCCCGCCGGAGGCATTGCCTTGACCGCGGGCCGCTCTGTGCGGTGCTCCCCTCATGGCTTCCGGCCCTATCCGCATGTGGGCGCGCGTCGGCGCAGCGCGGGCGGAGCGGGCCGAAGGCAGGAGCGGCGCCCGCAGCTGCGCCGACGCGCGCCCGGCGGAGCGGAGCGGAGCCGGGGCTTGAACCCGTAGAGAAAGTTGTTACTCAGGAAGTCCTAGTGATGCGCCACAAGGGCGCGTCGTACTGCTCCGGGCGGCTGTCGATGAGCAGCTGGCGCAGGGTGCTGCGCTGCGAGCCGTTGAGATTCAGAGCTTCGGTGATGCGGCGGAACGTCGTGTGGGTGACTCCACGGCTGCGGGCGTCTGCCTCGAACTGGTCCAGCTGCGGCAACACGACTTCGGCATCCAGCTTCACGGGTGATTGGTCCTTCAGCCACGCGGCCTTGTTGCGCTCATAGTCGATCTCGGAGAAACCGCAGATCTCGCGGCTGTGCGCCTCGACCTCGTCCAGGGCGGCCGTCGTCATGATGGCCCGGGCCAGGTTGTTGCGGCTCACCGCTTCGTCCAGGTCGACCTCGTGGACCCGTGGGCCCTCGTCGGTGAGAGCCACAGGGAGGCCGGCATCGCGTACCTCGCAGGTGCCCCGGACGCCTCGGGCCGTAGCGGCGAGCATCGCGGTTGCCTCGGAGGGGTGCCACTCCAGGACTTTGCTGATCCGCTGCACGTCGTCCGCGGTGAGGGTGTGGACGACAGTGCCGAGCATCGGGCGGAGGTCGTCCGGGGAGAGTTCGCCGTCCAGGCCGGGGCCGGCGACCAGGAGGCGGACCGACGCGTTCACTTGGCAGGCAGCGGCCAGGGTGAGGGCATCGGCGAGAGGGCTCTTCAGCGTCGGCTCGTCGCCCCGGGCAAGGATGTCACCGCCCACGTCCAGGAGGTCGATGGACTCTGGCTCGAAGTGACTGACCAGTTCTTCCAGCTGACGCGTTACGCCTTCGGCACCTTGGTATGGGTCGAGCAGTGCGAAGGTATGCGGGAGTTCCGCGGCGAGCCTCGGCAGTGTGGAACCGGCTGGTGCGATCGGACGGGCCTCGGCCGGCACTGCCGAGACGGCCGGGGTGATCTGCTGGAGGCCGGTGAAGTCGCGGGCTCCTCGTGGGCCCGGTACCGGGTCGATGAGCAGGCGGTCCCACGCGTACGTGAGGATCACCGCCTGGTCCTCGTCACCGTAGAGGGCGGCGTGAAGCATTGCGGCGGCGACTGCGTCGCCACCTCCTCCTGCTGCGACGATCAACCGCGTCATGCTGCCCAGCGTACGGGTTCGAATACTGGCCACTCAGCCTATAGTGGCTAGAGGCCATAGCCACTTGGGCGAGGAGGGCACATGCCTCAGATCGAGGAGGCTCAGCCGAAGTATCTCCAGATCGCGCATTTCATCCGTGATCAGATTCTTCGGGGAGACTTGCGACCGGGGGAGGAGGTCCCCTCGGAGCGTCAACTTGCGGCGGTTTGGAAGGTGTCCAGGCCGACGGCTGCCCGCTCGTTGGAGGCGCTGAGTCATCAGGGGCTTGTCGAGAAGCGGCAGGGATCGGGTACCTACGTCCGGAGCCTGGAAGTCAATCGCCGTGCGCGGGAGTTGTACGGGCGCGCTCGCCAGACGGGGAAGATCTACACCCCTGGTGAGTACGCGGTGATCACGTCGGCCGGCTGGATGGAGGCGCCGGACCACGTCGCCGAGGCGCTGGGGCTGACGAAGGACCGGCGGGCCGTGCATCGGCGGCGTGTCACCAACAACCAGGAGGGGCCCATCACCCTGTCCACCTCCTGGTTCGCGCCGGACGTCGGTCAGAAGGCGCCCAAGCTCATGGACCCGGAGCGGATTCAAGAAGGCACCCTGATGTACGTAGAGACCATGACGGGACGTCAAGGGAGCTACGCGGAAGACCGCATGTGCGCTCGTTCGGCGACCGACGAGGAGGCGGCGGACCTCCAGCTGGAGGGCGGTTCGGCCGTGCTGGTGGTTCATCACGTGGTCTTCGACCTCCAGGACCGTCCGCTGGAGTTCGCCGAGGCGACGTACCCGCCTCACCGTTGGGCGTTCGAGCAGAGCTACCCCCTCACCTGATGGTTGGTCCGATTGCGTCGAACCGCTTGCACGTCACAAGTGGCTAATGCCACTATCCAGTAAGTGGCTAAGGCCACTTAGGGAAGGGGGCACGGGTGTGACGAGTCAGCGGCGGCAACAGGACGCGCGCTTAGTTTGCCGGGGTTGCAGGGGGCGCGGATGGAAGCGTGTCAGCTCGCGCACCACGCTGGCGCTCTCCACCGTGAACAACCGTGCCCGTGTCACATCGAAGCGACGGTGCCTCGACTGCGACGGCACCGGCAAGGAGTGAGCACGGATGGCCTACTTGCTCGACCGCAACCCGTCTCCGGAGTCACCTCGGCTCGGGGCGATGACTCTGCACCCGACCCCTGAATCGGTGCCCCGGGCTCGACGCTGGTTCAAGAAGTTCATCGCCCCCTACAGCCCGGCCTGCTCGGTTGACGACTGTGTGCTGATGATCTCGGAACTGGTGACCAACGCCATCCTCTACGGCCGGTCCGATGAGCCGTGGCTCGTCCGGGTGGAGTGGTTCCGTGACGGGGCCTCGCTTCGGGTGGAGGTCCACAACCCGGGCTTCCCTGTGAACGTGCGGCTGCGCCGGCTGGACGCCGAGGAAGCGCACGGGCGCGGCCTGCTGCTGGTCGATTCCATCGCCGACTCGTGGCACTCAGGGCCGAGCGCCTTCGGCGGCACCGTTGTGTCCTTCGTGATGGCCGATGCCTGGCTCTGACCGGAGCACCCGCTATTTCATTGCATTGCAATGGCCCGCTAGTCTGGTTGACCAGTTGACTTGGCCAATCTCGATGGGCGGCGTTCATGGCGTATGAGGTGGAGGCACCGAAGTACGTACGCCTCGCGCAGACCATCCAGCGGCGCATCGAGGACGGTACGTATCCGCCCGGCACCCGCGTCCCCAGCGAAAATCAGCTGGTGCAATCCTTCGGGATGTCCCGCCCGACCGTCGTGCGGGCGCTGGAGCTGTTGAAGCGGGACGGCTGGCTGGAGTCTCGCCAGGGCTTCGGCACGATCGTGCGTGGGCGGCCGACCGCCGCGGAGCAGAAGGACCGCAGAGGCCGTGAGGCGCTGGAGCGCGACGAGTCACGGACTCCCGGTCGCCTCGTGGGGGTCGGTGAAGTACCTGTTCCCGCCCGTGTCGCCTCTGCGCTTGGTTTGCCGAGGCGTGCCAAGGTGCTCATGCGCCGGTTCCTCGTCGAAGAGGAAGGCGAAGCTGCCGAGCTGGTCTCGTCCTACTTCCCCGCGGCCCTGGTCGACGGCACGCAGTTGGCGAGCAGTGAGGCCTTGGGTGGAAGTCTGCGTGATCATCTGGAGTCGCGGAAGAAGGTCCGCTTCGACCACGTGACGGAACGGGTCTCGGCCCGGCTGCCAGAAGCGGGTGAAGCCGGCCTTCTCGGCATCCCCGACGGCGTTCCTGTCCTCAGCGTCCTTGTAGTCGCCTGTGATGCCGCAGGGCAGGCGTTGCAGGTCTCTGACGTGCTGCTGCCTGCCGATCGGCAGGAACTCGAAGACACCTACCGCCTGAGCTGACCCAGGCCCGAAGTCGCGAAGCCACCGTTTTCACTTGACAAGTCAAGTTGGCATCCCTAGCTTCGAACTTGCTAAGTCAACTTGTCAGGTGACGGTTGACTGACTTCGAAGGAGAGATCTTCTGTGCGTGTGATCCGCATTGACGCTTCGGCCGCCACGATCCTGCTGACCGAAGCCCCGGCCCCCAAGGTGCGCGACCGACAGACCGGTGAAATCGCCAAGGACGCCGTGACCGGTGAGGCGCTGATGACTGTCGGCGTCGTTTACATCGACGAGGGCGAGTCGTCGCTGATCCAGGTCACCGTGCCCGAAAGCGGGGTGACGGACGGTCTGACCGTCGGCGCCCCGGTCTCGCTGCCGGGCCTCGTCGCCCGTCCGTGGGAAAGCGTGTTCAACGGCCAGCAGCGTCACGGCATCGCCTACCGGGCCACCGCAGTGACGCCGGGCGCCTTCCCGATGGCTCAGGCGGGCTGATCCGCGTGACGGACCTGATGACGGTTGCCGAGGTGAGCGGGTCGCTCGCTGCGATAGGCGGCGCGGCCTACGCCCGGCGCGCCCATCCGGCCGTGTACTGGTCCACAGTCGGCCTCCCCGTCTCGGTGGCCCGGCTGCTGGCCTCGTACTCCTCGACCATGGACGCCTGCGGCCTGACCGTCGAGCCGTCCCGATGGCGGGCGCTGGCCGTCAAGGCGACGACTCGCCGTGAGGTTCGACCTGTGCCGCCCCGCCGGGGTCTCATCCGGCCCACCCCGACGGGCCTGCGGGTTCGGCTGCGGCTGGCGCCGGGGCAGGAGCCGGCGGATGTGGCGGCTTCGGCTGAACGGCTCCGGCACGCCTGGGGCGTGCACGCCGTGTACGTCCGGGAGATCAAGCCCGGTGTCGTCGAACTGCGGCTCGTCGGCTTCGACGTCCTGCGGAAGGTCCGCATGCCCCGTCGGATCGATGGCGGGCTGCTGCGGGTGCCGGTGGCCCTGCGAGAGGACGCGACCGCGTTCTTACGCGACTACCGCGCCGTACCGCACGAACTCGTCCTCGGCGCCACGCTGTCCGGCAAGTCCATGTACCTGCGGAACCTGCTTACCGAGCTGGCGGCTCAGCCCGTGGTCCTGGTCGGCATCGACTGCAAGCGCGGGGTCGAGCTGTCGCCGTTCGCCGCCCGGCTTTCTGCCCTGGCAACCGATCCGGAGCAGGCGGCCGAGCTGCTGCCCGTGCTCGTGAAGGAAATGGAGGACCGCTACGACCTGATCAAGACCCGACAGGGCATCACGCCCGGCACGCCGGATGAGCTGATCACCTCGGACATCTGGGGCCTGCCCGAGAGCGAGCGCCCCGCTCCCATTGTCCTGTTTATCGACGAGGTGGCCGAACTCTTCCTCGTCGCCACGCGGAAGGAGGAGGAACGGCGGGACGAGATGGTCACCCAGCTCATCCGCCTCGCCCAGCTCGGCCGCGCTGCCGGGATCTACCTGGAGGTGTGCGGACAGCGGTTCGGCGCCGAACTGGGCAAGGGCGCGACCATGCTCCGCGCACAGCTCACCGGACGTGTCTGCCACCGGGTCAACGACGAAGCGTCCGCCAAGATGGCGCTGGGCGACATCGCCCCTGAGGCAGCCCTCGCCGCCTGCGCTATCGCTGCAGAAAGCCCCGGCCTGGCCGTGGCTGGTGACACCTCCGGCGGATGGTCTCGCATCCGCACTCCGTACCTGTCCCTCGCCGACGCTGCGGCAGCTTGCCGGAGAACGGCGCACATCGCCCCCGACATAGCGGCGCTCAAGCCCTTCCGGCCGTACGTCCCGCCTGCGCCCGCGGGGCTCTCGGGGCCAGTCGCCACCGCCAAGCCGGTCACCGAGTAACCGAGCCCATCTCACGGCCGGCGCAGCCGTCCCGCGCCACGTCCCTACCCCGCCATGCCCGAAGAAGGGAGAGAGATGGCCCGCCCTACCGTGCGTGTGGACGCCGTGTTGGTCCACGCGGTCATTGCCGGTGCTCTGTCCTTCGCCCACCTCCACGACCTGGCAGCCGCTGCCGGACAGGCCGGTTGGAAGGCGTGGGCGTACCCGATCAGCGTGGACCTGCTCCTGGTGGCTGCCTGGCGGCGGCTCCGTTCCGGCGGAACGAGAGCGGCGGCCTGGTGCTGGTTCGTCGTCGCACTGACCGCGTCGCTCGGGGCCAACGTAGCCACGGCCGGGCTCCTCGACCTGGGCGACGTACCGGCTTGGCTCCGCATCCTCGTCGCCGGGTGGCCGGCCGTCGCCTTCCTCGGCGGAACCCTGCTCGTCCACGGCTCCAACGAGCCGGACGAAGAGCCGCTTCAGGAAGCCACCTCGCCCCATTCGGCCCCCTCAGTCCCTGCACTGCCCGCCAAGGAAACCGAACCGGCTCCGACCTCGACGGCCCCTGTCCCGCCCGCCCTCGTCGCCCTGGCTCGCAAGGTCGCCGACGAGCACCGCGCGCGGACCGGATCCGCCATCGACACCCCGACCCTTCGCGCCCGGCTAGGCGTCCCGCTGCCACTCGCTGAAGCCATCGCCGCACAGCTCACCTGACCACGGAGGAACCACCCTTCATGCGCCCGTCCACGCTCCGCGCGCTGAAACGCGCCGCCGAGCTGACCCGCCAGAACCGCCTCACCGAAGCCGTACTGATCGCCGAGCCGGTGATCCTCACCGCCGACAGCTACGAGGGCGACGAGATCTTGCGCTGGCTCGCCGAGCACGTCACCGACTTCACCAGCGACAACAAGGAGGCCCGCTGATGGCCGCCAAACGCCGCTTCCGCAGCGTGATCCGCATCGGCCCCGTTCAGGTCGGCACGTACTACGACGGCCGGGGCCGCGAGAAGCACACCGCCGCCTGTACGGCTCCGCGCTGCGGCTTCTCGACCGACTACGACAGCCGTGCCGCTGCCGAACTGGCCGCCCGTACCCACCGCTGCGCCGTCCGCTGAGGAGACCCCTGTGACCGTCTCGCTCCCGCTCGTCTTCGTCCTGGGCGTCATCGCGTGGGCCGCGATCAAGTTCCTCGGCGTCCGCCTCTGGGTTGCCGTCGTGATCGCCATGTTCGGCTTCTGGCTCTCGCACACCTTCCTCGCCCCCGCCATCGAGTCCGGCACCCGCTCCGGCGTCGGCGTCGTCAACGGCACCCACAAGTGACAAGGAGGTTCCCCATGCTGCGCCCCAAGCTCCCCGACGTCCCGACCCTGCCGACCACGATCCCGACGTCTCAGCAGGTCCAGGCTCCGGCTCCCTCCGCCGGCCGTCCGGTCGCCCCGTACGTGGGTATGGGCGCCGGAGCCGTGGCCGCCGTGGTCGTCGTCGGCATCGTGCTCACCGCGCTCCTGGCCGCGGTCGCCATCTCGGCCGTCTCCGTGGCCATCGCCGCCGTGGTCCTGCGCTCCCTCGTCAGCAACGCGCACAAGCGCTGACCGGCCTCCGGGGCGACAACAACGCCGCCAAGCATCCCGTCGCCCCGGGGCCTTCGCTCCCGACCGCAGAAACAGCCGAAAGGAACTCCCATCATCACCCGGCAGACTCCGCCCCCGCTGGCGGAACTCTCCATGCTGGCCTCGCTGGGCACCATGCCCGAGCTGGCCCGACAGCTCTCCGGCCTGGGCGGCTGCACCAACCCCGTCCGCCTCGACGGCCACCGCACCGAATACGAGGTCAACCCGACCACCGGTGAGATCGGTCGAGTCCTGCACCACCTCGACTCCGGCTCGCTTGCCGCCGGCCAGCTCCTCATCCGCTGCAACAACCGCCGCGCCACCCGCTGTGCCGCCTGCGCCGAGACCTACCGCCGCGACACCTTCCACCTGATCACCGCTGGTCTGCGGGGCGGCAAGGGCACACCGGAACAGGTCGGCACACACCCGCGTGTCTTCGCCACCTTCACCGCCCCCGGCTTCGGCCCAGTTCACAACCGCCCCTCCGGCGGACGTGACTGCCGCTGCGGCATCCGGCACGAGGAAGCGGATCCCGCCCTGGGCTCGCCTCTCGACCCGGGCACCTACGACTACGAAGCGGCCGTGCTCTGGAACGCGCACGCCGGAGCCTTGTGGCGGCGCTTCTCGATCTACCTCCGCCGCGAGGTCGCCAAGCGCGCCGGCCTCACCCAACGCGACTTCCGCGATCACGCCCGGATCTCGTTCGCCAAGGTCGCCGAGTACCAAAAGCGGGGCGCCGTCCACTTCCACGCGGTCATCCGCCTCGACGGCCCGGAAGGTGGCGACACGCCTCCACCGGCCTGGGCCACCACCGAGCTGCTGACCGACGCCATCGGTGCGGCTGCCGCTGCTGCACGCGTCGACGGACCGGAGATCGACGGCCGGGCGCACTCGTTCGTCTTCGGCCGCCAGCTCGACGTCCGCCCGATCCGCTCCGCCGACTTCAACGACGGCCAGGAGCTGACCGAACGAGCCGTCGCGGCATACATCGCCAAGTACGCCACCAAAGGCGCCGAGACCGCGACCGGCACCCTCGACCGGCCGATCAGGTTCCTCGCCGAACTGGCCCAAGCCAGGATCACTGAACACGCCCGACGCATGATCCGTACCGCCTGGACCCTCGGCGCACGCCCCGAGCTGGCGGACCTCCGGCTCCGTGCCTGGGCGCACATGCTCGGCTTCCGCGGCCACTTCTCCACCAAGTCCCGCCGCTACTCCACCACCCTCGGCGCCCTCCGCGACGCCCGCGCCGAATGGCGCCGAGCCCAAACCAGTTCGGTTGTCCCGCAGGACGACGAAACCACCCTCGTCCTCACCCACTGGGTCTTCGCCGGCACCGGCCTCTCCCGCGCCGAAGCCTGGCTCACCGCATCCCTCGAACCCGCCCCCGGAACGGAAGGAGAACCGACATGGACGCCCGCCGCGACGAGCTGATGACCGTTCGCGAGGTCTTGGACGAACTGGGCGGCGTTTCTCGCCGGACGTTCTACCGCTGGCGTGAGCTGGGGTTGGGGCCAGCCGCTTTCAAGCTCCCCAACGGTGAGCTTCGGGTCTGGCGCAGTGATTTCACCTCGTGGCTACGGCAGTTAGAGGAGGCGGCGTGAAGTCTCTGGACGTCAAGGTCTGGGGCGTACGCAAGCGGGACACCAAGACTCCCTCGTACGGCGTTCGCTGGTCCGTCGCGGGCAACGTCTTCTCTGACTCGTTCCGCACCAAGGCGCTCGCCGATCACTACCGCGCGAAGCTCATGAGTGCCATGCGGGGCGGCGAAGAGTTCGACACGGAAACTGGTCTTCCGGCTTCGATGGAAGAAAAGAAGTCGCCATTGTCCTGGTACGACTTCGCCCTCAGGTATCTCGCAATGAAGTGGCCGCACGCTGCACCCAATACGCGAGACGGTATCAACGAATCTCTGACCACCGTGACCATGGAACTGCTCGCGGAGCGCGCAGGACGACCGTCCGACGAGGAGATCCGCAAGGCCCTACGTAACTGGGCCTTCGTGCTGCCAGGCGTCGACGACCGGGAAGCCCCGGACAATGTCCGGAACGTCCTGCACTGGGTAGTGAAGGCTTCCCGGCCGCTCGCGGACCTCGCTGAACCGGCAACGGCCCGCGCGGTGCTCGATGGGCTGAAGCTCAAGCTCGACGGCACCGCGGCAGCTGCCGAGACCGTGCGGCGGAAGCGGCGGACCCTCGTCAACGCTGCGAACTACGCGGTCGACCTGGGGGAGCTGCGGGAGAATCCGATCACGGCGGTTCGCTGGCAGAAGCCCAAGGTCTCGAACCAGGTCGATCCGCGTGTTGTGGCCAACCCGGAACAGGCCCGCAATCTCCTGGCGGCGGTGTCCTACGTGGGCGGCTACCGGCGTGCTCGCGGCCGGCGTCTCGTCGGGCTGTTCGCAGCGATGTACTTCGGTGGCCTCCGGCCCGCTGAGGCGGTCGGCCTGGTCGAAACTGACCTTGTCCTTCCTGAGCGGGGCTGGGGATCGGCGCTGCTCCATCGGACCCGTCCTTCGGTCGGCAAGCAGTGGACGGACTCGGGGGAGACCCACGACGACCGCGGGCTCAAGAATCGACCGGCCGAGGACGTTCGGCGTGTGCCCATCCCGCCCCAGCTCGTCGCCGTGCTGCGCGAGCACCTGGCCACGTTCGGCACGGCGGAGGACGGGCGGCTCTTCTTCAGTGAGAAGGGTTCGGTCGTCCCGTCCTCGACCTACTACCGCGTGTGGCAAGAGGCTCGGCTTCTGGCGCTTCCGCCAGCTGTCGCGGCCTCGCCGCTCGCGAGCAGGCCGTACGACCTTCGGCACTCGGCGCTGTCGACGTGGCTCAATGCGGGAGTGGATCCCACCGAGGTTGCCGAACGCGCCGGCAACAGCGTTGAGGTCCTGCTGACCCGCTACGCGAAGTGCCTCGACGGACGGCAGGACGTCGCCAACCGTCGCATCGAGGACCTGCTCCGCGAGTACGAGTGAGACAACCTGCACCCACACTGAGGCCTCAGGCATGCCGCCTGGGGCCTCCCTCGCGATGGCCCTAACTGCGCCGATGCCTCGTTCGGGAGCGGCGAGCTGAGTCGAGCGGCGCACCCTGCGGTCTTGTGGCCTCGTCTCGCTTGCTGCTGGCATATCTGCAACGGCAACTCGGGAGCACAGGGAGCCTTATGGAACTGCACGTCACGCGCTGGAAGCGGTACGGGCATGATCGCCTGTACGCCAACCTGCCTGATGGCACAGCGGTCGGTTGGGCGGACGTCACGACGGGGGACATCACGGTTTTGCGGGCCGAGTGTCGTGACGACGTGATCGCCGTGCTCGCGAAGCACTTACAGAACCTCACCGAGCCTGTCCCTCCAGACAGGGCGTCGGAGGTTCAGGCGCGTCCGATGCTGCCGCCTCTGACGCCGGCCGACGACCTGGCCAACAACCCTCCCGGGAAGTCCATACGTGATCTGCTCGATGAATCCGGACCGGGTCTAATGGAGCGAGTCGTCTCACGGCTTCTGCGGCGGCCCTCGGAATGGGACCCCTGGCGAAAGGGGTTGGCGGGGGAGCGCCGAGTGGGAGCTGAGTTGAACCGCTTGGGGCGCCACGGCTGGCGCGTCCTGCACTCCGTCCCCTTGGCCAACAAAGTGGATATCGATCACTTACTGATCGGGCCGGGCGGAGTGTTCAGCATCAATACGAAGCACCACCACAAGCGAGCCGTATGGGTCGGGGACGATTCCGTAAAAGTCGATCACGGGAAACCGGCGCCCTACGCACGCAAGAGTCGGGCAGAGGCCAAGCGGGTCACCCGAGTGCTTGAGCGCTATTGCGACTTCCCGGTACTGGTGGAGCCGGTGCTCGTCTTCGTCGGTGTGACCGAGCTGAAGGTGGTCGCTACGCAGCTCGATGTCAGGGTGTATCAGGAGCGCCAGGTATCGGCCCTTGGTCCGCTCTCAGGCGTTCTCACGGCCGACCAGGTGGAACGGGTGTACAGCGTTGCTCGCCACCGTCAGGCTTGGAGCCACACCTGATTTGGTGGACAGCGGCTGGCGGGCGAGGTCTTAGGGCTGAGGGGTGACCACCGAATGAAGAACGCGAAGCTGATGGCGCTGACTGGTCTGGCGGGTGCGGCTGTGGTCTCGGGACTGGCTGTACTGATGAAAAACGACGTGGTGAAGAGCCCGCTGTTCAGGGCTGCAGCGGAGAAGTTGCAGAACGAGACAAGGAAGCGGCAGGAAGAGGAGGCGCGGCGCCGGCGTGCCATCAAGCGGAAGGACGACTACTTCAGGAAGCAGCGCGAGGAGGCGGCACGCCAAGCCCGCAGCAACAACCACGATTAGGTGTCGGCAGTCCTCGTGGGAGCCCGTTGGTCGCCTTGGTGGCGTGATGGTGTGTATCAAGGCGGCGGCACCTGGCGCCGGTGCCGGCCTCGCCCTTTCATGGGCCTCACCTGCGGTGATGCTCCAAGATCCCGTCCACGCCTCGTCCACAGACCCCGGCATACACCCGCTCCGGGCCGCACACGCCTGCACATACGCGAAGACCCCGGCCTCAGCGTTTCCGCTGGTGACGGGGTCTTTGGGCACCTCATGCTGGGTGCCCCCGGCAGGATTCGAACCTGCGCACACGGCTCCGGAGGCCGTTGCTCTATCCCCTGAGCTACGGGGGCGTGTCGGTTGTTGAGCTGCTCGCTCGCGGCGACGGGTAGAACACTAGCAGGTCCGGCGGGGTGATCAGGAACCCGTTTCGTCGGGGTGGGGGAGTGCAGGGCCATGTCCGGGGTGGAGGTGGGGGAGGGCGGGTCCTCTGCGGGGGTGGGCGCGGAGGGCGGGAGGTCCTCTCGCGGGTGGCACTGCAGTCGCCTGTACGGGGTGGAAGTGGGGAAAACCCGGACGCGGTGGCCGGTCCGGACCTACTCTCGACGTGTGTCAGGCGCGTCGGGCCGGGTGCTTGTTGTGGACGACAACAAGGTCATCCGCCAGCTGATCAGGGTCAACCTCGAGCTTGAAGGGCTCGAGGTCGTGACCGCGGCCGATGGTGCCGAGTGTCTGGATGTGGTGCATCAGGTACGGCCTGATGTCGTGACCCTCGATGTCGTCATGCCCCGGCTGGACGGCCTGCGCACCGCCGCCCGGCTCCGCGCCGATCCCCGTACGCATCACCTGCCCCTCGCCATCATCAGTGCGTGCACGCAGTACGAGGTCGAGACCGGCCTCGACGTCGGTGTCGACGCCTTCCTCGCCAAGCCCTTCGAGCCGGCCGAACTCGTGCGCCTCGTCAAGGACTTGATCGGCCGGCGGGCCGGGCCCGGGGGAGATGGGCACCGAGGAGGCGCACGTCCTGGAGGCGCCGGCAATGGTGGCGGACATGCGTCTGATGGGCACGGAGGCCCCGCGCCCGGAGACGGGCGTGCGGATGAAGGGCATGTGGGTGACGAGCACGGAGGTCCTGCTCGTGGAAGAGAGGCGCGTGGGCGGCGGGGAAGCGAGCCGGGGTCCGGTGGGGGCGGTGACGGAGAAGCCGACGATGACGGTGTCCCCGGCGAGGTGCCGGGTGGGATCTCCTTCGGCGGTGGATAGCGGCTCAGTCACGGACGAGGTTCCGCGGTGCGATCCTCTTCGGCGCGGGTAGCGCGGCTGAGGCGGTGACTAGCGGCTAAGTCTGTCGCCGACGCCGACGCCGGGACCGGGGACAGACGCCGACACCGAGGCCCACGCTGCCGGTGCCAGAGGGCGTGCCGGTCGCGGCACCAGGCACGTGGTTTCGCGTCCGCGATCTTCTCGGTACCCGGAGTGTCGCGCCCTCCGCGCCCGGCCAGGGTGTGTCGTAGCCCCGTAGCCCCGTAGCCCCGTAGCCCCGTAGCCCCGTAGCCCCGTAGCCCCGTAGCCCCGTAGCCCCGTAGCCCCGTAGCCGTAGGTCTCCCTGGCCGTTGGTCTCCGCGGCCCTCCGCCACCAGCGGGTCCGGCTCCGGCATGGGAATCCCCGTACCGTCCGCCATTCGCCCGTTCCACAGGCTGAACCGGCTCGCCTACCCGCCCCCCTCCTCCCCTACGCTTGTCCCGTGACCCCCGTCGAGCTCTCCCGTACCGTGCTGCGCGCGGTGCGTCGTGCTGTGGACGACGGGGAGCTGAGTGTGAGCGTTCCCGAGCGGGTGGTGGTGACCGAGCCGGGGCCCGGAGGATGCGGGGACTACGCCACCAACATCGCCCTCCAGCTCGCCCGGCCGGCCGGGATGCCGCCGCCGCGGGTCGCCGAGATCCTGTGGGCCCGTCTCGCCGGCGCCGACGGTATCCGGGACGTCGTCGTCACCGGGCCCGGGTTCCTCAACATCACCCTCGACGCGCAGGTCGACCTCCTCACCGGCCTGGTCCGGGAGATCCGCGAGCGCGGAACCGCCTACGGGCACGGTGACGCGCTTGCCGGGCAGGTCCTCGCGCTGCGCGTGCCCTACGAGGTCCGGGCCGAGGTCGTCGCCGACGCGGTGGTGCGGATCGTGGCCACCCAGGGCGGCCGGGCCACAGTCGAGCACGGTGAGCCCGTCAACCTGCGGCCCGTACCCGCTCCGGAGGACCCCGCCCCGCTCGGCCCCGACGCCGCCCAGTGGGCGCTCCTCCACCCCGCCCCGCACGACCGGCCCCGGATCACCGCCGACCACCTGGTCCAGCGGGAGAGCAACCCCCTCTTCCGCGTCCGGTACGCCCACGCCCGCATCCGCTCCCTGAGCCGCAACGCCGCCCGCCTGGGCTTCACCGCCGAGCCCGGCCCCGTCGACCTCGGTTGCACCCGCACAACATCCCGTCCGGGCCTCCCCGCCGAGCCCAGCCCCGTCACCCTCGGCCGCACGCACAGCGAGTCCGGATCGGGCCCCATCGCCGAGCCCGGCCCCGTCGACCTCGGTTGCACCCGCACTACATCCCGCCCGGGCCTCCCCGCCGAGCCCAGCCCCGTCACCCTCGGCCGCACGCACAGCGAGTCCGGCCCGGGCCTCCCCGCCGAGCCCGCCCCCGTCACCCTCGGCCGCCCCCCGGCGCAGCCGTCCGCCGGTGCTCGCGAGGCCGGCGGGGCCCACCCGACCCGGCCGCACGGCGGCGTGCCCATCGGTTCCGGCGCCCCGAGGAACCCCGCCGCACCCCCGGCCCCCAGCGCCCCCAGCGCCCCCGGCGCTCCCCCGAGCGTCCGCCCCCTCATCACCCCCCTCACCGACCACCCCCGCATCCTCGCCGCGGCCGCCACCCACCGTGCCCCGGACCGGGTTGCCCGGCATCTGGTCAGCCTTGCCGATGCCGTGCTGCCTCTGCTGGCCTCCGTGCTTCCCCGCGGTGAGGAGAAACCCTCGGCCGCCCACCGTGCCCGGCTGGCTCTCGCCGAAGCCGTCGGGACGGTGCTGGCCGGTGGCCTGTCCCTGCTCGGCATCGACGCACCCGAACACCTCTGAGGGCCGCGGAAGACATGGGCCCCGGAGAGACACAGAGAGTCTGAGAGTCACGTCATGAGCCGTTCCGCGCACCCCGCCGGGCCCCGCCACGCCGACGTCCTGCCCGAGGGGCACTACTCGGCGCCGCCCACGGACCTCAACGCCCTCGACCGCAAGGTGTGGGCCCAGACCGTCACCCGCGACGCCGACGGTGTCGTGACCGTGGGCGGGATCGGCGTCACCCGGCTCGCCGAGGAGTTCGGCACCCCCGCCTACATCCTCGACGAGGCCGACTTCCGGGCCCGGGCCCGCGCCTGGCGTGCCGCCTTCGGGGCCGACGCCGACGTGTTCTACGCCGGCAAGGCATTCCTCTCGCGCGCCGTCGTGCGCTGGCTGGACGAGGAGGGGCTGAACCTGGACGTGTGCTCCGGCGGCGAGCTCGCCACCGCGCTGTCCGCCGGCATGCCCCCCGAGCGCATCGCCTTCCACGGCAACAACAAGTCCGCCGAGGAGATCGAGCGGGCGGTCGCCGCCGGCGTCGGACGTATCGTCCTCGACTCCTTCCAGGAGATCGTGCGCGTCGCCCACACCGCGCAGTCCCTCGGGAAGCGGCAGAAGGTCCAGATCCGGATCACCGTGGGGGTGGAGGCGCACACGCACGAGTTCATCGCCACCGCCCACGAGGACCAGAAGTTCGGCATCCCGCTCGCCGGCGGGCAGGCCGCCGAGGCGGTACGGCGGGCCCTGACGCTCGACGGGCTCGAACTGATCGGCATCCACAGCCACATCGGGTCGCAGATCTTCGACATGTCCGGCTTCGAGGTCGCCGCCCACCGGGTGGTCGGGCTGCTGAAGGACGTCCGGGACGAGCACGGGGTCGAACTGCCCGAGATCGACCTCGGTGGCGGCCTCGGCATCGCCTACACCAGCGACGACGACCCCCGCGAGCCGCACGAGATCGCCAAGGCGCTCACCGAGATCGTCGGCCGGGAGTGCGAGGCGGCCCGGCTGCGGACGCCCCGCATCTCCGTCGAGCCCGGGCGCGCCATCGTGGGCCCCACCGCCTTCACCCTCTACGAGGTCGGCACCGTCAAGCCGCTGGAGGGGCTGCGTACGTACGTCTCCGTCGACGGCGGGATGTCGGACAACATCCGGACCGCGTTGTACGACGCCGAGTACAGCGTCGCGCTCGTCTCCCGGGCCTCCGTCGCCGAGCCCATGCTCGCCCGCGTGGTCGGCAAGCACTGCGAGAGCGGGGACATCGTGGTCAAGGACGCGTTCCTGCCCGCGGACCTCGCGCCCGGTGACCTGATCGCCGTACCGGCCACGGGTGCGTACTGCCGGTCCATGGCCAGCAACTACAACCACGTGCTCCGGCCGCCGGTCGTCGCCGTGCGCGACGGTGAGGCCCGGGCCATCGTCCGGCGGGAGACGGAGGAGGACCTCCTGCGTCTCGACGTCGGGTGAGCACACCGCGGGCGACCCCGGAGACGTCCGCGAGGATTTCCCGGGCGACCCCCGGGAGACCCCCGCAAGGATTTCCCGGGCGGCCCCGGGGAGGCCCCCGCGAGATTCCCGCGAGACCCCCGGGAAGGCGCCGGAAAAGGATCACCTCGGGGGCGGGGGCACCAGGGAACGGCCCGGAACACCGGGGGTGGAAGATCTACGGTCTTCGGCCGCCGTGCAAATGAAATAGATGTCTCACGATCCGGACGAAGGGTAGAAACTCCCGTCCGGTGAGTGAGACTGGTCCAACCGTAGACGGTATGAGGAAACGAGGTCGGATGATGCGTACGCGTCCGCTGAAGGTGGCGCTGCTGGGCTGTGGAGTGGTCGGCTCAGAGGTGGCGCGCATCATGACGACGCACGCCGACGACCTCGCCGCCCGGATCGGCGCCCCGGTGGAGCTGGCGGGCGTGGCCGTACGGCGGCCGGGCAAGGTGCGCGAGGGCATCGACCCCGCCCTCGTCACCACCGACGCCACCGCCCTCGTCAAACGCGGCGACCTCGACGTGGTCGTCGAGGTCATCGGCGGGATCGAGCCCGCCCGGTCGCTGATCACCACCGCCTTCGCGCACGGCGCCTCCGTCGTCTCCGCCAACAAGGCGCTGCTCGCCCAGGACGGCGCCGCCCTGCACGCCGCCGCCGGGGAGCACGGCCGGGACCTGTACTACGAGGCCGCCGTCGCCGGCGCCATCCCGCTGATCCGGCCGCTGCGCGAGTCCCTCGCCGGGGACAAGGTCAACCGGGTGCTCGGCATCGTCAACGGCACCACCAACTTCATCCTCGACAAGATGGACTCCACGGGGGCGGGCTACCAGGAGGCCCTCGACGAGGCCACCGCCCTGGGGTACGCCGAGGCCGACCCGACCGCCGACGTCGAGGGGTTCGACGCCGCCGCCAAGGCCGCCATCCTCGCCGGGATCGCCTTCCACACGCGCGTGCGTCTCGACGACGTCTACCGCGAGGGCATGACCGAGGTCACCGCCGCCGACTTCCAGTCGGCCAGGGAGATGGGCTGCACCATCAAGCTGCTCGCCATCTGCGAGCGCGCCAAGGACGGGGCGTCCGTCACCGCGCGCGTGCACCCGGCGATGATTCCGCTCAGCCATCCGCTGGCCTCCGTGCGCGGCGCGTACAACGCCGTCTTCGTGGAGTCCGACGCCGCCGGTCAGCTGATGTTCTACGGCCCCGGCGCCGGCGGTTCGCCGACCGCCTCCGCGGTCCTCGGCGACCTCGTCGCCGTCTGCCGCAACCGGCTGAGCGGCACCACCGGACCCGGCGAGTCGGCGTACGCGGACCTGACCGTCTCCTCCATGGGGGAGGTCGTCACGCGCTACCACATCAGCCTCGACGTGGCCGACAAGCCGGGTGTGCTCGCCCAGGTCGCCACCGTCTTCGCCGAGCACGGGGTGTCGATCGACACCGTTCGGCAATCGGGCAAGGACGGCGAGGCCTCCCTCGTCGTCGTCACCCACCGGGCCTCCGACGCCTCCCTCACCGGGACCGTCGAGGCACTGCGCAAGCTCGACACCGTGCGGGGTGTCGCCAGCATCATGCGGGTTGAAGGAGAGTAACCAGCAATGACTCACCAGTGGCGCGGAATCATCGAGGAGTACCGGGACAGGCTGCCGGTCTCCGACAGCACGCCGGTCGTGACGCTCCGCGAGGGCGGCACGCCCCTCGTGCCCGCGCAGGTGCTCTCCGAGCGCACGGGGTGCGAGGTCCACCTGAAGGTGGAGGGCGCGAACCCCACCGGGTCCTTCAAGGACCGCGGCATGACCATGGCCATCTCCAAGGCCAAGGAGGAGGGGGCGAAGGCCGTCATCTGCGCCTCCACCGGCAACACCTCCGCCAGTGCGGCCGCGTACGCCGTACGGGCCGGCATGGTCTCCGCCGTGCTCGTGCCGCAGGGCAAGATCGCCCTGGGCAAGATGGGCCAGGCCCTCGTGCACGGCGCGAAGATCCTCCAGGTGGACGGCAACTTCGACGACTGCCTCACCCTCGCCCGGGAACTGAGCGAGAACTATCCCGTGGCGCTGGTGAACTCCGTGAACCCGGTGCGGATCGAGGGCCAGAAGACGGCCGCCTTCGAGATCGTGGACATGCTCGGCGACGCGCCCGACATCCACGTCCTCCCGGTCGGCAACGCGGGCAACATCACCGCCTACTGGAAGGGGTACCGGGAGTACGCCGCCGACGGCATCGCCGCCGGGACCCCCCGCATGTGGGGCTTCCAGGCCTCCGGCAGCGCCCCGATCGTGCGGGGCGAGGTGGTCAAGGACCCGTCGACCATCGCCACCGCCATCCGCATCGGCAACCCGGCCTCCTGGAGCTACGCCCTCGCCGCGCGCGACGAGTCCGGCGGCTTCATCGACGAGGTGACGGACCGTGAGATCCTGCGGGCCTACCGGCTGTTGGCCGCGCAGGAGGGCGTCTTCGTGGAGCCCGCCTCCGCCGCCTCCGTGGCCGGTCTGCTCAAGGCCGCCGAGCAGGGCAAGGTCGACCCGGGCCAGCGCATCGTGTGCACCGTCACCGGCAACGGCCTGAAGGACCCCGACTGGGCCGTCGCCGGCGCCCCGCAGCCGGTCACCGTTCCGGTCGACGCGGCCACCGCCGCCGAGCGCCTCGGACTCGCCTGACCGCCGGCGGCCCGGGGCTCCCGACGGGGAGCCCCGGGCCGCCCCGGCACGGAGCACGACGGGCCGACGACACGCATCGTGCGCCTCCTGTGCGCCCTATGTCGCCACAGAACCTTCCTTCGATAGGCTGTACCGAACCCGCCTACCGCATATGCCCCCGCGTGTATGGCACGGCGCCGCGCCGTCTCCGCGGCCCGACGGGTCTTCGTACGTCATCGGATGTCCACCGAACATCGGCCGGATGCCATCGAGTCCTTCGACCGTCGTCCGACCGCACGCAGCTCAAGGAGAGTCAACGAGCGATGGCCGGTCCAGCGTTCCGCGCCGCCGCCGTCCGGGTGCGCGTACCCGCCACCAGCGCCAATCTCGGCCCGGGCTTCGACGCCCTGGGTCTCGCGCTGGGGCTCTACGACGACGTGGTCGTCCGGGTGGCCGACTCCGGGCTGCACATCGACATCGCGGGTGAGGGCGGCGAGACCCTGCCCCGGGACGAACGCCACCTGCTCGTCCGCGCCCTGCGCACCGCCTTCGACCTGCTGGGCGGACAGCCGCGCGGGCTCGAGATCGTGTGTGCCAACCGCATCCCGCACGGCCGCGGCCTGGGCTCCTCCTCCGCCGCCATCTGCGCCGGGATCGTGGCCGCCCGCGCGGTGACCATAGGCGGCGAGGCCCGCCTGGACGACGCCGCGCTGCTGGAGCTGGCCACCGAGATCGAGGGCCACCCGGACAACGTGGCGGCCTGTCTGCTCGGCGGCTTCACCCTGTCCTGGATGGAGTCCGGCGCCGCCCGGGCCATCAGGATGGAGCCGAACGATTCCATCGTTCCGGTGGTTTTCGTGCCCGGTAAGCCGGTCCTGACGGAGACCGCGCGCGGCCTTCTCCCGCGCACCGTGCCGCACGTCGACGCCGCCGCCAACGCGGGCCGCGCCGCCCTGCTCGTCGAGGCCCTCACCCGGCGCCCCGAGCTGCTGCTGCCGGCCACCGAGGACCGTCTCCACCAGGAGTACCGCGCCCCGGCCATGCCGGACAGCGCGGCACTGGTGGACCGGCTGCGGGCCGACGGCATCCCGGCCGTGATCTCGGGTGCCGGACCCACCGTCATGGCCCTCACCGACGTCGGCACCGCCGACAAGGTGGAGGCCCTGGCCGGCACCGACTGGGCCGCCAACCGGCTGAGCCTGGACCTGCAGGGAGCGAGCGTGCTGCCGCTTGCGACCTGAGACACGGTTGCCGGATTTCGAGAGGGGGAATGTTTGTTGGATCCGGTAGTGTTAACCTCAAGTCTGCACCCGACCCCACCATGGCGAGGTGCCTTGTGTCCCCGTCCGGGACAGACATTCTTCCGGGAGCCTCCCAAGCCACTCCGTGTCCCTTGCGCCGTACCTGGGCAGTACGTCGTATGCGGGCACTGAGCGGGTCGCCGGGCACGCTCCGGAATTGGTGCTACCACGCCACGTGACACCAGGTGCCACGGCTCGCGGCAGCGCCATCACCAGCAAATCTCTTTCCGCCGCTTTGGCGGACCACCGCCCCGGCACGGTTCGCAGAAGACAGGACCGTAGCCGGACAGCACAACCGGTCGCCGAGCCAGACAGGCCGACGTCCGCTCCAGGGAAGGACCCTTCGTGAGCGACACCACCGATCTGATGGGCGCACGTGTCGAGGAGACCGCTGCCGCGCCCTCCACGGACGCCTCCGCGCCTGCCACCGGTGCCGGCTCCCGGCGGCGCCGCGGTACCGGCCTCGAGGGCATGGTGCTGGCCGAGCTGCAGCAGGTCGCCTCGGGCCTCGGCATCAGGGGCACCGCGCGGATGCGCAAGAGCCAGCTGATCGAGGTCATCAAGGAGGCGCAGGCCGGCGGCGGCGCCAAGGCCGCGTCCGCCCCGGCCGGGGACGCCGCCGAGACCAAGCCCAAGCGCCGGACCACCTCCAAGGCCCGCACGGGCGAGGCCGTCGACGGCGACAAGAAGGCCGAGGCCCCCAGCGAGGCGCCCGCCGACAAGGCCGTGGCCCAGCAGCAGATCGAGATCCCCGGCCAGCCGGCCAGCGACGACGTCCCGAGCGAGCGCCGCCGCCGCCGCGCCACCGCGGAGGCCGGCACCCCCGCCGCGGGCAGCGCCGAGACCGTCGCCGCCGAGGCGAAGAGCGAGCCCAGGGCCGAGACGACGAACGCGACCCAGCAGTCGGGTGACGCCAAGGGCGACGCGGGTGACGGCGAGGGCCGTGGCCGGCGCGACCGCCGCGAGCGCGGCCGTGACCGCGACCGCCGTAACAAGGGCGACGACCAGCAGGGTCAGGGCGGCGGCCGCCAGGACCGGCAGGAGCGCCAGGACCGGCAGGACCGTCAGCAGCAGGGCGGCCAGCAGCAGGGCGGCGGCCGGCAGGACCGGGACCGCGACCGCCAGCAGCAGGACGACGACGACTTCGAGGGCGGCCGCCGTGGCCGCCGGGGCCGCTACCGCGACCGCCGTGGCCGCCGTGGCCGCGACGAGATCGCCGAGCCGCAGGTCGCCGAGGACGACGTCCTGATCCCCGTCGCGGGCATCCTGGACATCCTCGACAACTACGCCTTCATCCGGACCTCCGGCTACCTGCCGGGCCCGAACGACGTGTACGTCTCCCTCGCCCAGGTCCGCAAGAACGGCCTGCGCAAGGGTGACCACATCACCGGTGCGGTCCGGCAGCCGAAGGAGGGCGAGCGCCGCGAGAAGTTCAACGCGCTGGTACGCCTCGACTCCGTCAACGGCATGGCGCCCGAACACGGCCGTGGCCGACCGGAGTTCAACAAGCTGACCCCGCTCTACCCGCAGGACCGGCTCCGCCTGGAGACCGACCCGGGTGTGCTCACCACCCGCATCATCGACCTCGTGTCGCCGATCGGTAAGGGCCAGCGCGGTCTGATCGTGGCCCCGCCGAAGACCGGTAAGACCATGATCATGCAGGCGGTCGCCAACGCGATCACCCACAACAACCCCGAGTGCCACCTGATGGTCGTCCTCGTCGACGAGCGTCCGGAAGAGGTCACCGACATGCAGCGGTCGGTGAAGGGCGAGGTCATCTCCTCGACCTTCGACCGCCCGGCCGAGGACCACACCACGGTCGCCGAGCTGGCCATCGAGCGCGCCAAGCGGCTGGTGGAACTGGGCCACGACGTCGTCGTGCTGCTCGACTCCATCACGCGTCTGGGCCGTGCCTACAACCTGGCCGCGCCGGCCTCCGGCCGCATCCTGTCCGGTGGTGTCGACTCCACCGCCCTGTACCCGCCGAAGCGCTTCTTCGGTGCGGCGCGGAACATCGAGGACGGCGGCTCGCTGACCATCCTCGCGACCGCGCTGGTGGACACCGGGTCCCGCATGGACGAGGTGATCTTCGAGGAGTTCAAGGGCACCGGCAACATGGAGCTCAAGCTCGACCGGAAGCTCGCCGACAAGCGCATCTTCCCGGCGGTGGACGTGGACGCGTCCGGTACCCGTAAGGAAGAGATCCTGCTCGGCAGCGACGAGCTGGCCATCACCTGGAAGCTGCGCCGGGTGCTGCACGCGCTCGACTCGCAGCAGGCGATCGAGCTGCTTCTCGACAAGATGAAGCAGACCAAGTCGAACGCCGAGTTCCTGATGCAGATCCAGAAGTCGACGCCGGCTCCGGGCAACGGCGACTGAACGCCGTAGCACCGAGCACGTCCGGGCCGCCCCCTGTCATCCGATGACAGGGGGCGGCCCCTTTGCGTGCCCGGAGTGCGGGCCGGTGCGCGTGGACGTACGCGCCGATCGGGCGGGCCGGTGTGCGCCTGACGTGCGCGCCGATCGGGCGGACCGGTGTGCGCCTGACGTGCGCGCCGATCGGGCGGACCGGTGTGCGCCTGACGTACACGCCGATCGGGCGGGCCGGTGCGTGCGTGGACGTGCGGGCTGACGGGGCGGCCCGGTGCGCGTGGACGCGCCGGCCGGGGTGCGCCCCGGGTGCCGAGACCTTTGCCACACGGGAGCCGGTCGGCGCCGTACGGCCACCGCGCCGGAAACCGCAGGTGAGCGCGGTTCTGTCGGACTGTGCCGACTACGGTCCGTGCCGGTCGCCGCACGCGGTGGGCACAGGGCGCTGTGCAACCCTTTGCCGAGTTTCTCCGTCTGACCCGGCGGAGCGACGATGGAGCGGTGACGACCGCGCCTGACCCTGAAAGCAGGGGGTAACCGACACCGACGAGACCTGGGAGAGATGTGTCCGCCGAGAGCACGCCGGAGCCCGGCATACCGGATCCGGCCCAGACCGGCCCCCACCGTCGTGGCAAGGGCCGCCGCCGCAGGCCCCGCACCGGGAGCCGCAAGGCCCTGCTCGTCACGGCCTGGACGGCCGCGGGTCTGGTCGTGCTGGGCGGTACGGGCGCCGGGTACGTCTACTTCAAGCTCAACGGCAACCTCAAGAGCGTCGACATCAACCAGGCCCTCCGCGGCGACCGCCCCGCGAAGATCGACAACGGCTCGGAGAACATCCTGGTCCTCGGCTCGGACACGCGCACCGGCAAGAACAGGAAGCTCGGCGGCGGCGTCGACGACGGCAGCGCCCGCTCCGACACGGCGATGATCGTCCACGTCTACCAGGGCCACAAGAAGGCCAGCGTGGTCTCGGTCCCGCGGGACACCCTCGTCGACCGCCCGCAGTGCACCGACACCAAGGGCACCGCTCATCCGGCCGCGTCCGGCGTGATGTTCAACGAGGCGTACTCCACCGGCGGTGCCGCCTGCGCGATGAAGACCGTCGAGTCGATCACCGGCATCCGCATGGACCACTACCTCGAGGTCGACTTCCAGGGCTTCCAGAAGCTCATCGACGACCTCGGCGGCGTCCGCGTGACGACGGCCAGGAACATCGCCGACCCGCAGAGCCACCTGAACCTCAAGGCGGGCCCCCACACCCTCGACGGCGCGCAGGCCCTCGGCCTGGTCCGCACCCGGCACGGCGTGGGCGACGGCTCCGACCTGGGCCGCATCCAGCTCCAGCAGGCGTTCGTCAAGGCCCTGATGGACCAGGTGAAGCACGTCGGCGTCTTCTCCGACCCCAAGAAGCTGTACGACCTCGCCGACACCGCCACCAAGGCCGTCACCACCGACTCCGACCTCGGCTCGGTCAACTCCCTGATCGACTTCGCCGACGGTCTCAAGGGCATCGGCTCGTCCCACATGAAGATGGTCACGATGCCGGTCCGGTACGACCCGGCCGACCCCAACCGGGTCCTGCTGGAGAAGACCAAGGCCCAGCTGGTGTGGGACGCCCTGAAGCACGACAGGCCGATCCCCGAGGCGGCCACCCGGGGTACGGCCACCGGCTCGGCCAAGGGCGTGGTGAGCGCCGGCTAGCGGCGCCGGACAGCGAAGCGGGCGAGCGAGCCGCCGCCAGCCGTCCCGCCCGCGCCCGACGGGCCCGCGGCCCCGCGCGGCGCGCACCCGCCCACCGCCAGGAATAGAACAACCGCACCCCCGGTTTGGGTGGATGGCCCCAGTCCTGGCAGACTGGTACGTCGGCTCCGGTTCACGCTCCCGCATCCCGTGGCGGCGACCCGGCGCCCTCCCGAAACCTAGGAGAAACCTTGAAGCGCGACATCCACCCCGAGTACGTCGAGACGCAGGTCAGCTGCACCTGCGGTGCGTCGTTCACCACTCGTAGCACCATCGACTCCGGCACCATCCGGGCCGAGGTCTGCTCCGAGTGCCACCCGTTCTACACGGGCAAGCAGAAGATCCTCGACACCGGTGGCCGTGTGGCCCGCTTCGAGGCCCGCTTCGGCAAGGCCGCCGGCTCCAAGAAGTAGCGAGCCCCATTTCGCCGGTCCACGGTCACGCCCTTTTCCCGGGGGCGTGCCCGGGACCGGCGTTTTTGGTCGCCCGCCCCTTCCCTTCACCGCAGTACAGGAGCCGAAAGATGTTCGAGGCAGTCGAGGACCTCGTCGCCGAGCACGCCGACCTGGAGAAGAAGCTCGCCGACCCGTCGGTGCACGCCGACCAGGCGAACGCGCGCCGGCTGAACAAGCGCTATGCCGAGCTGACCCCGATCGTCGGCACGTACCGCTCCTGGAAGCAGACCGGCGACGACGTCGAGACCGCGCGCGAGTTCGCCGCCTCCGACCCCGATTTCGCCGCCGAGGTGAAGGATCTGGAGAAGCAGCGCGAGGAACTGACCGAGAAGCTGCGCCTGCTGCTCGTACCGCGTGACCCCAGTGACGACAAGGACGTCATCCTGGAGATCAAGGCGGGCGCCGGCGGTGACGAGTCCGCGCTGTTCGCCGGCGACCTGCTGCGCATGTACCTGCGCTACGCCGAGCGCGTCGGCTGGAAGACCGAGATCATCGACGCCACCGAGTCCGAGCTGGGCGGCTACAAGGACGTCCAGGTCGCGGTGAAGACCAAGGGCGGCCAGGGCGCCACCGAGCCCGGCCAGGGCGTCTGGGCCCGGCTGAAGTACGAGGGCGGCGTGCACCGCGTGCAGCGGGTGCCGGCCACCGAGTCCCAGGGCCGTATCCACACCTCCGCCGCGGGCGTCCTCGTCACGCCGGAGGCGGAGGAGGTCGACGTCGAGATCAACCAGAACGACCTGCGCATCGACGTCTACCGGTCCTCGGGTCCGGGCGGGCAGTCCGTCAACACCACCGACTCCGCCGTGCGCATCACGCACATCCCGACCGGAGTCGTGGCCTCCTGCCAGAACGAGAAGAGCCAGCTGCAGAACAAGGAGCAGGCGATGCGTATCCTGCGCTCCAGGCTGCTCGCCGCGGCGCAGGAGGAGGCCGAGCGGGAGGCCGCCGACGCCCGCCGCAGCCAGGTCCGCACGGTCGACCGCTCCGAGAAGATCCGCACCTACAACTTCCCGGAGAACCGCCTCTCGGACCACCGCGTCGGCTTCAAGGCCTACAACCTGGACCAGGTCCTGGACGGCGACCTCGACGCGGTGATCCAGGCCTGCGTCGACGCCGACTCGGCAGCGAAGCTGGCGGCCGCGTAAGAGGCGTCCGCACGCACGAGTACGACACGGAGGACTTGCGTGAACCTGCTGCTCGCGGAGGTGGCCCAGGCCACCCAGCGGCTGGCCGACGCCGGCGTGCCCTCGCCGCGCAACGACGCGGAGGAGCTCGCCGCGTTCGTGCACGGGGTGAAGCGCGGCGGACTGCACTCCGTGAAGGATTCGGACTTCGACGCCCGGTACTGGGAGGTCGTCGCCCGGCGTGAGCAGCGCGAGCCGCTGCAGCACATCACCGGCCGTGCCTACTTCCGGTACCTGGAGCTCCAGGTCGGGCCGGGCGTCTTCGTGCCCCGGCCGGAGACCGAGTCCGTGGTCGGCTGGGCCATAGACGCCGTACGCGCCATGGACGTCGTCGAGCCGTGCATCGTCGACCTGTGCACCGGCTCCGGAGCCATCGCGCTCGCCCTCGCCCAGGAGGTCCCGCGCTCGCGCGTGCACGCCGTGGAGCTGTCCGAGGACGCCCTGGTGTGGACCCGCAAGAACATGGCGGGGTCGAGGGTCGACCTGCGGCAGGGCGACGCGCTGACCGCCTTCCCCGACCTCGACGGCCAGGTCGACCTGGTCATCTCCAACCCGCCGTACATCCCGCTCACCGAGTGGGAGTACGTGGCACCCGAGGCCCGGGACTACGACCCGGAACTGGCGCTCTTCTCCGGCGAGGACGGCCTCGAACTGATCCGCGGCATCGAGCGCACCGCGCACCGGCTGCTGCGCCCGGGCGGGGTCGTCGTCATCGAGCACGCCGACACCCAGGGCGGCCAGGTGCCGTGGATCTTCACCGAGGAGCGGGGCTGGGCCGACGCGGCCGACCACCCCGACCTCAACAACCGGCCCCGGTTCGCCACCGCCCGCAAGGCGCTGCCGTGAGCACGCCCCCGACCTTCATCCCGCAGTACGTGTACGAGGAGGCCCGCTAGCTATGGCACGGCGATACGACACCAACGACGCGACCGACCGCGTGACGGGTCTGCGCGAGGCAGCGTCCGCCGTCCGCCGGGGCGAGCTGGTGGTGCTGCCGACCGACACCGTGTACGGCATCGGTGCCGACGCGTTCTCCTCGGAGGCGGTCACCGACCTGCTCGCCGCCAAGGGCCGGGGCCGCAACATGCCCACTCCTGTCCTCATCGGCTCCCCGAACACGCTGCACGGCCTCGTCACGGACTTCTCCGAGCTGGCCTGGGAGCTGGTCGACGCGTTCTGGCCCGGCGCCCTGACGCTCGTCGCCAAGCACCAGCCGTCGCTGCAGTGGGACCTCGGCGACACCCGGGGCACGGTGGCCGTCCGCATGCCGCTGCACCCGGTCGCCATCGAGCTGCTCACCGAGGTCGGCCCGATGGCCGTCTCCTCGGCGAACCTGACCGGCCACCCGGCGCCGGAGGACTGCGACGCCGCCCAGCAGATGCTCGGCGACTCCGTCTCCGTGTACCTCGACGGCGGGCCCACCCCCGGCAACGTGCCGTCGTCCATCGTGGACGTCTCCCGCGAGGTGCCGCTGCTGCTGCGCCAGGGTGCCATCTCCCCGGACGAGCTGCGCAAGGTCGTACCCGACCTCGAGGTGGCGAATTGACGGCCCCTGAAGCGGGGCGTGGCATAGGCATCGGGGAGCGTGTCGCGGAGGAGACCACCACCTTCGGCTTTCCGCGCGACACCTTCCGCATCCTCCATGTCAGCACCGGAAACGTGTGCCGCTCACCCATCACCGAGCGGCTGACCCGCCATTTCTTCGCGGAGCGGCTCGGCGTGCTCGGCGGTGGGCTGATCGTGGAGAGCGCGGGCACCTGGGGCCACGAGGGAGCGCCCATGGAGGCCAACGCGGAGGCCGTGCTGGCCGAGTTCGGCGCGGACGCCTCCGGGTTCACCGGCCGGGAGCTGCTGGACGAGCACGTCATCAGGGCCGACCTGGTGCTGACCGCCACCCGCGACCATCGCGCCCAGGTCATCTCCATGGGCCACTCGGCGGGCCTGCGCACCTTCACCCTGAAGGAGTTCACCCGCCTGGTGCGGGCCATAGACCCCGCCACCCTGCCGCCGCTGGAGGAGGGTGTGGTCCTGCGGGCCCGTGCGCTGGTGCGCGCCGCGGCCGCGCTGCGCGGCTGGCTGCTGGCCCCGACCGCCGAGGCGGACGAGGTGTACGACCCCTACGGGGCGCCGCTGCCGTTCTTCCGGTCGATCGGTGACGAGATACACCAGGCGCTGGATCCGGTCGTGACGGCACTGACCGGGGTACCGGCACGGGCCTAGGGCGCGTGCGCCCGTCCGGGAGCCGGCACCCTGTCACGGCGACCTGCACGGCCCCACGGCCCCGCGCGTCCGGCCACGGCGAACTCGGCGGGAACGGCCCGCAGCCCCGCGCGTCCGGCCACGGCGAACTCGGCGGGAACGGCTCGCGGACCCGCGCGTCCACGTGTGGCTCCATCACCGGGCGTCCCCGATGCACCGGGCCTACATTGGACCTACGTCACCGTCGACCGCCCGGAGCCCGCCATGTCGGTTCCCACTCTCCACGAGACCGACGTCCTGCGGGAGCAGGACCCGGAGCTCGCCGACATCCTGCTCGGAGAGCTGACGCGGCAGTCGACGACGCTCCAGCTGATCGCCGCGGAGAACTTCACCTCGCCCGCCGTCCTGGAGGCCCTCGGCTCGCCGCTGGCCAACAAGTACGCCGAGGGCTACCCCGGCGCCCGGTACCACGGCGGCTGCGAATTCGCGGACGCCGCCGAGCGCCTCGCCGTCGAGCGGGCCAAGAAGCTGTTCGGCGCCGAGCACGCCAACGTGCAGTCCCACTCGGGCTCTTCGGCCGTGCTGGCCGCCTACGCGGCCCTGCTGCGGCCGGGCGACACCGTCCTCGCCCTCGCGCTGACGCACGGCGGGCACCTCACCCACGGCTCACCGGCGAACTTCTCCGGCCGCTGGTTCGACTTCGTCGGCTACGGCGTCGACGCCGAGACCGGGCTCGTCGACCACGACCAGGCGCGCCACCTGGCCCGCAACCACCGGCCCAAGGCCATCGTCTGCGGCTCCATCGCCTACCCCCGCCACTTCGACCACGCCTTCTTCCGGGAGGTCGCCGACGAGGTCGGCGCCTATCTGATCGCGGACGCGGCGCACCCGATCGGCCTGGTGGCGGGCGGTGCCGCGCCGAGCCCGGTGCCGTACGCGGACATCGTGTGCGCCACCACCCACAAGGTGCTGCGCGGCCCCCGCGGCGGGATGATCCTGTGCGGGGCCGAGCTGGCCGAGCGCGTCGACCGGGCCGTCTTCCCGTTCACGCAGGGCGGTGCGCAGATGCACACCATCGCCGCCAAGGCCGTCGCCTTCGGCGAGGCGGCCACTGAGGCGTTCGGCGGGTACGCCCGTCAGGTGGTCGCCAACGCGCGCGTGCTGGCCGGTCACCTCGCCGCCGAGGGGCTCACCGTGACCACCGGCGGCACCGACACCCATCTGATCACCGCCGACCCCGCTCCGCTCGGTGTGGACGGGCGCACCGCGCGTGGCCGGCTGCTCGCGGCCGGCCTGGTGCTGGACTGCTGCGCGCTGCCGCACGGGGACGGCCGCGGGCTGCGCCTGGGCACGGCCGCCGTCACCACGCAGGGCATGGGGGAGCCGGAGATGGTGCGGATCGCCGCCCTGCTCGGCTCGGTGCTGCGCGGTGAGACGGACGCCGTCCGGGTCCGCGACGAGGTGCGCGACCTGACCGGCAGGTTTCCGCCGTATCCCGGCTGAGCGGGGGTAGGCGGACGTCGGTGGAACCGGGCGTGCCCGGTCACGGAGCGTGATGCACAGCCTGGCATGCAACCATCGTCGCTACCCGGAAGTCCTCATCCATATGCGTCGCTCGCTAGGGTGTGGGGCTGTGATGGCCAGCGAGACCTGTGGGGAAGCCCGTGCGTGAATACCTCCTGACGCTCTGCATCACGGCCGCGGTGACGTATCTGCTGACAGGGCCGGTACGCAAGTTCGCGATCGTGGCCGGGGCGATGCCGGAGATCCGGGCGCGTGACGTGCACCGGGAACCCACTCCGCGCCTCGGCGGTATCGCGATGTTCTTCGGTCTGTGCGCGGGCCTGCTGGTCGCCGACCACCTGACCAACCTCAACGAGGTCTTCGAGAAGTCGAACGAGCCGCGCGCCCTGCTCTCCGGGGCCGCGCTGATCTGGCTGATCGGTGTCCTCGACGACAAGTTCGAGATCGACGCGCTGATCAAGCTGGGCGGGCAGATGATCGCCGCGGGCGTGATGGTGATGCAGGGCCTGACGATCCTGTGGCTGCCCATCCCGAGCGTCGGCACGGTCGCGCTGACCCAGTGGCAGGGCACCCTGCTGACGGTGGCGCTGGTCGTCATCACGATCAACGCGGTGAACTTCGTGGACGGCCTCGACGGCCTCGCCGCCGGCATGGTGTGCATCGCGGCGGCCGCGTTCTTCATGTACACCTACCGCATCTGGTACTCGTACGGCATCGAGGCGGCCGCGCCCGCGACGCTGTTCGCGGCGATCCTGATGGGCATGTGCCTGGGCTTCCTGCCGCACAACATGCACCCCGCGCGGATCTTCATGGGCGACTCGGGCTCGATGCTGATCGGGCTGGTGCTGGCGGCGGGCGCCATCTCGGTCACCGGGCAGGTCGACCCGGACAACCTCTTCGGCGCCTCCGAGCGCAGCACCGTGCACCAGATGGTGCCGGTGTACATCCCGCTGCTGATGCCGCTGACCATCATCGCCGTGCCGGCCGCCGACCTGGTGCTGGCGATCGTCCGGCGCACCTGGCGCGGCCAGTCCCCGTTCGCCGCCGACCGCGGCCACCTGCACCACCGGCTGCTGGAGATCGGCCACTCGCACAGCCGGGCCGTGCTGATCATGTACTTCTGGTCGGCGCTGATCGGCTTCGGGGCGCTGGCGTACTCGGTCAACTCGGCGTCGATGTGGATCGTGCTGGGCGTGGTCTTCCTCAGCGCCGTCGGACTCGTCCTCCTGCTGCTCCCGCGCTTCACCCCCCGGGTCCCGGCGTGGGCACACCACTTCGTACCGCCGCGCTACCGCAGGCGAGGACGGCCGGCCGAGGAGGCCCTGGCCGTGGAGACGGGCGCGGAGACGGGCGCGGAGACGGGCGCGGAGGCCTCCGGGCACGAGGCCCCGCAGAACGGGGAACGGGCGCCCGTCACGGCCGGTTACCCGGGCGTCAACGGGGCGACCGCGATCGGTCCCCGTTCGCGTTTCGTGGATCGTCACTGAGACGGTCAAGGTAAGAATCTGACTAGAGCATTGCCAACTCGTGGGGTAACAAAGCGCCCTAATACCAGACAAGTGGGCGTGGTTTCTGCACAGACGTGCACTGTCACTCTCATGTGTGACACCCAGCACACCCACCAGGTAAAGACCTCATCAAATAGTTTGTGATACGGTTCACGAGAACCCCGGATAGAGCCGAAGGACCCGAGTGCGAAGGTCCATTGGTGTGAGGTCTCGATCACTCAGCCCGGGACTACGCTCGTCCATGACGACACCTGCCCCCCTGTGAAAGCGGAGTTGCCGCCATGCCGTCCAATGACGCCCGGATCCTGGCTCAGGCCGCCGTACCCACGGCTGTCGCCGGCGCGATTGCCGCCGTCGTCAGCGGTGTGGTCGCGGGCGGCAAGGGAGCCGTCGGAGCCGTCGTCGCGACGCTGGTCGTGATCCTGTTCATGGGACTGGGTCTCTACGCCCTGCAGCGCACCGCCAGATCGCTGCCGCACCTCTTCCAGGCCATGGGCCTGATGCTCTACGCGGCGCAGATCCTGCTGCTGTTCGTCTTCATGGCCGCGTTCAAACACACGACGCTGTTCCACCCCAAGGCTTTCGCGTTCACGCTCCTCGCCGGCACCCTCGTCTGGATCGCCGCGCAGACGCGAGCGCACATGAAGTCGAAGATGCTGTACGTCGAGCCCGAACCGGCCTCGTCCTCGACCGCCGAGAAGTCCCACACGTCGGGGCACTCGTCGTGAGAGGTAGGGCCGGTGTAAAGGCGCATGAGCGATCCTGCTATCGTCCGGTGCCAACTGCGGCATCGCGGGCGCGGGCATCCGAGCTGACGCCTGTTCCATCGCGAGGCGAGATGCCCCACAGCCGCCCCCACATCCGTAACACCAGTCCCGTGCCGAACCGCGGCCGTGCGCCGCGCCGACACAACGAGGTTGCCGTACCTATGCGCCACGCTGAAGGAGCCCGCGGTGAGTGCTGACCCGACGCAGGTGCTCGCCTTCGAGACCGACTGCCACATCTTCAACGGCTGTGGCTTCCCGGCTCCCGGCCTGCACTCGTTCCTGTTCAAGCCCCTGTGGGGCAACGGCGACAGCAACGTGTACTTCAACAAGACGATGCTGCTGGCGCTGCTGGGCTCGATCATCATCGTCGGCTTCTTCTGGGCCGCCTTCCGCAAGCCGAAGGTCGTCCCCGGCAAGCTGCAGATGGTCGCCGAGGCCGGATACGACTTCATCCGTCGGGGTGTCGTCTACGAGACCATCGGCAAGAAGGAAGGCGAGAAGTACGTCCCGCTGGTCGTCTCGCTGTTCTTCTTCATCTGGATGATGAACCTGTGGTCGATCATTCCGGTCGCCCAGTTCCCGGTGACGGCGATCATCTCGTACCCGCTGGTCCTGGCGCTGATCGTCTACGTCCTGTGGGTCTCGCTGACCTTCAAGCGCCACGGTTTCGTAGGGTTCTTCAAGAACGTCACCGGCTACGACAAGTCGCTCGGTCCGGTGCTGCCGCTCGCGATGCTCATCGAGTTCTTCTCGAACCTGCTGGTGCGGCCCTTCACCCACGCGGTCCGGCTCTTCGCCAACATGTTCGCCGGGCACACCCTGCTGCTGCTCTTCACGATCGCCAGCTGGTACCTGCTGAACGGCATCGGCATCGCCTACGCCGGCGTCAGCTTCATCATGACCGTCGTGATGACGGCCTTCGAGCTCTTCATCCAGGCTCTGCAGGCGTACGTCTTCGTCCTCCTGACGTGCACCTACATCCAGGGCGCCCTCGCCGAGCACCACTGAGCGCCCACACCACATCCCCGTGATCGTCCGGTGGCCAACCCCCACCGGTCCGTAAAGAAGAAGGAAGAATCGGCATG
This sequence comes from Streptomyces sp. NPDC096012, assembly GCF_040426375.1. Classification (NCBI taxonomy): domain Bacteria; kingdom Bacillati; phylum Actinomycetota; class Actinomycetes; order Kitasatosporales; family Streptomycetaceae; genus Streptomyces; species Streptomyces sp. NPDC096012. The sequence goes on from NZ_JBEOTD010000010.1 coordinate 141,408, forward strand.
TCCGCTCTCCAGACCCTTGCTGCCGACGGCGTCCACGGCTCCCTCGGCTCCATCGGCTACGGCCTCGCGGCCATCGGCCCCGGCGTCGGCGTCGGCATCATCTTCGGTAACGGCACCCAGGCCCTGGCCCGCCAGCCCGAGGCCGCCGGTCTGATCCGTGCCAACCAGATCCTCGGCTTCGCCTTCTGTGAGGCGCTCGCCCTGATCGGCCTGGTCATGCCGTTCGTCTACGGCGCCTGATCTGCCGATCAGCGAAGCCCCCTAGACGAAAGGCACTGACATGAGCCAGCTGCTCATCATGGCGGCCGAGGGCGGGGAAAACCCCCTCATCCCGCCGATCCCCGAGCTTGTCATCGGCCTGCTCGCCTTCGTCATCGTCTTCGGTTTCCTCGCCAAGAAGCTCCTCCCGAACATCAACAAGGTTCTGGAAGAGCGTCGAGAAGCCATCGAGGGCGGTATCGAAAAGGCCGAGGCCGCGCAGACCGAGGCCCAGAGCGTCCTTGAGCAGTACAAGGCCCAGCTCGCCGAGGCCCGGCACGAGGCCGCGCGCCTGCGCCAGGAGGCGCAGGAGCAGGGTGCCGCGCTCATCGCCGAGATGCGGGCCGAAGGCCAGCGTCAGCGCGAGGAGATCATCGCCGCCGGCCACGCGCAGATCGAGGCCGACCGCAAGGCCGCCGCGGCGGCGCTGCGTCAGGAGGTGGGCAAGCTCGCCACCGAACTGGCCGGCAAGCTCGTCGGTGAGTCCCTCGAGGACTACGCCCGGCAGAGCCGTGTGATCGACCGCTTCCTCGGCGAGCTCGAGGAGAAGGCCGAGGCCACGCGATGAACGGAGCGAGCCGCGAGGCACTGGCAGCCGCACGTGAGCGCCTCGACGCGCTGACGGACTCCACGTCCGTGGACGCCGTGCAGCTCGCCGACGAGCTGGCGGCCGTCACCGCGCTGCTCGACCGCGAGGCCGGTCTGCGCCGGGTCCTCACCGACCCGGCGCAGCCCGGAGAGGCCAAGGCGGAGCTGGTCCGGCGTCTGATCGGTGGCCAGGTCAGCGGTGCGACCGTGGACCTGGTGTCCGGCCTGGTCCGCTCCCGCTGGTCGCAGCCCCGCGACCTGGTGGACGCGCTGGAGGAACTGGCGAACATCGCCGACCTCACGGCCGCGGAGAAGACGGACACGCTCGACGACGTCGAGGACGAGCTGTTCCGGTTCGGCCGGATCGTCTCCTCCAGCCCCGACCTGCGTGCCGCGCTGACCGACCGAGCCGTCGGCCCACAGGCCAAGGCCGAGCTGGTGCACCGGCTGCTCGGCGGGCGTGCCAAGCCGGTCACCGAGCGACTGGTGACGCGCCTCGTGATCGCGCCGCGCGGACGTAGCCTGGAGGCGGGACTGGAGTCCCTGTCCAAGCTCGCCGCGGAGCGCCGGGACCGTATGGTCGCCGTCGTCACCTCGGCGGTGCCGCTGAGCGAAGGACAGAAGCAGCGCCTCGGCGCCGCCCTGACCAAGCTCTACGGTCGTCGGATGCACCTCAACCTCGACGTGGACCCCGAGGTCCTCGGCGGAGTCCGGGTGCAGGTCGGTGACGAGGTCATCAACGGCTCCCTCGCGGACCGGCTGGACGAGGTCGCCCGCCGCATGGCGAGCTAGCAGCAACTCGATACTTCGAAAAAAAGCAGTACGCATTGACGACGGCCCGGTTGGGCCGTGCAGAGGATTCACCTCCTGATGGGGGGAGTCCCCATCCCCCCAAGTGAAACTTCGGGCCCAACAAGGAGAGCAGGGAACCCAGATGGCGGAGCTCACGATCCGGCCGGAGGAGATCCGGGACGCGCTGGAGAAGTTCGTCCAGTCGTACAAGCCGGACGCGGCCTCGCGCGAGGAGGTCGGTACGGTCACCGTCGCCGGCGACGGTATCGCCAAGATCGAGGGCCTGCCCTCGGCCATGGCGAACGAGCTGCTGAAGTTCGAGGACGGCTCCCTCGGTCTCGCGCTGAACCTGGAAGAGCGCGAGATCGGCGCCGTCGTACTCGGTGAGTTCAGCGGCATCGAGGAGGGGCAGCCGGTCACCCGCACCGGTGAGGTCCTCTCCGTCGCGGTCGGCGAGGGCTACCTCGGCCGCGTCGTCGACCCGCTCGGCAACCCGATCGACGGCCTCGGCGAGATCGAGACGTCCGGCCGCCGCGCCCTCGAGCTGCAGGCCCCCACGGTCATGCAGCGCAAGTCGGTGCACGAGCCGATGGAGACGGGCTACAAGGCCGTCGACGCGATGACCCCGATCGGCCGTGGCCAGCGTCAGCTGATCATCGGTGACCGTCAGACGGGCAAGACCGCCCTGGCCATCGACACGATCATCAACCAGCGCGACAACTGGCGCTCGGGCGACCCGAAGAAGCAGGTCCGCTGCATCTACGTCGCCATCGGCCAGAAGGGCTCCACCATCGCCGGCGTGCGCCGCGCGCTGGAGGAGAACGGCGCGCTGGAGTACACGACCATCGTCGCCGCCCCGGCGTCCGACCCGGCCGGCTTCAAGTACCTGGCGCCGTACACCGGTTCGGCCATCGGTCAGCAGTGGATGTACGAGGGCAAGCACGTCCTCATCGTCTTCGACGACCTGTCGAAGCAGGCCGACGCCTACCGTGCCGTGTCGCTGCTGCTGCGCCGCCCGCCGGGCCGTGAGGCCTACCCGGGTGACGTCTTCTACCTGCACTCCCGCCTGCTGGAGCGCTGCGCCAAGCTCTCCGACGAGATGGGCGCCGGTTCGATGACCGGTCTGCCGATCGTCGAGACCAAGGCCAACGACGTCTCGGCGTTCATCCCGACCAACGTCATCTCCATCACCGACGGCCAGTGCTTCCTGGAGTCGGACCTGTTCAACGCCGGTCAGCGTCCCGCGCTGAACGTCGGTATCTCCGTCTCCCGAGTCGGTGGTTCCGCGCAGCACAAGGCGATGAAGCAGGTGTCCGGCCGTCTGCGTGTCGACCTCGCCCAGTTCCGTGAGCTGGAGGCGTTCGCCGCCTTCGGTTCCGACCTGGACGCGGCCTCGAAGGCCCAGCTGGAGCGCGGTCAGCGCATGGTCGAGCTGCTGAAGCAGGACCAGTACCAGCCGATGCCCACCGAGGACCAGGTCATCTCCATCTGGGCCGGCACCACCGGCAAGATGGACGATGTGCCGGTCGCCGACATCCGCCGCTTCGAGCGCGAGTTGCTGGACTTCCTGCACCGGAAGTACCAGGGCCTGCTCACCTCCATCCGTGAGGGCGGCAAGATGTCCGACGACACGCTCACGGCCATCGCCGACGCGATCGCGGAGTTCAAGAAGCAGTTCGAGACCTCGGACGGGAAGCTGCTCGGCGAGGACACTCCTGCCGCCGCTTCCAAGTGACGTAAGGAAGGGACCTGACTCATGGGAGCCCAGCTCCGGGTCTACAAGCGTCGCATCCGATCCGTCACCGCGACCAAGAAGATCACCAAGGCGATGGAGATGATCGCCGCCTCGCGCGTCGTCAAGGCGCAGCGCAAGGTGGCGGCCTCCACGCCGTACGCGAGCGAACTGACGCGTGCGGTCACGGCGGTCGGTACGGGTTCGAACATCAAGCACCCGCTCACCACGGAGGCGGAGAACCCGAGCCGTGCCGCGGTCCTGCTCCTCACGAGCGACCGCGGTCTGGCCGGCGCCTTCAACTCCAACGCCATCAAGGTGGCGGAGCAGCTGACCGAGCGCCTGGAGCGCGAGGGCAAGCAGGTCGACACGTACATCGTCGGCCGCCGGGGTGTCGCCCACTACAACTTCCGTGAGCGCAAGATCGCGGAGTCGTGGAGCGGTTTCACCGACGAGCCGTCGTACGCGGACGCCAAGAAGGTGGCGGCGCCTCTCATCGAGGCCATCGAGAAGGACACGGCCGAGGGTGGTGTGGACGAGCTCCACATCGTCTTCACCGAGTTCGTCTCGATGATGACGCAGACGGCGCTCGACGCCCGGCTGCTGCCGCTGCGGCTCGAAGAGGTCGCCGAGGAGGCCGCCCCCAAGGGGGAGATCCTCCCGCTGTACGACTTCGAGCCGTCGGCGGAGGACGTCCTCGACGCCCTGCTGCCGCGCTATGTGGAAAGCCGCATCTACAACGCGCTGCTCCAGTCGGCCGCTTCGAAGCACGCCGCCACGCGGCGCGCGATGAAGTCGGCCACCGACAACGCGGGCGAGCTGATCAACACGCTCTCCCGGCTTGCCAATGCGGCCCGCCAGGCCGAAATCACCCAGGAAATCAGCGAGATCGTCGGTGGCGCGAGCGCCTTGGCCGACGCGACCGCGGGGAGTGACCGCTAATGACCACCACTGTTGAGACCGCGACGGCTACGGGCCGCGTCGCCCGGGTCATCGGCCCGGTCGTCGACGTGGAGTTCCCCGTCGACGCGATGCCGGACATCTACAACGCTCTGCACGTCGAGGTCGCCGACCCGGCGAAGGACGGCGAGAAGAAGACGCTGACCCTGGAGGTCGCCCAGCACCTGGGTGACGGCGTGGCCCGCACCATCTCGATGCAGCCCACCGACGGCCTGGTCCGCCAGGCCCCGGTGACGGACACCGGCGCCCCCATCTCCGTCCCGGTCGGCGACTTCACCAAGGGTAAGGTGTTCAACACCCTCGGTGAGGTGCTGAACGTCGACGAGCAGTACACCGGCGAGCGCTGGCCGATCCACCGCAAGGCGCCGAACTTCGACGAGCTCGAGTCGAAGACCGAGATGTTCGAGACCGGCGTCAAGGTCATCGACCTGCTCACCCCGTACGTCAAGGGTGGCAAGATCGGCCTGTTCGGTGGTGCCGGCGTCGGCAAGACGGTGCTCATCCAGGAGATGATCTACCGCGTCGCCAACAACCACGACGGTGTCTCCGTGTTCGCCGGTGTCGGTGAGCGCACCCGTGAGGGCAACGACCTCATCGAGGAGATGTCGGAGTCGGGCGTCATCGACAAGACCGCGCTGGTCTTCGGTCAGATGGACGAGCCCCCGGGCACCCGTCTGCGCGTCGCGCTGGCCGGCCTCACCATGGCCGAGTACTTCCGTGACGTCCAGAAGCAGGACGTGCTGTTCTTCATCGACAACATCTTCCGCTTCACGCAGGCCGGTTCCGAGGTCTCCACGCTGCTCGGCCGCATGCCGTCCGCGGTGGGTTACCAGCCGAACCTGGCCGACGAGATGGGCCTCCTGCAGGAGCGCATCACCTCGACCCGTGGTCACTCGATCACCTCGATGCAGGCGATCTACGTCCCCGCGGACGACCTGACCGACCCGGCCCCGGCCACCACCTTCGCCCACCTCGACGCGACGACGGTTCTCTCCCGTCCGATCTCCGAGAAGGGCATCTACCCGGCCGTGGACCCGCTGGACTCCACGTCCCGCATCCTGGACCCGCGTTACATCTCCGCGGAGCACTACAACGCGGCCATGCGGGTGAAGTCGGTGCTGCAGAAGTACAAGGACCTGCAGGACATCATCGCGATCCTCGGTATCGACGAGCTGGGCGAAGAGGACAAGCTCGTCGTCCACCGGGCCCGTCGCGTGGAGCGCTTCCTGTCCCAGAACACCCACGTCGCCAAGCAGTTCACCGGCGTCGACGGGTCGGACGTCCCGCTGGAGGAGTCGATCGCGGCCTTCAACGCGATCATCGACGGCGAGTACGACCACTTCCCGGAGCAGGCGTTCTTCATGTGCGGTGGCATTGAGGACCTGAAGGCCAAGGCCAAGGAGCTGGGCGTCTCCTGAGCCTCGTGCTCCCGGTGAGGGGGCGGGTGCGTCCCGCCCCCTCATCCACGCCCACTAGAATTGACCCCAACACCCGGCACTACCGCCGGGTGGTGACCCGAGGAGCCACCCTTGGCTGCTGAGCTGCACGTCGAGCTGGTCGCCGCGGACCGCCAGGTCTGGTCCGGCGAGGCCACCCTGGTCGTCGCGCGTACCACGTCCGGCGACATCGGCGTCATGCCCGGTCACCAGCCGCTGCTCGGTGTGCTGGAGTCGGGCCCGGTGACCATCCGTACGAGTGATGGTGGGACGGTCGTCGCCGCGGTGCACGGCGGTTTCATCTCGTTCGCGGACGACAAGCTGTCCCTGCTGGCCGAGATCGCCGAGCTGTCGGACGAGATCGATGTCCAGCGCACGGAGCGGGAGCTGGAGCGCGCGAAGGCGGAGGGCGACGCCGCCGCCGAGCGCCGCGCGGATGTCCGCCTGCGTGCGGCGACGTCGCGCTGACCCACCCGCGCGGTACGTTGACGTCACTCAGCCGCGGCCGGCCCGGAGTAATCCGGTGCCGGTCGCGGCTGAGGCAGATGTGGGTGTTTTTCCCGTTTCATTACTCAGTCGCAGATGCAGTTCCCCTACCTAGGAGACGAGGAGGTCGGTGCCGATGATCCTCGCTCTGACTGTGTGCGGGATCGTGGTCGCGCTCGTGGTGGTGGGGCTGTTCCTGTTCGGGCTGCGGCGCAGGCTGATCCAGCGTTCCGGCGGGACCTTCGACTGTTCCCTGCGCTGGGACGTGGCCGAGAAACCGGACTCCGGCGGCAAGGGCTGGAGCTACGGCGTCGCCCGCTACAACGGCGACCGCATCGAGTGGTACCGCGTCTTCTCCTACGCCTTCCGCCCCCGCCGCACCCTGGAGCGCGCCCGGATCGAGGTGGTCGGCCGCCGGCTCCCCGAGGGCGAGGAGGAGCTGGCGCTGCTCTCCGACGCGGTGATCCTCGTCTGTGTCCACCGGGGCACCCGGCTCGAACTCGCCATGAGCGAGGACGCGCTGACCGGGTTCCTGGCGTGGCTGGAGGCGGCCCCACCGGGTCAGCGAGTGAACGTGGCGTAGCCGCGTTCACTCGCTGTGTGTGGGGGGTCTCCCCCGGACGGGAGTCCGGGGGAGCGTCGGCCCGGCTCGGCGCCGTACCGCCTTTCCCGAGCCGTTCCTACAGGTTGTCGCTGATGGCGCTCACCAGTTCGCCGTTGCCGGTGTCACCGCTGAACTCCCAGAAGAACGCACCGCCGAGGCCCTGGTTCCTGGCCCACGCCATCTTGCCGGCGACCGTGGCCGGGGTGTCGTAGGACCACCAGTTGCTTCCGCAGTGCGCGTACGCCGTGCCGGCGACGGTGCCGGTGGCCGGGCAGGACGACTTCAGGACCTTGTAGTCCTCGATGCCCTGCTCGTAGGTGCCCGTCGCCGGGCCCGTGGCCGTGCCGCCCGGGGCGTCCTGGGTGACACCGGTCCAGCCGCGGCCGTAGAAGCCGATGCCGAGGAGCAGCTTCTTCGCGGGGACACCGATCGCCTTGAACTTGGCGATCGCGTCGGCGGTGGTGAAGCCGGCCTTCGGGATGCCGTTGTACGAGGTGAGCGGGGAGTGCGGGGCGGTCGGGCCCTTGGCGTCCCAGGCGCCGAAGAAGTCGTACGTCATCACGTTGTACCAGTCGACGTACTGGGCGGCGCCCGCGTAGTCCGCCGCCTCGATCTTGCCGCCGGCCGAGCCGTCGGCGGTGACCGCGGAGGTGACCAGGTTGCCGGAGCCGAACTTGGCGCGCAGGGCCGCCATCAGGTTCTTGTAGGCGGCCGCACCGCTGGTGTCACAGCTCAGCCCGCAGGCGTTCGGGTACTCCCAGTCGATGTCGATGCCGTCGAAGACGTCGGCCCAGCGCGGGTCCTCGACCAGGTTGTAGCAGGACTGGGCGAAGGCGGCCGGGTTGGCCGCGGCCTGGCCGAAGCCGCCGGACCAGGTCCAGCCGCCGAAGGACCAGAGGATCTTGATGTTCGGGTACTTGGCCTTCAGCTCGCGCAGCTGGTTGAAGTTGCCGCGCAGCGGCTGGTCCCAGGTGTCGGCGACACCGCTGACGGACTGGTCGGCGGTGAAGGCCTTGTCGTAGTCGGCGTAGGAGTCGCCGATGGCGCACTGGCCGTTGGTCACGTTGCCGAAGGCGTAGTTGATGTGCGTGATCTTCGCCGCCGAGCCGGACGTCACCAGGTTCTTGACGTTGTAGTTGCGGCCGTAGATGCCCCACTCGGTGAAGTAGCCGAGCTTGACCTTGTCGCCGGTGGGCGGGGGAGTGGTGCCGCCGCCGGTGGTGTGCACGGCGGTGGCGCCGCTGACGGGGCCGGTCTGGTCGGCGGTGTCGCGGGCGCGCACGGTGTAGGAGTAGTCGGTGCCGGCGCTCAGGCCGGTGTCGGTGTAGGAGGTCGTCGTCACGGTGGAGACGACCTTGCCGTCGCGCAGGACGTCGTAGTTCTTGACGCCCTTGTCGTCGGTGGCCGCACCCCAGCTCAGTTTCACCGAGGTGTCGGTGACGCCGGAGGCGGTCGGGGTGCCGGGGGCGGAGGGCGCCGCGTCACCCGGGACCGTGGTGCCGTCGCAGCTGTCGCCGTTGAGCCTGCAGTTGGACGGGGAGCCGGGGCCCGCCCCGTTGAAGCCGAAGGAGACGGAGGCGCCGGGGGCGAGGGTGCCGTTGTAGGACTTGTTCTTGGCGGTCCAGTGGGTGCCCGAGCCGGTGACGTCCGCGTCCCAGGCGGAGGTGACGGACGTGCCGGAGGGGAAGTCCCACTCGACGGTCCAGGAGCTGATGCTGGAGGAACCGGTGTTCTTGATGGTCCACTGACCGCCGAACCCGGTGCCCCAGTCGCTGGTCTTGGTGAAGTTCGCCGTCGCGTTGGTCGCGGCCTGGGCGGGGCCCGCGAGACCGACCAGACCGGCCAGGGGGAGCACCAGGGTCGCGAACCCTGCCGCGGCTCTGTGTCTGAAGCGCATGCTGCGCCTCCCTCTTCGTTGGGAGTGTCGGGGGCATGACTGAGCCTCCATGCCCACAGTGCTGCGAGAGTAGAAAGGTCTGGACCACAGGTCAATAGGTCTGGACCAGTCACTCCCTCGGCCGGGCTCGACTCCCAACTCCTGTGCCGGCCCGGCCGCTTGGACCCGGCCGCGCGGCTCCGGCCTGGCCGGCGGAGGGCTGACGTGCGACTTCACCGTGCCCTGCGCCGTCTCCGGCCGCACCGCGATCCCGGCGTCGGACCACCCCTCCCCGATGCACGCCGGCACCTGGTGTCCGCGCCGGGTGAGCGCCCCCGCAGCACGGCCGTATCGGCCTTCGGCCCCCGCACCGCTCCGGCCGCGAACCCGGCGATCAGCCGCCGGGTGACGGCCGGCGCGACGGTCCCCTCCCCGCGCGCCACCGTCCGCACCGCCTCCGGCGGATCCCGCGCCGGCCCGGGGCCGTACCCTGGCCGGCGACGAGGAGGGCGCATGGGTGACACGGCAGGCCCCGGCACGGTCCTGGTCGTGGACGACGACGCGGCGATCCGCCGCTCCCTGGAGCGCGGACTGAGACTGAACGGCTTCGCGGTGCGGACCGCGGCCGGCGGCGCCGAAGCGCTCGGTCTGATCGAGGCCGCCGCGCCGGACGTCCTCGTGCTGGACGTGTCGATGCCGGGCATGAACGGTATCGAGCTGTGCACGCGGCTCCGGGGCGCGGGCAGCGACCTGCCGGTGCTCATGCTCTCCGCGCTCGACGAGACCGCCGACCGTATCGCCGGACTGCAGGCGGGCGGCGACGACTACCTGGTCAAGCCCTTCGCCCTGCGGGAACTGGTGCTGCGGCTGCACGCCCTGCTGCGCCGCCGGCCCCCGGCCGACCGGGCGGTGCTGCGGGTCGCGGGCCTGTTGATCGACCCGGCGGCCCGTACCGCCGAGCTGCACGGCCGCCCGCTGGAGCTGACCCGCCGCGAGTTCGAACTGCTGGAGGTGCTCGCCCGCAACGCGGGGCTGGTGCTCACCCGTGACCAGTTGCTGGAGCGGGTGTGGGGCTACGACTTCGACGTGCGCACCGACACCGTCGACACCTTCGTCAGCTATCTGCGGCGCAAGCTGGAGGCGGACGGCAGCGGCCGGCTGGTCCACACGGTCCGCGGGGTCGGATTCGTGCTCCGGGAAGCGCGGGGCGCCCGGTGAGACTCTCCACCCGCATCGGTCTCGCCGTCGGCTGCACCGTCCCGCTGCTGGTCCTGGCCTGCGGCTGGCTGCTGCTGCACCTGGTCGCCCGCGACCTGCACCGCGCCGAGGACCAGCTCCTGCGCCAGCGGGCCACGGCCCTCGCCCCGGCTGCCCGGTCCGTGGTGCGGGCCTCGACGAACGGCCGCCCCAAGGCCGCCGACACCAGGGAACGGCGGCTGTTCAGCGCCGCCCTCGACGTCGGCGTACGGGTCGTCGGACCGGACGCCGACTTCAGCGGCGGCCCCCAGCCCGGCCGCTCGGTGGCCCTGCCCGCCCGCACCGCAGGACCGGTCACCGTCCGCGCCGGCGGCCGCGGCTGGCGCGTCCTGGCCCGGCCGGTGCGGGGCACCGCCGCGTCCGGCACCCTGTGGGTCTTCGCGCCCGACACCGCCGACCGCGCCCAACTCGGCCTCGTCCGGCGCCGGGTGCTGCTCACCGCGCTGCTCGCCGCGCCCCTGTCCGGTCTGCTCGCCTGGGGCCTGGCCGCCGGTGCGAGCGCCCCGCTGCGCCGGCTGACGCGCCGTACCGCGGGCCTCGACCCGCGCGCCAGCAGCGCCCGGCTCGACCACCGGCGCACCGGGGTGACGGAGGTCGACGAACTGGCGGCGACCGTACGGACCGTCCTCGCCCGGTACGACGAACAGGCCGCCCGCACCGCCGAGGCCCTGGAGACCGCCCGCTCCTTCTCCTCGGCCGCCGCGCACGAACTGCGCACCCCGCTGATGAGCATGGGCACCAATCTCGACATCCTCGCCGGCCATCCCGCTCTGCCCGGGCCGGACCGTGCCGAGGTCGTCACCGACCTGCGGCGTGAACACGCCCGGCTGCTCGGCCTGCTGGTGATGCTGCGCGAACTGGGGCGCGGCGACCTGGTGGAGGCCGACGCCCTGCGGAGCGTCGACCTGTCCGACGTGGCCGAGGCCGCCGTCGCCGAGGCCCGCCGCGGCGCACCGGACGCCGACGTCCGCCTGGACGCCGCGCCCGGGCTCACCGTGCACGGCTGGGAGCCCGGCCTCCGGATGCTGCTCGACAACCTGGTCGGCAACGCGCTCGCCCACGGCCGCGACGGGCGGGGCCGGGCCCGGGTGCGAGTGGGGGTGCGCGGCCTGCCGGACCACGTGCTGATCACGGTCGACGACCAGGGGCCCGGTGTGCCCCGCGACGCCCGCGAGCGCGTCTTCGGGCGGTTCCGGCGCGGCCCGGACAGCGCGGGTTCCGGACTCGGCCTCACCCTCGTCGCCCAGCAGGCGGCACTGCACCGAGGACGCGTCACCGTCCTGGACGGGCCGGACGGCGTGGGAGCCCGCTTCGAGGTGCGGCTGCCCTCGGACGGCGGCGGCCCGCCTGGCCGGCGGAACTGGCTGATCGGGACAGCCCGGGCGAACCGGTCACAGAGTTTCCCCAAAGACCTTCCCTAGCCTGTCGTCGCGACGGACGGCCGACCGTGGCCGTCGGGAAGTGAACGGAGGGGCAGATGCACGTACGACGACACACCCGGACGCTGCTCGCGGGGCTCGCCGCGACGGCCGTCCTGGCCGGCACGGCGGGGACGGCGGCCGCGCACACCGGCACGCCCTCGGCCGCGCCGGCCGGGGACGGGGCGAAGGCGCTGTGCAAGCGCGTGCCGAGGATCGACCGGCGAGTCGAACGGGCCCTGAGGCGACTGGACGCCGAGGCGGGCACACGCGGTTCGGTGGCCCGGCTGCAGAAGCGCGTGGACAACGCGGCGAAGGCGGGGCACACCGAGATCGCCACCTATCTGCGCAACCGGCTGACCGCCCGCACGTCCCTGCGCACCGAGCTGCGGCAGCGGAAGCAGGACCTGACCGCCGTCAAGACGTGGTGCCGGGACCACGACGGCGGGAAGGCGGCGAGCTGATGCGCCCGCGGCGGCCGGCGGCGGCCGCCGCGGTGGCAACCGCCCTCGTGGCGCTCACCGCGGGCTGCACCGGCCAGGGCGGCGCTTCCTCCCACCCGGCACCGGGTTCCCCCTCGGCGACGGCCCCCGCCGGCACGCCCACGGGATACGCGGACATGAGGAAGAAGGTCGACGCGGCCGAGTCCGCGGCGGCCGCCGCCGACCGGGACGCGGCCGACCCGGCCGACCGGTGACCGGGGCGGGGAACCGCGCTCAGCGGTCCCCGCCCGGCACCCACAGCACGTCCCCGGTCTCCTGGTTGGCGCACCGGGCCAGGATGAACAGCAGGTCGGAGAGCCGGTTCAGGTAGGTCGCGGTCAGCTCGTTCATCGTCTCGCCGTGGACCTCCAGCGCCGCCCAGGTGGAGCGCTCGGCACGGCGGACGACCGTGCAGGCCTGGTGCAGCAGGGCGGCGCCCGGCGTGCCGGCCGGGAGGATGAAGGAGCGCAGCTTCTCCAGCCGCTCGTTGAAGCGGTCGCAGTCCGCCTCCAGCCTGTCGACGTAGAACTGCTCGACCCTGAGCGGCGGGAACTGCGGGTTCTCCACCACCGGTGTCGACAGGTCCGCGCCCACGTCGAACAGGTCGTTCTGGACACGGGTGAGCACCTGGACGACCTCCGGCTCCAGGTCGCCCAGGGCGATCGCGGTGCCGATCACCGTGTTGGCCTCGTTGGCGTCCGCGTACGCGGAGATCCGGAGGTCCGTCTTGGGCACCCGGCTCATGTCGCCGAGGTTGGTGGTGCCCTTGTCGCCGGTCCTGGTGTAGATGCGCGTCAGATTGACCATGGGCCCAGCGTAGTTACGCGCCGGCGGTCCGGAAGACGCGTGTGCCCACCGTCACGGCGAGTGCCGCGAAGGCGACGGCGACGAGGACGCCGTAGAGCATGTGCGCACTCGTGTACTGCCCGACGTAGGCGTCGCGCACCGCGTCCACCAGGTAGCGGAACGGCACGAAGTGCGAGAGCACGTCCAGCCAGCCCGGGGCGAGGGTCATCGGCAGCATCAGGCCGGACAGCAGCATCGACGGCATCGACACCGCGTTGATCAGCGGACCGAACGCCTGCGGGGTGCGGATCCGCATCCCCAGCGCGTACGACACCGAGGCCAGCGAGAGCGTCAGCAGGGCGACGAAGCCGAAGCCGATCAGGATGCCCCAGAGCGGCGCGCGCAGCCCCATCACCAGTGCGGCCAGCACCAGCAGCACCGCCTGGAAAACGAAGAGCGTGGCATCGCGCAGCACCCGGCCGAGGAGCAGGGCGAGCCGGCTCACCGGCGTCACCCGCATCCGCTCCACCACCCCGTGACCGTTCTCGAGGATGACCGAGAAGCCCGCGAACAGCGCGCCGAACAGGCCGAGCTGGAGCAGCAGTCCGGGGACGAGCACCTGCCACGAACCGGCCTCGCCCCCCAGCGGCAGGTCCGTGAGCAGCGGGCCGTAGAAGAGCAGGTACAGCAGGGGCGTCAGCACCCCGAACAGCAGGGCGAAGCGGGAGCGCAGGGACTGGCGCGCGTAACGGCCGTAGACGAGGGCCGTGTCGTGGAGAAACATGTCCAGGGGTCCTGTCCGGGTCGGGGCCGTCACACGGCCACGGGTGCGGTGCCGGCCGCCGGTGCGGGGCCGCGGCCGGTGACGGCGAGGAAGGTGTCCTGCAGGGTGGCGTCGATCGAGCCGCCGTACGCCAGCTTGAGCGCGCTCGGCGTGCCCTCGGCGGCGACCACGCCCCCGTCGACGATCACCAGGCGGTCGGCGAGGGCGTCGGCCTCGTCCAGGTAGTGGGTGGTCAGGAACACGGTGGTGCCGTACGTGTCGCGCAGCCGGCGCACCAGGTCCCACAGGTCGGCGCGGCTGCCGGGGTCCAGTCCGGTCGTCGGCTCGTCGAGGAAGAGCACCTTGGGCCGGTGGGTGAGTGCCATCGCGAGGTCGAGGCGGCGCCGCTGGCCTCCCGAGAGCGCGCCGGTGCGCCGGTCCAGGAGGTGGGTCAGGTCCAGCTCGCGGGCGAGTTCCGCGGCGCGTCGGACCGCCTCGGCCTTCGGCAGGCGGTACATCCGGCCCTGGGTGACCAGTTCCTCCCGCACGGTGATGTGCGGATCGACTCCGCCGGACTGGGCGACGTAACCGCTCGCCCGGCGCACCCCGACCGGGTCGGTCGCCAGGTCGTGCCCGGCCACGGTGGCCGCGCCGCCGGTGGGCTTCAGCAGGGTGGTGAGCATCCGCAGGGTGGTCGTCTTGCCGGCGCCGTTGGGTCCGAGGAGGCCGAGGATCTCGCCCTCCCGCACGGTGAGGTCCACGCAGCGCACGGCCGCCACGGGCCCGGTCTTGGTCCGGAAGGTGCGGGCGAGCCCCGCCGCACTGATGACTGCTGCCATGCCCACAGGAAAACAGAGTCACTGAAAAATTGCAACGCCTCCAAGTTTTCAGGCGGCCCAGCGAAGTTAGGATACGGGCATGGCAGAGGGACTCAGGGAGCGCAAGAAGCGGCAGACCCGGCAGTACATCTCCGATGTCGCCACGGGACTGTTCCTGGAGCGCGGCTTCGACGCGGTGACCGTCGCGGAGATCGCCGAGGCCGCCGACGTCTCCGTGAACACCGTCTACAACTACTTCCCGGCCAAGGAGGACCTCTTCCTCGACCGCTCGGCCGGGGTGACCGACCGGCTCGCGCGCTGGGTGCGCGGCCGGCGCGAGGGCGAGTCGGCCGCCGTCGCCGTCCTGCGCGAGCTGCGCGAGGAGGCCGAAGCGGTCTCTCCGCGGATCGGCCTGATGCCCGGCTACGCGGCCTTCATGAAGGTCATCGAGGAGGCACCCGCGCTGCGCTCCCGGCTGTGGGCGATCGCCCAGGAGGTGCAGGCCAACCTGGAGCAGGTGCTGCGCGCGGAGACCGGCGCGGCGGACGGTGACGAACTGCCCCACCTGGTGGCGGGCCAGATCGGCTGGGTGCACGGCACGGTCATGGCGGTCATCGGACGCGAGATGGTCAAGGGCCGCGAACCGGACGAAGTGTCACGAGAGGTGCTCGTCCTGCTGGACGACATGGAGGACCTGTTGAGCGAGCGGGTCCTCAACTACGCCGTCCGCGCGGCAGGCTGAGCGGGACACGGGCGTGCGGCGCCCCGCGGCCCGGCCGGCGCCCTCCGGCCCCGCCCGGTCCACACGGCGCCAACCGGGGCGAACCGGCGAGAGATTGGCGTCCGGGGCACGGTGACCGGACTCCCGCCGGCCCGGCCGCCGGAAGCGTCACCGGGCCCGTCATCGGACGTGACCGGTGTCTCACGTCCTGAGACCGTGACACGCGTTACTTACCGCTCACACAGCGCCGCCGGACCGCTAGGGTCCGCCGGAGAAACAGACTTGGAGAGCGTTCTAGGGAGTCGGAGTGGCACGGAAGCTCGCTGTCATCGGGGCCGGTCTCATGGGGTCCGGAATCGCCCAGGTCGCCGCGCAGGCGGGCTGGGACGTCGTCCTGCGTGACGTCACCGACGAGGCGCTGCGGCGTGGCACCGACGGCATCAAGGCCTCGTACGACAAGTTCGTCGGCAAGGGCAGGCTGGCGGCGGACGACGCCGAGGCCGCCCTGGCCCGCATCACCCCGACCACCGATCTGGACGCGGCCGCCGACGCCGACATCGTCGTCGAGGCCGTCTTCGAGAAGCTGGAGGTCAAGCACGAGATCTTCCGCGCGCTCGACAAGCTCGTGCGCGAGGACGCCGTGCTCGCCTCCAACACCTCCGCCATCCCGATCACCAAGATCGCGGCGGCCACCGAGCGCCCCGAGCGGGTCGTCGGCGTGCACTTCTTCTCGCCGGTGCCGATGATGCAGCTCGTCGAGCTGGTCCGCGGCTACAAGACGAGCGACGAAGCCCTCGCCACCGCGCGGGAGTTCGCCGAGTCCGTCGGCAAGACCTGCATCGTCGTCAACCGGGACGTCGCCGGCTTCGTCACCACCCGGCTCATCTCCGCCCTCGTCGTCGAGGCGACCAAGCTCTACGAGTCGGGCGTCGCGACCGCCGAGGACATCGACCTCGCCTGCAAACTGGGCTTCGGCCACGCCATGGGCCCGCTCGCCACCGCCGACCTGACCGGCGTCGACATCCTGCTGCACGCCACCGGCAACATCTACACCGAGTCCCAGGACGAGAAGTTCGCCCCGCCGGAGCTGATGCGCCGGATGGTGGACGCCGGTGACATCGGCCGTAAGAGCGGGCAGGGCTTCTACGCGTACTGAGAAGCACCGGTGCGTCGTAGCGGCACTCGCCGGTACGACGTAGCGAGGCCCATCCGTACACGCATACGCCGGACATTCACCCCAGGGGGATCACCCTCAGGGGTGAATTCGGTATCGGTTCGCTTACAAGCAGCAACCGCACCGCCACTCACACAGTCAGACGGTGCACAGCACCGTCACGGAGTACGCCAACCGCACTCAACGGGGAGCGCATATGTACATCAGGGGCGACCACGCCGAGCTGGTCGTCGGGGGCCGCCTCGACGTCCGCAGCGCGGCGGACGCCCGTACGGCCCTGCACTCGGCCGTCGACGGCGGAGTCGGTGACCTGGTGCTCGACCTGTCCGGACTGGACTCCTGGGACGCCACCGGCCTCGGGGTGATCATGGGTGCCCACCGCAGGGCCGGCCGCTGCGGTCGCCGTCTGGTGCTGCGCGGGGTGCCCCAGCAGATGCAGCGCCTGCTGGTGGCCACCCGGCTGCACCGCATCCTCGCCATCGAGGGCGGCATCGGCGTGGAGTCGCTGCCCCGCGTGTGACGCTCCGGCCGGATGTGCGGGAGGCGACGGGTGAGACCCGGGCGCAGCCGTCGAAGCGCACGTCAGGGGCAATCCTCACAAGACCGTGACGTCTCGGGCCGCACGGCACCCCACCCTGTCGGAGATACTGAGCGAGGGTTTAGGGTTCGGTCGCCCGCCACCTCGCAACCCTCGGCCGAGCGGGCCCGGGCCGGAAGCGGCAGCGCGGTGTGCGTCAAGGCCGGGAGGGACCGGATCACGGGCACACGACGCTTTTGGGGGGCTTGAACCCATGGACCCGAACACCCCGGGACCCGAGGAGCACGGACCGGCGTACAGCCGGCGCTCGCCTCGGGAATCCCTCACCTCCGACTTCGTCCCGGGCGCGCCCGCACTCGCCCGTACGGCGCAGGTCGTCTGCGGTGATCTGCTGCTCACGGTCAACCCGGTCGACGGCAGCGAGATAGAACTCTGCCCGCCCTGGGGCACCGCCCGCCCGGGCGAGGCCGGGAGCGGGGGAGGGCACCCGGGTCGGCCCCGCAGGCGCACACTCGCCGAGCGTGCGGAGGCCGAACGCGCCGCCCGGCCGCCGGTGCCGCCCGGCCCCGCCCTGCCGGCCCACGCCCTGCTGGAGCGCCAGGACGAACGCGAGCGCCTGGTCCGGCTGCTGGCCCGAGGCCGTTCCGTCCGGCTCACCGGGCCCGGCGGTTCCGGCCGCACCGCCCTGCTCGACCTGGTCGCCGAGGACTGCCGGGACCTCGCCCCCGACGGCGTGGTCCGCCTGAGCGGCTTCCACCGCACGTCCGCCGAGGTCCTCGACGACCTCTTCCACGCCGTGTACGACGCCCCCGGCCACCGCCCGGGACGGGACGAACTGCTCGACTCCCTGCGGGATATCGGTGCGGTCGTCCTCCTGGACGACGCCGAGTTCGGCGGCCCCGCCCTGGACGAACTGCTCGACGCCACCCCCGAGTGCGCGTTCCTGCTCGCCGTCACCCCGGACGTGCCCGCGCCCTCGGCCGAGTCCGAGATCGAGGAGGTGTTCCTCGGCGGCCTCGACCGCGCCGCGGGCGTGGAGATCCTGGAGCGGACCATCGGCCGGGTCCTCACCGAGGACGAGGCCAACTGGGCCGGCGACCTCTGGTTCGAGTCCGAGGGACTGCCACTGCGGTTCGTCCAGGCCGGCGCCCTGCTCCGGCAGCGCGAGGAACTGCGGGCCAGCACCGGCGCGGTGGACGAGTACGGCGTCTTCGAGGACGCCCGTCCGCCGGTGGACCTGCCCGTGGAGCCGGACGAGGGCGCCCCGCTGCCCTCCCTCGGCGAGGCCGCGGCCGCCGCCCCGCTGCTCGCCTCGCGGCTCAGCGCCTCGGCGCGCGCCACCCTCCGGTTCGCCGTCGCGCTCGGCGATGAGGTGCCCCATCAGGCACACCTGCCGGCCCTGGTCGGCGACACGCACGCGGACGCCGCCCTCGGGGAGCTGGTGGAGTGCGGACTGGTGTCCCCGGTCGGCTCCCGCTACCGCCTCGCCGCCGGCGTACTCACCCAGCTCGAGGCCGCCGGATTCGCCGACGACGCGCCGGCCCACGCCCTCATCGCCGCCCGGCACTACACCTGGTGGGCCGGTCATCCCTCGGTCACCCCCGAGCGGGTGTGCGCGGAGGCCGACGCGGTTCTCGCCGCGCTCACCGCCGCCGTGCCGCAGACGTCCCCGCCCGCCGAGGGCGAGGAGGCGATCGCGGTACGGCTGGCCCGGACCGCCGCGCCGGCGTTCGCCGCCGGACTCCACTGGGGCGCCTGGGAGCGGGCCCTGCGCGCCGGCGCGGAGGCGGCACGTCCGGCCGGTGAGGTGTCCGAACAAGCCTACTTCCACCACGAGTTGGGGGTGCTCGCGCTCTGCGGCGGGCAACTCGACCGGGCCCGCGCGGAGCTGGAGGCCTCCATCGGGCTGCGCGGGGCGCTCGCCGACAAGCGGGGCACCGTGGCCGGCCGCCGGGCACTGGCGCTGGTCGCCGACCGCTCGGGCGAGGCGACGGGGGCGGTGTCCGCGGGAGGTGAGGTGACCCCGGCGGGGTTCGCGGGGGACGAGGTGACGCGGGCCGGGTCCGTGGCGGGCGAGCTGACCCGGGCGGGGTCCGCGGCGGGCGAGGAGGTGCCGGAGGCACGGCTCGGGGAGTCGGGGCCGCGGCCGTACGGCTTCGCCGGCGCCCCCCTGGCCACCCGCCGGCTCCCGGCCGCCGAGCCGCACGGCGGTGGCCTGCGGCGCCTGGCACGCCGCAATCTGGTGGCGGTCGGCTCGGGCGCGCTGCTCGTCGCCGTGCTCGGTACGGTCGTCACCCTCGGCATGACGTCCCCGGACGCGGGGAAGGACCCGGCCGGCAGGGCCGACGTCCACCCGCCGGCGAGCCAGGACCTGGACGACGGCGGCCTGGGTACGGACCCGAAGGACACCGGCGCCGGCGGTGGCGCCGGCAGCGCGACCGGCAAGGGGCGGGCTACGGCCGCCTCCCGGCCCACGGCGCCGGGTCCCGACGGCACGTACGGCACGGCCGACGATCCGGCACCGCAGGTTCCCGCCGGGCCCTCCTCCGGGTCGGGGTGGACGAAGGGGCCGCACACCGGGAGCGCGTCGCCGAAGCCGTCCAGGCCGAGTACGACGAAGCCGGGTTCGCCGTCCCCGACGAAGGA
The DNA here is from genome assembly GCF_040426375.1 of Streptomyces sp. NPDC096012. NCBI lineage: Bacteria > Bacillati > Actinomycetota > Actinomycetes > Kitasatosporales > Streptomycetaceae > Streptomyces > Streptomyces sp. NPDC096012. The sequence continues at coordinate 160,743 of NZ_JBEOTD010000010.1, forward strand.
GACGCCGTCGCACTCGCCGTCCTCACCGTCGTCGTCCTCCGGTACGCCTTCGCAGACCGCGACGCCGTCGGGTTCGTCGACGCCGTCCACCACGGACACGGCGAGCGGCCCCCTACCCTCCGGCACGCAAACCGACACGAGGACACCGGGAGCCGGCGGTGCCGAACCGGCCTGAGGTGCCGTGAGACACCGCCGCCCGCCGCGGCACGGGCTGAGCACCGCCGCTCGCCGCCGCACGGGCTGAGCACCGCTGCGGCGGTCAAGCGGTGGGCCGGCGGCTCGTGTGCCAAGCCCTCGGGGCCGGGCAGTCAGAAGAGGCGGAGCTTGTCGTCTTCGATGCCGCGGAGGGCGTTGTAGTCGAGGAGCTGGCAGCTGATGCCGCGGTCGGTGGCGAGGACGCGGGCCTGGGGCTTGATCTCCTGCGCGGCGAAGACGCCGCGGACCGGCGCGAGGTGCGGGTCGCGGTTCAACAGCTCCAGGTAGCGCGTGAGTTGCTCCACCCCGTCGATCTCCCCGCGCCGCTTGATCTCCACGGCGACCGTCCCCCCGTCGGCGTCCCGGCAGAGGATGTCCACGGGGCCGATCGCGGTCATGTACTCGCGGCGGATCAGCGTGTAGCCGTCGCCGAGCGTCTCGATGCGGTCGGCGAGCAGTTCCTGCAGGTGCGCTTCCACGCCGTCCTTGATCAGGCCGGGGTCCACGCCCAGTTCGTGCGAGGAGTCGTGGAGGATCTCCTCCATCGTGATGATCAGTTTCTCGCCCGCCTTGTTGACGACGGTCCACACACCCTCGTCCTCGCCCGCGCCCACCTTCAGCGTGCAGGGCGGCGACATCCAGTTGAGGGGCTTGTAGGCCCGGTCGTCGGCGTGGATGGAGACGCTGCCGTCCGCCTTGACCAGGATCAGTCGGGGCGCCGAGGGCAGGTGGGCGGTGAGCCGGCCGGCGTAGTCGACCGAGCATCGGGCAATGACGAGACGCATGGTCGGCAACGCTACTCGACGCCCGTCGGTGCGCGCGATCCGCCCGTCCGCTCTCCGGCGATCACCCCATTTGTCCCTGGAAACTCTTGTTCATCCCTGGCCGATTGTGGGCGTAACGGGACCGTTCTATATACGCATTCTGCTGGTGTGGTCACCGACCGTTGCCTACCGTAGTGAACTGGAGGTCGCGGTGCCTGTACTCAGAGTGTTCGAAATCGCGAACCTCCCTTATCTGTCCGGCAACCCCCGCTGTTCGGGGGTGCGAGAGGAGAACCCATGTCGCTCGACGTCTCACCGGCCCTACTCGAACAGGCCGAGCGAGGCGAGGTCGACGAAGCAGCATTCGTCGACTGCGTCCGGACCTCCCTGCCCTACGCATGGGAGATGATCAGCTCCCTGGTGGCCCAGCTGAAGGTGGACGGCGGTCCCTTCGCCGACAACCAGACGCCCCCGCCGGACGAGCAGGCACGCGGTCAGCTGCTGCGTGCGCTGGCGAGTGACGCCATACGCGGTGCGCTGCAGCGGCACTTCGGGGTACGGCTGGCCTTCCAGAACTGCCATCGCGTGGCGGTGTTCCCGCTGGACGCCTCGGTGGACGAGACGCTGGCCCGCTTCACGTCGGCGCGCAACCAGTTGCTCAACCAGTCGCCGGAGCTCCGGGACTGCTGACGCGCGGCTTCGGCACGGCCGAGGCATCCAGTCGCCTGCTTGCCGCTCCACCCGGGGGAGGTGCATCCGTTACGGGGCGGCAAGCCCCCCAGGTGGCTTGTGCGCGGGGACGCCTCAGCGCAACCGGGGCAGCACCTCGGCGCCCAGGCGCCGGAGGTTCTCCTCCGTGGCGGCGAGGTCGCCGGAGCCCTCCGTGAGGAGGGCGAAGCGGGTGATGCCGGTGCGCTCCGAGGTGGCCGCGAGCCGGTCGGCGGCGAGCTGCGGGGTGCCCACCGGGTGCAGCCCGCAGAGCAGTTCGGTGTAGGCGTGCGGGTCGCGCATCGCGCGCGCCCGCCCGTCCACCGTCACATGGGCGCCGAGGCCCTGCTTCAGCCAGCCCGGCATCGCCTTCAGCAGCGTCTCCACGGCGTCCGTGCGCCGGTCGGCGAGCTGGCAGACCCCGGCCGACACATGGGCGGCGCCCTCGATCTCCTCGGCCGGCCGGCCCGCCGCGCGGGCCGAGCGCCGCCACGCGGCGACCATCTCGGCCTTCTCCTCGTCCCCGACGTGCATCCCGAGCAGCATGGGCAGGCCGCGCTCGGCGGCCAGCCGCACGCTCGCCGGCGAGGTGCACGCGAGCACGACCTCGGGCCCGGGCGCGTCCGTCAGGGCCTCCGAGGGGCGGGGTACGACCGGCACCTCGCGGAAGGTGAACCGCTCGCCGGAGGCCGACACGGACGGTTCCCGCAGCCAGCGCAGCAGCAGATCGAGTGATTCGGGGAATCCGTGTTCGTACGCCTCGAGGCTCGTGCCGAAGACCTCCAGGTCCACCCAGGGGCCGCCGCGGCCCACGCCGAGACTGAACCGGCCGCCGCTCGTCAGGTGCAGCAGCGCGGCCTGCTCGCCGAGCGCGACCGGGTGCGCGGTGGGCAGTACGCTGACCGCCGTACCGACGCGGATGCGGCGGGTGCGGCCGAGCAGCAGGGCGGCCAGGGTGACCGCCGACGGACAGGTGCCGTAGGGCACGAAGTGGTGCTCGGCCAGCCAGACGGCGTCCAGCCCGGCCTCCTCGGCGACCTCCGCCGAGCGGACCGCCCGGTGCAGCGGCTCTCCCTGGCCCTGTCCGGGGAACTGGGCCGCCAGCACAAAACTTCCTACGCGCATCGCTCTTCCCGCTTCCTTGGCTCCGGCTCGGAGCTCCCCCACCCGGCATAACCGTCTGACACGTGCCGAGGACACGGTCTCGCGGAGAGATTTACGGATTGTCTGCGGAATGGGCCGCCCTGGAGGGGGACTTGTACGGTTTGCCGCTCTACGCGTACCCCTCTCGGCGGCGCGTAGGCTGGATGCAGCCCGTGCTTCCTGTATAGCCCCGAGAGGTGTCCCGTGTCCCCGCGCCGCAACCGACCGAAGGCAGCCGGATCGTCGGGCCGGAGCGCCGAGGACGACCCCACCGGCCGGTACGGCGGCTGGCAGTCCTCGGAGAGCTGGCAGGGCGAGGCGTGGAGCGTGCGCCATGTCGCCGGTGCCAGCGCCGAGGGAAAGACCTACCGCTGCCCCGGTTGCGACCAGATGATCCCCTCCGGCGTCCCGCACGTGGTGGCCTGGCCGGAGCACTCGGGCGTCGACGACCGCCGGCACTGGCACAAGGCGTGCTGGAACGCGAAGGACCGCCGCACCACGCGGGTGCAGCGGTCCCGTAACGCGCCGAGGTTCTGAAGCGGCCGGGCTCCCGCGCGCGGGAGCCCGGCACGGGCGCGGGCTAGACGTCCCGGTGGTGCAGCAGTGCGTAGGCCCCGGCGTAGGCCGCCGCCGTCAGGCCCAGCATGATCCACAGGGGCTCCCAGCCCGAGGGGCCGGAAGTGCTCAGGGAGTTGTCGTAGAACACGCTCAGCTGGCTCGGGATCGAGTACTCGAAGAGCCACTCGCGGAGCTTGTTGAGCGACTCGGTGGCCATGAACAGCGCGAGCACCAGCGGCGCCAGCAGCACGCCGATCATGATGGTGATGGCGCCCGCGGAGTGCCGGATGACCGAGCCGATGAGCAGCGAGAACAGGCCGAGCAGTGCGATGTAGAGGCTGACGCCGACGGTGGCCTTGAACCAGTCCCCGCCGCTGGGGGTCCGCGCGTCGGTGCCGCTCAGCATGGACGCGTGCACCATGGCCACGAAACCGGACGTGACCAGGGTGACGGCGAAGGCGAGGGCGAAGAACACGATCGCCTTCGCGGCCAGCACCCGGGCCCGGCTGGGGCACGCGGTCATGGTCGTCCGGATCATGCCGGTGCCGTACTCCGACGCCGTGGTCAGCACGCCGAGGGTGATGACGCAGATGCTGCCGAGCAGCAGCCCGAAGAAGCCGAACGACAGCGGGTTCTCACCGCTGAGGCTCCCGGAGTCGGAGTTGGCCTCGACCAGCGCGCCGGACAGCAGGCCGATGCCGAGGACGAGCACGACGAAGACGCCGAGCGTCCACATCGTCGACCGCACGGACCTGATCTTCGTCCACTCGGACGCCAGCGCGTGCCCGAGGTGGGTGCGCACGACCGGGATCGGCGAGGTGTAGCCGGGGTACGAGCCGCCGGGAGCCGCCTGCCAGTCGGCGGCGGGTGCCTGCGGCATCGGGGGCTGGTGGGTGCTCATCGGGCGTCCTCGGGCTGGGTGGTGTCGGCAGGGGCAGACGCGGAGGCGGCGGCCGGGTCGGAGGCGGGCGCCGGGGGAGTGGCGGGGGCCGGCTGGGGCGCGGGCGCGCTCGCGGGCACGGCCGGCGTGGCGGCCGGGGCCGGGGCATCCGGGGCGGCGGCCGGCGGCAGGCTCTGCGCGGGCTGCGCGGACGGCTGGGCAGGCGGAACCGAGGCGGGCTGGGCGGCCTGCGGGGCCTGGGCGGGCTGGGCGACCGGCTGGGCCGGAGCGGGCTGCGGGGCCGCCGGGGCCGGCTGCGCGGGCTGGTGGGCGTACGGGTTGGGGGCCGGGGCGCCGGGAGCGCCGTACGCAGCCGCCGGGGCGCCGCCGTACGGGCCCGTGGGCGCGGCCGGCATCCCGAAGGGCTGCCCGCCCTGCTGGGGCGGCGGCGGGGCGTACCAGCCGGGCTGGCCCTGGCCGGGCACCGGCATGGGCGGCTGCGCGCCGGGCGGCAGCGGCTGCTGCAGGCCCGCCTTCAGGTCGACGGACGAGCGGTAGTCGACGGCGGCCTGCGTCATCCGCATGTACGCCTCCTCCAGCGAGGCCTGGTGCGGCGACAGCTCCCACAGCCGGACGCCCGTCTCGTGGGCGAGGTCGCTGATCCGGGGCAGCGGCAGCCCGGTCACCCGCAGCGCGCCGTCCTGTTCCGGCAGCACATGGCCACCGGCCTCGGTGAGCGAGGAGGACAGCTTCTCGCGCAGCTGCGGCTCGCCGTCCGGGGTGCGCACGCGCGCGAAGTCCGCGGAGTTGGCGGAGATGAAGTCCTTCACGCTCATGTCCGCGAGCAGCTGCCCGCGCCCGATGACGATCAGGTGGTCGGCGGTCAGCGCCATCTCGCTCATCAGGTGCGAGGAGACGAAGACCGTACGGCCCTCGGCCGCGAGCGCCTTCATCAGGTTGCGGACCCAGAGGATGCCCTCGGGGTCCAGGCCGTTGACCGGTTCGTCGAACAGCAGCACCTGCGGGTCGCCGAGCAGCGCGGCGGCGATGCCGAGGCGCTGGCCCATGCCGAGCGAGAAGCCCTTGGAGCGCTTTTTGGCCACGTCCTGGAGGCCGACGACACCGAGGACCTCGTCCACGCGGCGGGCCGGGATGCCCGACAGCTGGGCCAGGCTCAGCAGATGGTTGCGGGCGCTGCGGCCCCCGTGCACGGCCTTGGCGTCGAGCAGGGCACCGACCTGGCGGGCGGCGTTGGGCAGGTTGCGGTACGGGTGCCCGGCGATGGTCACCGCACCGGACGTGGGATTGTCCAGCCCGAGGATCATCCGCATCGTCGTGGACTTGCCCGAGCCGTTAGGCCCGAGGAAACCGGTGACGGCGCCCGGCCGCACCTGGAAGGAAAGGTTGTACACGGCGGTCTTGTCGCCGTAGCGCTTGGTCAGGCCGACAGCCTCGATCATGCTCCGCACCCATCGAAAGGTTCAGGACAGCGGGGCACACGCCCCCGTAAGGGTTAGGAGGATATCCAGGAGCTGACGGTTCCGCCCAAAGGAAGGTAAAGCCAGAACACCACGTTGTGTGATCAACGTCTCTACTGGGCGTCCCGGCGCTTGAGGAGGGCGTAACCGCCGGCGAGTGCGGCGATCACCCACAGTGCCATGATCCCGAGCCCGCCCCAGGGGCCGTACGGCGTGTCGTCGCCGACTCTCGGCACCACCTGCATGATGTGGCTGCCCGCCTGGTCCGGCAGGAACCGGCCGATCTTCTTCGTGGCGTCGACGTTGCCGAGGATGTTGGAGATCAGGAAGAAGAACGGCATCAGGATGCCCAGCGACAGCATCGGCGAGCGCAGCATCGCGGCGACCCCCATGGAGAACATCGCGATCAGCGCCATGTACAGCCCGCCGCCGCACACCGCCCGCAGCACCCCCGGGTCGCCGATCGCGCTCCGGTGGGGGCCGAGCATGGCCTGACCGAGGAAGAACGCGGCGAAGCTCGTCACCATGCCGACGGCCAGCGCGAGCGCGGCGGCCACCGCGATCTTGCTGAACAGGAAGGTGCCGCGCTGCGGCACGGCGGCCAGCGAGACCCGGATCATGCCGGTGCTGTACTCGTTCGACACGACCAGCACACCGAACACGATCATGGCGAGCTGGCCCAGGGTCATGCCCGCGAAGCTGATGACCGTGGGGTCGAAGGAGAGCCGCTCCCGCGCGGGCATGTCGTCGTACTGACTCCTCGTCAGCGCCGAGATCAGCATCCCGAGCGCGACGGTGACGACCACGGCCAGCGACAGCGTCCACACCGTGGACGACACCGACCGGATCTTGGTCCACTCGGACCGGATCACCTGTACGGCCGCCATGGCTCACGCACCTTTCCAGCCGGCGCCCCAGTCCTGCGCGGCGGGGCCGGGCTCGAACTCGGGACCGGAATGCGCGTGGTACTCCACCGCCCCTGCCGTCAGCTGCATGAACGCCTCCTCCAGTGAGGCCTGCCGCGGGCTCAGCTCGTGCAGCACGAGCCCGTTGCGGGCCGCCAGCTCACCGATCTGCTCGGCCTTGCCGCCCGCCACCTCCAGCGCCCCGCCGCCCGCCTCCACCACGGTGATCCCGGCCTGGTGCAGTGCGTCGAGCAGCCGTTCGCGCTGCGGGCAGCGGATCCGGACGTACGACCGCGAGTTCTGCCGGATGAAGTCGGCCATGGAGGTGTCCGCGAGCAGCCGGCCCTGCCCGATGACCACCAGGTGATCCGCCGTCAGCGCCATCTCGCTCATGAGGTGGCTGGAGACGAACACCGTCCGCCCCTGCGCGGCCAGCGACTTCATCAGGTTCCGGATCCAGTGGATGCCCTCCGGGTCGAGCCCGTTGACCGGCTCGTCGAACATCAGGATCCGCGGATCGCCGAGCAGCGCGCCGGCGATCCCCAGCCGCTGCCCCATGCCCAGCGAGAACCCCTTGGCCTTCTTGCGCGCCACCGCCGTGAGCCCGACGGTGTCCAGCACCTCCGCCACCCGGCGGGGCGCGATGCCGTTGCTCTGCGCGAGGCACAGCAGGTGGTTGCGGGCGCTGCGGCCGCCGTGCACGGCCTTGGCGTCCAGCAGGGCGCCGATGTACGTCAGCGGGTCCTTGAGCCGGTCGTAGTGCGTGCCGTCGATGCGTACGTCGCCGGCGGTGGGGCGGTCGAGCCCGAGGATCATCCGCATGGTCGTGGACTTCCCGGCACCGTTGGGTCCGAGGAAGCCCGTCACGATGCCCGGCCGGACCGTGAAACTGAGACCGTCGACCGCCACCTTGTCGCCGTACCGCTTGGTCAGCCCCTCCAGCTCGATCATGCGGCCACGCTAGGACGGGGACCGGAGCCCTGCCACTCGGGCGTCCGCCTGGATCGCCGTACCGGTGACAGGGGGTGGGTCGCGGCAGGCGTCCGCCGGGATGGCCGTGCCGGTGACAGGGGGGCGCGCGTCGGGCGTCCGCCGGGATGGCCGTACCGGTGACAGGGGGTGGGTCGCGGCAGGCGTCCGCCGGGATGGCCGTGCCGGTGCGAGGGGTGGGTCGCGCGGGCGGCGACCCGGGCGACCCGCCGGCGCCGGGCTGGTGCCGGGCGCGTCGTACACGCGGGCGGTGCGACGCGCGGGACACGCTCGCGCGCGAGGGGCGGCGGGACCTGGTCCCGCCGCCCCTCGCGGCGTCGTACGGCTGCGCGGTCCTTACCGGGTCTGCTGCGCCGGAACGCCCCGGGAGATCGGCTCGTCGTCGGTCGTCGTGCCGGCCGCGGCCACCGCGGCACCGGTCAGCGTGGCGAGCATCTCGCGGACGTTCGTCAGCTGGGCGTTGATCGAGTCGCGGCGGTTGGTCAGGGCGGCCAGCTCGCGCTCGGATTCCGAACGGATGCGGTCGGCCTTGGCGTTCGCGTCGGCCACGATGTCCTCGGCCTGGCGCTGGGCCGTCTCCACCGTCTGGCGGGCGCGGCGCTCGGCGTCCGTGCGCAGCTTCTCCGCCTCCAGACGCAGCTGCTCGGCCCGGTGCTCGATCTCGGCGAGGCGCTTCTCGGCCTTCTGCTGACGCGAGGCCAGGTCGCGCTCGGACTGCTCGCGGCGCTTGGCCAGGTTCGTCTCGAAGTCGGCGGCGGCCTGCGCGGCCTTGGCGCGGGTCTCCTCGAAGAGGGCGTCCGCCTCCTCGCGCTTGGACTGCGCGTCCTTCTGCGCCTCGGAACGCAGCTGGGAGGCGTCGGCCTTGGCCTTCTCGACGATCCGGACGCCCTCGTCCTCGGACTTGGCCTTGCGCTCGGCCGCGTACGTCTCGGCGTCGTTGCGGACCTGCTGGGCCGCCGACTCGGCGAGGTCACGGTGCTGCTCGGCCGCCCGGCGGGCCTCCTCACGCAGCTCCTTGGCCTCTTCCTCGGCCAGACGCAGGATCTTCTCGACCCGCGCGCCGAGACCCGCGTACGACGGTTCGGCGTCGGTGACCTGAGCCTGCGCGTTCTGCGTCTCGAGGTGCAGCTCCTCGATGCGCTTCTCCAGCGCGGTGATGCGGGCGAGAGCGCTGTCACGGTCGGAGACGAGCTTGGAGATACGTTCGTCCACCTGAGCGCGGTCGTACCCACGCCGCACAAGCTCGAAGCCGTAGGGGGAAGTGTCGCTCATGGGGTTCCTGTCGAATGAGACCGGTGAGGTGATAGGTGGAATCCTAGGGGCCGAAGCGGTGTGTCATCGAGCGGATACGTGTTTGATCTGGAGAATGACACCTCTTTTGGGTGGCTGACCGTCGGACGACTTGCCAAGGACTCGGGCAAAGCACCCAGAAGACACCGGAATCCCTCCCGGAGGCTACCCCTCTGACGGCTTGCCACCCGATCGGGGGGCGCCCACGGTCGCTCCCGCCTTGACTCCGCTGTCCTTGCCGCCCGGGGCCTCGAAGGACTCCAGCGCCTCCAGGACGTCCTGCACCCGGGAGATCTCGGCGTTGATGTCCTCGCGCCGGCGCACCAGGATCTCCAGCTCGCGCTTTCCCTCCTCGACCGTGCGCCGGGCCTCGCGGATCGCCTCGGCCTTCAGCTCCTCGGCCTCCTTGACGAGGGTGGCCTTCTTCGTCTCGGCCTCCTTGAGCAGCCCCTCCGCCTTCTTGACGGCGGCGATGCGCACCTTGCCCGCCTCGGAGTTGGCGTCGGAGAGGATCTCCTTCGCCTTGGCCTGCGCCTTGGCGTGCTGCTCCTCGGCGGCCTTGATGAGCGCGTCGCAGCGGTCACCGGCGGTCTTCATGGTCTCGGCGGCCTCCCGGCGGGCCCGCTCGTGCAGCTCCTCGACCTCGGCGGTGATGCGGTCGCGCAGCTCCTCCGCGCGCTCCCGGATGGCGGTGGCGTCCCGGCGGGCACCGACCAGCAGTTCGTCGGCGTCCGTACGGGACTTCTCCACCAGCGAGTTGCCCTCGACGGTCGCCTCGCCGACGATCCGCTCGGCCTCGCTGCGCGCGGCGCCGACCATCGTGTCGGCCTGCGACTCGGCGTCCGCGGTGGTCTTCAGCGCCTGCTGCTGTGCCTCGGTGAGCAGCTTGTCGGCCTCGGCCGCGGTCTCCGTGATGAGCGTGTCGACCTGCTCGGCCGCCTCCGAACGCCGCTTGTTGGCCTCCTTGCGGGCCTCGTCCAGCGTCCGGTCGGCCTCCTCGCGCGCGGAGCCGACGAGCCGTTCGGCCTCCGCCTCCGCGTCCGCCCGCAGCCGCTGGGCGTCCGCCCGCAGCCGCTCCGCGTGCTGCTGGGCCGAGCCGACCGTCTCCGCGGCCTCGGCGCGCAGCCGCTCGGCGTCGCCGGTGGCGTCCCCGAGGAGCTGCTCGGCGGCGGCGACGGCCTCCGTACGGACCCGGTCGGCCTCGGTGAGCGCCTCGGTGCGCACCCGGTCGGCCTCCGCGACCGTCTCGGTCTGCAGCCGCTCGGCCTCGCTGCGGGCCTCGGTGATCAGGGTGTCCGCCTGGGTCGCCGCGTCGGAGCGGATGCGGTTGGCGTCCTCGCGGGCGTCCGCCCGGGTACGGGTGGCGGCCTGGTCGGCCTCGGCGAGGGCGTCCGACGCCTCGGTGCGCACCCGCTGGGCGTAGTCGGACGCCTCCGAGCGCAGCCGCTCGGCCTCCCCGATCGCCTCCGCGACCGTACGCTCGGCCAGCGTCCTGGCGGCCTCGGACTCCTCGTTCGCCTCGCGCCGCAGCCGGCTCGCGTCCTCGCTCGCCCGCTCCCGCTCGGCGTAGGCGTCGGCGCGGACCCGGTCCGCCTCCTCCTCGGCCTCGCGCTTCGTGCGCTCCGCCGCGTGCTCGGCGGCCGAGCGCAGCCCGGTGATCTCCTCCTGGGCCTGCTCGTGCAGCCCGGCGACGGAGTCCCGCACCTGCTGGGCGTGCTGCTCGGCGGCGGAGACCATCTCGGTGGCGCGCCGGTCGGCCTCCTCCACCAGACGGGTCGCCTCGGCCTGCGCCTCCTCCACACGCTTGCGTGCGGAGGCCAGCAGCTCCTCGCTCTGCTCGCGGGCCCGCTGGCGCTCCTGGTCGGCCTCCTCGCGCGCGGCACCGAGGAGTTCCTCGGCCTCGCGGCGGCGCCGGGCGGCCTCCTCCTGCGCGGCGGCCAGGGTCTCGGACGCCTCGGTGCCCAGCCGCTCGGCGGCGGCCTGCGCCTCGGCGCGCATCCGGTCGGCGCTGTCCTGCGCCTCCGCCTTCAGCCGCTCCGCCTCGGCGGCGGCCTCGGAGCGCAGCCGTACGGCGACGGTCTCGGCCTCGGCACGCGAGGCGGACGCGTCGGCGGCGGCCTCGTCGCGCAGCCGGTCCGCCTCCGTCTCCGCCTGCTGCTGCAGGGTGCGGATCCGCTCGGCGGCCTCCGCGCGCAGCCGCTCGCTCTCCTCGGCGGTCTCCCGGCGGATCCGGGCGGCCTCCTCGCGGGCGTCGGTGAGCGCCTGCTCGGCGGCGGCCAGCCGGTCCTGGGTCTCGGTCTGCAGCCGGGTCAGTTCCTCGGCGGCCTCGGCGCGGCGGGCCTCGACGGCACGCTCGGTCTCCTCGCGCAGCTCCCGCGCGGCCCGCTCGGCGTCGGCCCCGACCGTCTCGGCACGCTCGGCGGCCTCGGCGCGCAGCCGCTCGGCCTCCCTGCGGGTGCGCTCCAGGGTCTCGTCGGCCTGCCGGCGCAGCGCGGTGGCGCGCTCGATGGCCTCGGTGCGGACCTTCTCGCTGTCCGTGGTGGCCTTCTGCCGCAGCTCGTCGGCATCCGCCTTGGCCTTGGCCAGCAGCTCCTCGGCGGACTTGGCCGCCTCCTCGATCTGCGCGACGGCCTCGCGGCGGGCCTCGGCGCGGATCGACTCGCCCTCGGCGACCGCGTCGGCGCGCAGCTGCTCGGCCTCGCCGCGCAGCCGGCGGGCCTCCTCCTGCAGCTCGACCGTCTTGGCGCGGTACTCCTTGGTGTCGTCCTTCGCCGCGCCCTTGAGCTGCTCGGCGATGTCGTGCGCCTCGGCGCGCAGCCGGTCCGCCTCGGCCTCGGCCTCGCTGCGGATCCGCTCGGCCTCCTCGGTGGCGGCCCTGGTGGTCTTCTGGGCGTCCTCGGACGCCTTGTTGAGGACGTCCTCGGCGGTCCGGGCCGCCTTCGCCAGCTGGCTGGCCGTCTCCTCGGCGGTGATCGAGCGGGCCTTCTCGGCGGCCTCGGCGACGATCTTCTCGGCCTCGGCGCGGGCGTCCGCGATCGCCTGCTCGGCCTCGGACCTGGTGTTCTCGGCCTCCTTGGTGGCCTCCTCGACCAGCCGGGCGACCTGCTCCTTGGCCGTACGGGTACGCGTCTCGTTGGCGGCCGCGGCGCTGGCGAGGGCCTTGGCGGCGGCCTCCTTCGCCTCGGTGACCACCTTCTCGGACTCGGCCTGCGCCTTGCGCAGCGCCTCCTCGGCCGCCGCCATCCGCTCCTCGGCGGCCCGGCTCAGCTCGGTGGCCTGGCGGCGGGCGGTGTCCGACTCGGTGGCGGTGGCGGTACGCAGCTGCTCGGCGTGCTCGGTGGCCTCCTGGGCCTGGGTGGACGCGGCGTTCAGCAGGCGCTCGGCGTCCGTGCGGGCGCGGCGCAGGATCTGCTCGGCCTCCGCGCGGGCGGCCTCGGCGTCGCTCTGCAGCCGCTCCCGGGCCTCCCGGGTCAGCCGCTCGGCCTCCGCGCGGGCGGCGGCCATGGCCTGCTCGGCCTCGGCGCGGGACTCGTCCAGCAGCCGGCGGGCCTGCTGCTCGGTGCGGGCCCGCAGCTGCTCGGCCCAGGCCACGTTCTCGTTGACGTGCGACTCGACCGTGGAACGGCGCTCGGCCAGCTCCTGGTCGAGCTGCTGGCGCCGGGTCACCGCCTCCTGGTGCAGCTCCGCCTGGAGCCGGGCGGCCTGCTCGGCGTGCTCCTGCAGGATGCGCTGGGTCTGCGCGCGGGCCTGGCTCAGCTCCCGCTCGGCGTCCTGGCGCAGCTGCTCGGCCTGCATCTGGGCATTGCGGAGCAACTGCTCGGCCTGGTAGCCGATGTCACCGCCGTCGTAGGCGGGCCGGGTCATGAGGGTGCGCCGCGCCTCGTGCAGCTTGGCGCGCAGCACCTCGACCTGGTAGCCGAGGTCCTCGGCGTGCTGGATCGCCTTTTCCCGCTCGGTCTTCAGCCGCTTCATCTCGGCCTCGAACCGAGAGAGGTGGTCGACGTCAGCCGCCGGCTCTCGCTCCTGGCTCTCGTAGCCCCGCACTGCGCGGTCCCATCCGTCCCCTGGTCAGCTTCTTCGACGAGCTCCGTCCATCCGCCGAACGGGGCCCCCGGGGAATGGTGTCAGATCAACGGCGGAGCACGGGCTGCTGCCCCGACGCTCGTCCCCCGAAACCCGGACCCCGGCATGCGGCCGCCCCCGCGTTCAGGGACGACCGCCCCCAACCCTACCGGCCCATATGTACGGGGGTCAGTGCTCAGGCGACTCAACAGGGGCCGAAGTGACCAGTTCTGTGAGAACGCCGTGGCAATCCTTGGGGTGCAGGAAGGTGATCCGGGACCCCATGGACCCGATCCGCGGCTCGTCGTACAGCACGCGTACGCCCTTGCCGCGGATGGCGGCGGCGTCCCCGTCGACGTCCGCCGTACCGAAGGCGATGTGGTGGACGCCCTCCCCGTTCTTCGCCAGCCACTTGCCCACCGCCGAGTCCTCGCGGGTCGGCTCCAGCAGCTGGAGGTAGGAGGCGCCGCCGTCCGAGGTCCCGTTGATCCTGAGCATGGCCTCGCGCACGCCCTGCTCCTCGTTGACCTCGGTGTGGAACACCTCGAAGCCGTAGGTGGCCCGGTAGAACTCGACGGTCGTGTCGAGGTCGTGACAGGCGATCCCGATGTGGTCGATTCGCGTCAGCATGGATTCAGTGCAGCGCTCCTGGGATGGTTACGCAACGTGCGCGCGATCACACCGACGGGCCGATGACGGCGTGCTCTACCGCTCAGTACATTCGAAGTAAACCCTCGTTCACTCCTCGGCCCGTACGGGCCGGTAAGGGGATCGCAGCTCATGCCTTCTGGAACGACCAGCTCGGTGATCGTCGCGGGTGCCCGTACGCCCATGGGGCGACTGCTGGGCTCGCTGAAGTCCTTCTCCGGAGCCGACCTCGGCGGCTTCGCGATCAAGGCCGCCCTCGACCGTGCGGGGATCGGTGGCGACCAGGTGCAGTACGTCATCATGGGGCAGGTGCTGACGGCCGGCGCGGGCCAGATCCCGGCCCGCCAGGCCGCGGTCAAGGCCGGCATCCCGATGAACGTGCCGGCGCTCACCGTCAACAAGGTGTGCCTGTCCGGCCTGGACGCGATCGCGCTCGCGGACCAGTTGATCCGTGCGGGTGAGTTCGACATCGTCGTGGCGGGCGGTCAGGAGTCCATGACCAACGCCCCGCACCTGCTCCCGAAGTCCCGTGAGGGTTTCAAGTACGGCGCGGTCCAGATGCTCGACGCGATGGCCCACGACGGCCTGACCGACCCGTGGGAGAACATCCCGATGGGCGAGTCCACCGAGAAGCACAACACGCGCCTGGGCCTCGGCCGCGCCGAGCAGGACGAGATCGCCGCCCTCTCCCACCAGCGGGCCGCCGCCGCGCAGAAGAACGGCGTCTTCGAGGCGGAGATCACCCCGGTGGAGATCCCGCAGCGCAAGGGCGAGCCGGTCGTCTTCAGCAAGGACGAGGGCATCCGCGGCGACACCACCGCGGAGTCCCTGGCCAAGCTGCGCCCGGCCTTCACCAAGGACGGCACGATCACCGCCGGCTCCTCCTCGCAGATCTCCGACGGCGCGGCGGCCGTGGTCGTGATGAGCAAGGCCAAGGCCGAGGAACTGGGCCTCACCTGGCTCGCCGAGATCGGCGCCCACGGCAATGTGGCCGGTCCGGACAACTCCCTGCAGTCCCAGCCGTCCAACGCCATCCTGCACGCCCTGAAGAAGGAGGGCCTGGAGGTCTCCGACCTCGACCTCGTCGAGATCAACGAGGCGTTCGCCGCGGTCGCCGTGCAGTCAATGAAGGACCTCGGCGTGTCCACGGAAAAGGTGAACGTCAACGGCGGCGCCATTGCGCTGGGTCACCCGATCGGCATGTCGGGCGCCCGGCTCGTGCTCCACTTGGCGCTGGAGCTCAAGCGGCGCGGCGGCGGTGTCGGCGCGGCCGCGCTGTGCGGTGGCGGCGGTCAGGGTGACGCGCTGATCGTGCGGGTACCGAAGGCCTGAAACCCCCGGTACGCGGGGTCCGAGTGCCCCTGTACTTCTCATGAGCGAACGGAGCTGTGATGCAGGACGTCTCCTCTCTGGTGGCCCAGGCCAGGGAAGGCCGGCCACGGGCCGTGGCCCGGCTGATCTCCCTCGTGGAGGGGGCGTCCCCGCAGCTCAGGGAGGTCATGGCGGCACTCGCCCCGCTCACGGGCAACGCCTACGTGGTGGGCCTGACGGGCTCGCCGGGCGTCGGCAAGTCCACCTCCACCACCGCGCTCGTCACGGCGTACCGCAAACAGGGCAAGCGGGTCGGCGTCCTGGCCGTCGACCCGTCGTCCCCGTTCTCCGGGGGCGCCCTGCTCGGTGACCGGGTCCGGATGTCGGAGCACGCCTCCGACCCCGGCGTCTACATCCGCTCGATGGCCACCCGGGGTCATCTCGGCGGGCTGGCCTGGGCCGCGCCGCAGGCCATCCGGGTGCTGGACGCGGCGGGCTGCGACGTGGTCCTGGTCGAGACGGTCGGCGTCGGCCAGTCGGAGGTGGAGATCGCCGCCCAGGCGGACACCTCCGTCGTCCTGCTGGCGCCCGGCATGGGCGACGGCATCCAGGCGGCGAAGGCCGGCATCCTGGAGATCGGTGACGTCTACGTCGTCAACAAGGCGGACCGCGACGGCGCCGATGCGACGGCCCGCGAACTCAACCACATGCTGGGCCTGGGCGAGTCCCGCGGTCCCGGCGACTGGCGTCCGCCGATCGTGAAGACGGTCGCCGCGCGGGCCGAGGGGGTGGACGAGGTCGTCGAGGCCCTGGAGAAGCACCGCGCGTGGATGGAGGAGCGCGGCGTCCTCGCCGAGCGCCGCAGGGCCCGGGCGGCCCGCGAGGTCGAGACCATCGCGGTCACCGCGCTGCGGACACGCATCGGCGACCTGCACGGCGACCGCCGCCTCAGCTCCCTCGCCGAGCGCATCGTCGCCGGCGAACTGGACCCGTACCGTGCGGCGGACGAGCTGGTGGCCGGGATCACGGAGAGCTGATCGCGCCGACCGCGGCCCGGCACTGCTAACTTCCCCCTCGTGTTCCCCGCCCTGGCATAGAGCGCACACCGCGCCCGCGTCCGCCACCGACGAACGACCGCCGGCCGACGCGGCGCCCCGGTGTCCCCTCTTCCGCCTCGACGCGAGGAACCCGAGCGATGTCCGCACCCGCTTCGCCCTGCCCCGCCCCGCCCACCTACGCCGCCGTGCTGCGCGTCCCGCACGCGCGCCGCACGTTCGCCGCCGCGCTGACCGCGCGCCTGTCCTACGGCACGGTCGCACTCGCGGTCCTGCTCTCCGTCACCCGGGCGACCGGGTCCTACGCCGTCTCAGGCGCCGTGATGTCCCTGTTCGGGGCCGCCACCGTCTTCCTGATGCCGCTGCGCGCGTCCCTGATCGACCGGTACGGCCCACGCCGGGCCCTGCTGCCCATGGCGTCGCTCTACGGCGCCCTGCTGTGCGTCCTGGCCGCGCTGACCTGGCGGCCCGGGGCACCGGCCCCCGCCGTCGCCGCGGCCGCGGTTCTCGCCGGTGCCTGCGCGCCGCCGCTCGGTCCCACCATGCGCGCGCTGTGGACCGAGCTCGTCGACGACCGGCTGCTGCTGCAGCGCGCCTACAGCCTGGACGGCGTCGCCGAGGAACTGCTCTACGTGTCCGGGCCGGCCCTCGTCGGCCTGCTGGTGGGCTTCGCCCCGCCCGCGGCCGGCATCCTGCTCAGCGCCCTGCTGGTGGTCGCCGGCACCGGTGCCTTCGTCTCCTCCCCGGTGATGACCGGGCCGCGTCCGGTCACCCGCGGTGCGAGGCCCGGCCGGGTCGCCGGCCTGCTGCCCGCGGTGGCCGTGGCCGCCGGCGCAGGTCTCGCGCTGAGCGGGGTGGACCTGCTGGTGCTCGCCTTCGCCGGCCGGCGGTCGTACGACCCGGCCGTGGTGCCCTGGGTGCTGGGAGCGCTCAGCGCGGGCAGCGCGGTGGGCGGGCTGGCGAGCGGGGCGGTGCGGTGGCGCACGGGCACCCGGGCACGGCTGTGCTGGTTCGCCGGGTCGCTCGGGGTGGTGGTCGCCCTGGCGGGCGTCGCGCCCGGCCTGTGGACGCTGACCGCGGCCATGGTCTGCGCGGGGGCGTTCGTCGCTCCGGCCCTGACGACGGCGTACCTGCTGGCCGACGAGACGGCGGCGCGGGAGGACCGGACCCGGGCCGGGGCGTGGGTGAACGCCGCGGTCAACGCGGGCGGCTCCGGCGGTGCGCTGCTGACCGGCCTGCTGATCGGCGCCCTGCCGCTCGGCGGGTGCTTCCTGGTGTCGGGCGCGGTGGCGGTGTCGGCCGCGCTGCTCGCGGCGCCCTGGCGGCGCGAGGCGGCGAACCGGGGGCCGGCCGGGGACGATTCCCGCTCCTGAAGCACGGCGGCGCCCGGAGAGCCCGTGGCGTTCACCGGGCTTGAGGGTGCGCACGGAGGCGCGGGTGCGGGGGCGGCGGCCCAGCGGGCCTCGCCGCCCCCGCACCCGGGCACGGCCGGGTCAGGGACGCCCGCGCTGCCCCCGAAGGTGCTCGGCGATCGGCCTGAGCTCCTTGTCCAGCTCTATCAGGGCCTCCGGTGACAGCAGGTCGATGAAGTGCCGCCGCACCGATGCCACGTGGTGCGGCGCCACCTTCTTCATCGTCTCCATGCCGTGCTCGGTCAGCACGGCGTACAGTCCCCGCCGGTCGGACTCGCAGTTCTCACGGCGGACCAGGTTCGCGTTCTCCATGCGCGTGATCTGGTGCGAGAGCCGGCTCTTGGACTGCAGGGTCGCGGAGGCGAGATCGCTCATCCGCATCCGTACGTCGTCCGACTCGGACAGGTTCACCAGGATCTCGTAGTCGTTCATTGTCAGGCCGAACGGCTGCAGGTCCTTTTCGAGCTGGTACGTCAACAGCCTGTTGACCTCCAGGTGGGTGCGCCAGGCGCACTGCTCCGCATCGGTCAGCCAGCGCGTGGCCGTCTCGGTCTCCATGAATGAAGTCTACCTAAGAAGTTGAATGGCGAACTATTTCGGGTGGTGTGACAGTGCGCACGCGTTCGACGTCACACTCCGCAGACTACCGCTCACAGCCCGAAGCGACGCTGGAGGTCTCCCAGCTGTCCGGGAAGGCGCGGTGCACCCGGCGATTGCGGACGGTGTCCGCCCGGTGCCGTTCCGCCACCGCCGGGCACCCCCGGCTCGGGTGGAACCGCCCCCGTCGCCGCCTCGGCCATGAGGGCCTCGGACGACTGCAGCAGGACCGTCCCGGCGCCCGCGAACTCGAACTGGTGCTCCTCGCCGGATACCCCGCCGAGCCCAGTCGCCGCACGTAGACCGCCCAGTACGCCCGTCAGGTACCCGTGGTCGTAGTGATGGCACGGAGACGGGCAGTCGGCCCAGCCGACGAGGGCCTGAGGGGCGACCCGGATCGGAGGTTCCATGAACACCACCGGACCGTTAGAGGCGGCGACGAACTTTCCGGTTCCGATCAGCGTCAGAAAACCCGGCACGATCGATTGTTTCAGCGCGAGACTTGGCTGAAAAGCGAGCAGATTGCCCGCGCGAATGGTCAAGTTCCCGTCGTCCAGGTCGTAGGAGTTGACGTCGAAAGCCCGGTCGGCCAGCAGCATCTTGCCCGAGCCCGCCGCCACGACCCAGTCGCTCGCGTGCAGTGGCGAATGGAACGACGTACGGACAAGTCGGTCGAGCCGGCCGTGCCCGATGCCGTTGAACTCGATCGCCCCGTAGTAGGCGATCATCTTCCCCTTCTGCAGGAACCACTGCCCGCTCTTGAGCTCGACGCAGAACGTGTACCTGTTCACGTTGTCGTCGACGGGCAGCGTCGTCGGGTCGTGCACCACCGGGCCGCCCGGGGTCGCGTACGCGCTCACAGCTTCTCCTCCGAGGCCTGGACGTACACCGTGCCGTTGCCGCTCAGCTCCAGCTGGAAGGCCTCGCCGGAGCCCCGGCCCACCATGTCCCGCCAGCCGAGCGCGGTGGACAGCCTGTTGCGGACGTCGCCGTGGTGGGCGACGTAGGCCTGCGGGTCGACGTGCACCGGGCGCTGGGGGGTGACCGGGATCTCGAAGGCACCGCCGTGCGCCATCACGGCGACGGAACCCTGTCCCTGCAGCGTGGTGGTGAACAGCCCCTGGCCGGTGACCTGGCCCCGGACCAGGCCCATCACGCCGCCCTGCGAGCCCATGAACATCGTGCCCTGCCGGAGCGTGCCCTCGAAGGCGAGCAGCCGGTCGGCCTCGACGTACAGGGTGTCGCCCGAGAGGGTGATGACGTGCACGTGGTGGCCGCCGTGCCCGAAGAAGACGGTGCCGCTGCCCTCCACCGACATCAGCGGGGCCGCCTCACCGGCCACCCGGCGCCCGAGCATGGACATCACGCCGCCCTGGCCGCCCTGCACGTTCGGGGTGAAGGACACCTCACCGCGGTAGGCGAGCATCGCCCCGCGCTGGCTGAACAGCCGCTGCCCGGGCAGCACGGTCGCCTCGACCATCTTGGAATTGATCTCCCGGAAGGCCATGTCACAGATCCCCCGCGATCGTGTTCCGCTCGCTCGGCTGCACGTACACCAGTCCGTCGCCCTCGAAGCGGATCTGGAAGGCCTCGCCGCCGCCCTCCCCGAGCAGCGTGCGGAAGGTCACACCCGACTGGAAGGACTGCCGCACGTTGCCCTGGTGGGCCACGTAGGCACCCGGGTCGACGGACAGCGGGTACTGCGGGCTGACCCGCAGCACCACCGCCGGCCCGTCGGACGTGATCGCCGCCTGGCCGTGCCCCTCGACGGTCGTCGTGAACAGGCCGTTGCCCTGCGAGGCGCCGCGCAGTCCGGTGAACGTCGTGCCCGTCCGCAGCCCCGCGTCGGTCGCGAGCAGATTGCTCGACTCGACGTAGAGCTTGTCCCCCTGGAGGGCGACCAGGTTGATCTCGGCGGCCCGGTCCGCGAACCAGCAGGTCCCCTGCCCTCTCACCTCCATCACCGTCATCTGCTCACCGGTGAGCCGCCGGGTCACCATCCCGCGCAGCCCCTCGCCGCCACCGCTCAGCTTCTTGAAGGTCATCTGCCCGTCGTACGCGACCATCGAGCCGTTCTTCGCCTTCACGGCGTCCCCGGTCATGTCGACGGCGAGGACCTTGCTCCCCTGGAGCCGGAACATCGCCACCCGGCGAAGGTAGCGGCGCGACGGGTGGGCCGAACAGGGCCTGTGGGCGGACGCCGACCCCGACGCCGACCCCGACGCCGACCCTGAGCGCATCCCCGGGGCCGTCGTTTGCCACAATGGGTGAACGCTTGTGCTTCCGTTCACAAAGCGGACCGCCGGCTACCGCGCCCTCAGCGACTCTCACCCGAAGGTGACCCGTGGACCTCAAGACAGCCTCCGCCATCCGCCGCCTGCGCCTGATCTCCGTACCGGAGGGCATCTCCTGGATCGTCCTCGCGGCCTGCACGATCATCAAGTACACGGTGAACGACGGTTTCGACGTCGCCCCGGTCCTCGGGCCGATCCACGGCGTGCTGTTCGTCCTCTACGTGCTCTTCTGGGCCGACGCCTGGAACCGCACCAAGTGGAACAAGGGGAAGGCCGCCCTGTACTTCGCGTACTCGGTCATCCCCGGCGGCGGCTTCATCATCGAGCGCAAGCTGCGCCGCGAGGCCGAGGACGCCGTCATCGCCGCCCGTGCCCGCAAGGAAGGAGTGGTGAACGCGTGATCGTCGCCTTCTCCGTGACGCCGCTGGGCGTGGGCGAGGACGTGGGGGAGTACGTCGCCGACGCCGTGCGGGTGGTCCGCGAGTCCGGTCTGCCGCACCGCACCGACGCCATGTTCACCTCCGTCGAGGGTGACTGGGACGAGGTCATGGACGTCGTGAAGCGGGCGGTCGCGGCCGTCGAGGCCCGCGCGCCGCGGGTCTCGCTGGTCCTCAAGGCGGACCTCCGGCCCGGTGTGACCGACGGGCTCACCTCCAAGGTCGAGACGGTCGAGAGGCATCTGGCGCAGCGCGCACAGTAGCCGTCAGCCGTCAGCCGTCAGCCGTCAGCCGTCAGCCGTCAGCCGTCAGCCGTCAGCCGTCAGCCGTCAGCCGTCAGCCGCCCGACGCCCGACGCCCGGGTCATGCCCAGCGGGGTCCGCTCGTGCCTCGGGTACGCCCTGCGCCCCGGCCTCACCGCCTCGCCGCCGCTTCTGCCGCTTCTGCCGTTCCTGCCGCCGTGACCGGGCCGCCCGGCCGCGCCGGGGGCGGGGCCGGCGTACGCCCTGGGCCCGGACCGTGGTTCGCGCGCGCCCTGCCGGAGCGGCCCGGGCGACCGAAGGTCGAGACGGGGCTGCCCCGCATATGACCGGCCGGTAGGGTCTGATGACGTGCCGAAGCCTCTGAGCCTCTCGTTCGACCCCATCGCCCGCGCCGACGAGCTGTGGAAGCAGCGCTGGGGAAACGTGCCGTCCATGGCCGCGATCACTTCGATCATGCGGGCCCAGCAGATCCTGCTCGCCGAGGTGGACGGGGTGGTCAAGCCGTACGGGCTGACGTTCGCCCGCTACGAGGCGCTGGTGCTCCTCACCTTCTCCAAGGCCGGTGAGCTGCCGATGTCCAAGATCGGTGAGCGGCTCATGGTGCACCCCACGTCCGTGACGAACACCGTGGACCGCCTGGTGAAGTCCGGTCTGGTGGCCAAGCGCCCCAACCCCAACGACGGCCGCGGCACCCTCGCCGTCATCACCGACAAGGGCCGCGAGGTGGTCGAGGCGGCCACCCGTGACCTGATGGCCATGGATTTCGGGCTCGGGGCGTACGACAGCGAGGAGTGCCAGGAGATCTTCGCGATGCTCCGCCCGCTGCGGATCTCGGCACACGACTTCGAGGAGTGACCCGGGGCAAGATCTCCCGGAACGGGTGGTTACGCTCGGCTCCATGAAAAAGAGCGTGCTGACCCGCTACCGCGTCATGGCCTACGTCACCGGTGTGCTGCTGGTGCTGCTGACTCTCGGCTGCGTCGCCAAGTACGGCCTGCACATGGACGGTGCCGCCGACTTCACCCGGGTCGTCGCCATCGCCCACGGCTGGCTGTACGTCGTCTACCTGATCTTCGCCTTCGACCTGGGCTCCAAGGCGAAGTGGCCGGTCGGCAAGCAGCTGTGGGTGCTGCTCGCCGGCACGATCCCCACGGCCGCCTTCTTCGTCGAGCGGAAGATCAGCCACGAGCTCCAGGCCCAGGTCGCCGACGAGGCCCCGGCCGTCGCCAAGGCGTAGGTTCCACCGCCGTACGGGTGCCGTACGGCGGTCAGCCATCGACATTTACTAGGACGTCCAAGTAAATTCGAGGGTATGGACGCTCACGCCATCGAGGAAGGCCGCCGACGCTGGCAGGCCCGCTACGACGCCGCGCGCAAGCGCGACGCTGACTTCACCACGCTCTCCGGTGATCCCGTGGAGCCGGTGTACGGGCCCCGACCGGGCGACACGTACGAGGGATTCGAGCGGATCGGCTGGCCCGGGGAGTACCCCTTCACCCGCGGGCTGTACCCGACCGGCTACCGCGGGCGTACCTGGACCATCAGGCAGTTCGCCGGGTTCGGCAACGCCGAGCAGACCAACGAGCGGTACAAGATGATCCTCGCCGCGGGCGGCGGGGGCCTGTCCGTCGCCTTCGACATGCCGACGCTGATGGGGCGCGACTCCGACGACCCGCGCTCGCTCGGCGAGGTCGGGCACTGCGGGGTCGCCATCGACTCGGCCGCCGACATGGAGGTCCTCTTCCGGGACATCCCCCTCGGCGACGTCACCACCTCCATGACCATCAGCGGGCCCGCCGTGCCCGTCTTCTGCATGTACCTGGTCGCCGCCGAGCGCCAGGGCGTGGATCCGGGGGTGCTCAACGGGACCCTCCAGACCGACATCTTCAAGGAGTACATCGCACAGAAGGAGTGGCTCTTCCAGCCCGAGCCGCACCTGCGACTGATCGGCGACCTGATGGAGCACTGCGCCGCCGGCATCCCCGCCTACAAGCCGCTGTCCGTCTCCGGCTACCACATCCGCGAGGCCGGGGCCACGGCGGCGCAGGAGCTGGCCTACACGCTCGCCGACGGCTTCGGCTACGTCGAGCTGGGGCTCAGCCGCGGCATGGACGTGGACGTCTTCGCGCCCGGCCTCTCCTTCTTCTTCGACGCGCACGTGGACTTCTTCGAGGAGATCGCCAAGTTCCGTGCCGCGCGCCGGATCTGGGCCCGCTGGATGCGCGAGGTGTACGGCGCGCGGAGCGAGAAGGCGCAGTGGCTGCGGTTCCACACGCAGACCGCCGGGGTCTCGCTGACCGCGCAGCAGCCGTACAACAACGTGGTGCGCACGGCCGTGGAGGCGCTGGCCGCGGTGCTCGGCGGCACCAACTCGCTGCACACCAACGCCCTGGACGAGACCCTCGCGCTGCCCAGCGAGCAGGCCGCGGAGATCGCGTTGCGCACCCAGCAGGTGCTGATGGAGGAGACCGGGGTCGCCAACGTGGCCGACCCGCTCGGCGGCTCCTGGTACGTCGAGCAGCTGACCGACCGGATCGAGGCCGACGCGGAGAAGATCTTCGAGCAGATCAGGGAACGCGGACTGCGGGCGCACCCGGACGGCAGGCACCCGATCGGCCCCATCACCTCCGGCATCCTGCGCGGGATCGAGGACGGCTGGTTCACCGGGGAGATCGCCGAGTCCGCCTTCCGGTACCAGCAGGGCCTGGAGAAGGGCGACAAGCGTGTCGTCGGCGTCAACGTCCACACCGGGTCCGTCACCGGCGACCTGGAGATCCTGCGGGTCAGCCACGAGGTGGAGCGCGAGCAGGTGCGGACGCTCGCCGAGCGGAAGGCGGCGCGCGACGACGGGGCCGTACGCACCGCCCTCGACCGCATGCTGGCCGCCGCGCGGGACGGCTCCAACATGATCGGGCCCATGCTGGACGCGGTGCGCGCCGAGGCGACGCTCGGCGAGATCTGCGGAGTGCTGCGGGAGGAGTGGGGGGTGTACACGGAGCCGGCCGGGTTCTGACGGGCGGACCCGCGGCGCGAGGCGGTTCCGCGTCCGGCGCGAGCGGATCCGCGTCCGTCACCTGGCACCGGTGTACCTGGCGACGGCGCGCCTCGCACCGACCGGCCGTCGGTGACCTGGGCCCGGCGGGCGGTGCCCTTTCGCATCCGGCCGCCGGTGACCTGGGCCGGGCGGGCGGTGCGCCTTCGCATCCGGCCGCCGGTGACCTGGGCCAGGCGGACGGTGCCCTTTCGCATCCGGCCGTCGGTGACCCGGGCCGGGCGGGCGGCGGAGTGTCTTCGCCGGCCCGCCTCGCCGTGTGCGCAAGGCCCCGCCGTATGTGCAGGGGGGGCCGCCGCGTTGTCAGGGCCCCCGCCCGGTCAGGCTCCGGCCGCGGCGAGGCCGTCGAGCAGCACCGTGGTGAACCGTGCCGCCCAGCCGGCGTCGACCGGCTCGCAGGAGACGAGGGTGCGGTGCACCACCGCCCCGGCGATCATGTCGAAGATCAGGTCGATCTGCGGGGCCGGGTCGGTCACGTCCGCGGGGATCTCGCCCCGGCTCTGGGCGCGCCGGCGGCCCTCGAGAACCAGCCGTTTCTGCCGGGCGACGATCTTCTCGCGGAGCCGCTGCCGCAGCGCCTCGTCGTGGGTGGCCTCGGCGACCACCGCCATCAGCGCCGTCTTGGTGGCCGGCTGCTCCAGCAGTTCGGCGAACTGGAGCACCACGCCCTCGATGTCCGCGCGCAGGCTGCCCCGGTCCGGCAGGACCAGCTGGTCGAAGAGGGTGGCGAGGGCGTCGGTGACCAGTTCGCTCTTGCCCGCCCAGCGGCGGTAGACCGTCGTCTTCGCGACCCCCGCGCGCGTCGCCACGTCTCCCAGGGTGAGCCCGGACCAGCCCAGCTCCACCAGAGCCTGCCGGGTCGCGGCCAGGATCGCGGTGTCCGCGGCGGCACTGCGCGGGCGCCCGGTACGGCTGGCGGGGGTGCGGCTCTGCATCCCACGACCATAACCGGCGGGAACTGTGCGGTCGTGAGGGAGATCACCGGGGAGTGGTGTCGCGCGGGTTCCGCATGGCATTACGCTACGACTCGTAGCGAAAGCTCGCGATGGACGTTCGCGGGCCATGACCACGGCGTGGGGTGGGGACCCGGCGCCGACCACATCGCTTTTTTTCCGTCAGGCGCGTTAACGGGGGAGGATAGACGCATGCAGCCACGGAACATGTCCATGAGCGGCGTCGTCGACCTCGCCGCGGTCAAGGCGGCCCAAGAGGCCAAGGCCAAGGCCGAGCAGACGCGCGCCGAAGCCGCCCGGCAGGGCGGGACGGGGGCCGTCTCCCCGGCCGATCTCGTCATCGACGTCGATGAAGCCGGATTCGAGCGGGACGTCCTCCAGCGATCCGCCGAAGTGCCCGTCGTCATCGACTTCTGGGCCGAGTGGTGTCAGCCCTGCAAGCAGCTGAGCCCGGTCCTGGAGCGGCTCGCCGTCGAGTACAACGGGCGCTTCCTCCTCGCCAAGATCGACGTCGACGCCAACCAGATGCTGATGCAGCAGTTCGGCGTGCAGGGCATCCCGGCGGTGTTCGCCGTCGTCGCCGGGCAGGCGCTCCCGCTGTTCCAGGGGGCGGCCGCGGAGGACCAGATCCGGCAGACCCTGGACCAGCTGGTGCAGGTCGCCGAGGAGCGGTTCGGGCTGACCGGTCTGACCGTCGACCCGGACGCCGAGCCGGGCGGTGCCACCGCCGCGGTGACGGAGGGGCCGTACGACGCGACGCTGAACGCCGCCGCCGAGGCGCTGGACGCCGGTGACCTGGACGGCGCCGTGCGCGCCTACCGGAACGTGCTCGCCGACGACCCCGCCCACCCGGAGGCCAAGCTCGGGCTGTCGCAGGCCGAGCTGCTCCAGCGGGTGCAGGGCCTCGACCCGCAGAAGGTGCGCCGGGAGGCGGCGGAGAAGCCCGCCGACGTGGACGCGCAGATCGCCGCCGCCGACCTGGACCTGGTGGGCGGCCACGTCGAGGACGCCTTCGGGCGGTTGATCGAGACCGTGCGGCGCACGGCGGGCGACGACCGGGACGCGGTACGGCGCCGGCTGCTGGAACTCTTCGAGGTCGTGGGCCCCGAGGATCCCCGCGTGGTGGGGGCGCGACGGGCACTGGCCCGCGCCCTGTTCTGACCAGTCGCTAAACCCCACGGCTTGTGATGCCGGGGTGAAAGATTCACCGACGAGCCGTCAGGCGGCCGTACTTTGCCAAATCTTGGTAATCCCGGCCGCTGTTACTCGGAGTAAGACAAGGCCGTTGATCTGTCTGGATTCGTCCAGGGATCAACGGCTTTGCTCTGCCCTGTGATGCCACCGAGTGTGGCGCTCCGAGATCGGTCGGTCGTCCTCCGGTTATCCAGCCGTTACTAGCCAGTAACGAACCCCCTTGTGTCCAGGCCGAGAATGCACCACGATCGGCGACGCTCGGTCCATTCCCGCACCCCGGCAGCCGGCCGGGTCACGGGAGACTCTGGGTCCCCACCGAGCAGGGCCGGCGGCAGTGGCGCCGGCTCTGGGCAGGGGGGTCTTCGCCGGTCGGCGAAGCCTGTCCAGCAAGGTTGTGCGTGATGCGTGTCAGGCGCGACCAGTGGTTGTCGCTCGGGGGTGATCGCCGGTGATTCGGGCGCTGTTCGCGCCACCGAGCGCAGGCGCTCTCCTTCCCGAGGACGTAGCACTTCTCCCATCCCTGCCTGGCTGAGCCCCGACCGGGGCGAGTCCGGGTCAGGAGATGTACGTCCGAGAAGGAGGAAATATGGAGTCCCAGGTGCGTGGCGGGACCAGATGGAAGCGGTTCGCTGTGGTCATGGTGCCCAGCGTCGCCGCTACGGCAGCGATAGGTGTCGCCCTCGCGCAGGGTGCCCTCGCTGCCTCGTTCAGCGTGTCGGGCCAAGAGTTCAAGGTGACGGCCGACTCGCTGCACGGTACGGGCTTCGCACAGTACGGGGCGGTCGACAGCGGTTACGGGCTCGACGGGAAGAAGACGGCCCACGCCGTCGCCGTCTCGTCGTTCACCGACGCAACGATCACCAACATGTGCCAGTCCGTGGTCACCCCGGATGTGCCGTTCCTCGGCCCGATCACCCTCCGGCTGGAGGCCGGTGGGCCGGGGCACGACAAGGTCCAGGCGCACAACCTCTACATCGATGTCAGCGACCTGCAGGCCGATGCGACGTTCAACGGCATCGACATCGGTGTGGCCGCCAAGGACGCCAGCAAGGGTCCGGGCATGAAGGGCAACGGCGAACAGGCCAACCCCTTCGGCTTCGCCCAGCAGGCCGACTCGGCCGACCTCACCGGCGTGAAGCAGACGGCGTGGGCCACCACCGCCGGAACCTTCAAGCTGAGCGGTCTGCACATGTCGCTGCACAAGGGCACCGGCGGCCCGAAGATCGAGTGCTACTGAGCCCTCGGTGACGGGCGGGGGAGCCGACGGCGCCCCCGCCCGTTCCATCATCGGCCGCGTCTTCACGCGCGGCACACGTCACCACCACAGCAACGCCGCACCAGGGAGCTGTTTTCCATGAGCGCCGAGACTCCTGCCGCCGCATCCGGCCAGTTCAGCCGTCGGAGGCTGCAGTTCCGCGCCTGGCGGGGCGCGCGCCCGTTCTGGGCCGGTCTGTACATCCTGCTCAGCGGCCTTCCGATCATGTACTTCCCGTACTACCACCTTCGGTTCGGTCATCTGACGGTGGCGATGGCGACCACGGCGGGGGCGGGCTCCCTGATCATCGGTGTGCTGCTCGTCGTCCTGGGTGTCAGCCTCTGGTTCCAGAAGCACGTGCGGACGTTCGCCGGGGTCGCCGCGATCCTGCTGGCACTGGTGTCCCTGCCCGTGTCCAACTTCGGCGGCTTCATCGTCGGCTTCCTGTTCGCGCTCATCGGCGGGGCGATGGCCGTCGCCTGGGCGCCGGGTGCGCCCGAGGAGCCGCAGCCGCCGGCCGAGGCGGCGTCGGGGCAGGACGGTGCTCCCGAGACCGCCCCGCTGCCGCCACTGCCCCACCAGAGCGCGCACCCGCTGAACGAGTCGAACGACCTGTCAGGAACGAGCCCGGCCAACGGGGCGAACGGGAGGCACAGTGCCGGCTGACGAGGCGACCCGCGGGAGTGACGTGGACAGGTCCCGCGCGAGAACCGGGGCCCGCCACGCGGCACCCAAGAAGCCGCTGTTCACCAGGTTCCACATGCCGGCCGGCAAGGCGATAGCCTCCGTGGCGATGCCGACCGCGGTGATCGTGGGCATGGGCTTCACGTCCACGCTCGCCCTCGCCGACAACAACGGCACGCCGTCCCCGTCGACCTCGGCCAAGAGCCTGACGGCCGACGAGTACAAGGACTGCGTCAAGGCGCTGGACGACTCCAAGAGCCCTTCGGCCTCGCCGTCGCCGTCCGCCTCCCAGAGCGGGTCCGCGGCCGCCGACAAGCCCTCGGCGGACACCACCGGCGATGGCAAGGGCGGCAAGGACGCCGCGGGCGGCAAGGACGCCGGGGGATCGGGCAACTCCTCTTCGCCGGATTCAGGTTCCGACGACAAGGCCGAGCCCACGCCGACCGCGACCGCCGGCTCCCCGGCCCCGGGCACAGGTTCCGGCTCCGGCGGGGATGCCGGCACGCCCGCCCCGTCCGCCTCCCAGGGCAGCGGCAACCTGCTGGACACCATCGGAGACACGCTCGGTGGCATCCTCACCGGCGGCAAGAAGGACTCCGGTACCGCCTCCGCGAGCCCGACGCCGTCCGCGTCCACCTCGTCCCCCTCGTCCGGCGCGCCCTCGGCCCCGGCCACCGGCAGCGACACGTCGTCCTCCGGTTCCAAGGCCGCCGACACCGCCAAGAACACCGTCGGGGACACCGTCGCCAAGGCCGGCAAGACGGTCGGCGACACGGTGAAGAAGGCCACCGAGAAGGTGTCCAGGACCGCCGCGGACACCGTCGAGGCGGGCAAGGACGCGACCGGGTCGGCCACCCCGACCCCGTCCGCGAGCGCCTCCGCCGCCGCGCAGGACTGTCCGCTGGCCACCGAGGACGAGAGCGGCGTCGACAACAAGACGCTGGTGGCGGACGACCCCTGGTACCTGAACGCCAGCTCCCTGCTCCTCAAGGGCGCCGACTACCAGGGCGTCGTGGAGGTGAAGACGGCCAACGGCACCAAGAAGAAGGTGCTGAAGTACGTCATCTCCGGCGGCACGGACATCGGGGACCTGCACCAGACCGTGCAGGACAAACAGGCGAACAAGACGTACCACGTGCAGGCGTCCAAGGGGTCGACGTCCACCATCCGCGGTGGCGACACGGTGATGTACACGCAGAGCATTTCGGGCAACCTGTTCGGTCTGATCCCGGTGACCTTCAGCCCCGACAGCCCGCCCCCGCTGAACATCCCGCTGATCTACTTCACCAACGTGAAGGTGGTCCAGGCGGCCCAGTTCGGCGGCAACCTGCACATACCCGGCATGCACGTGTACACGACCGACTGAGCGGTCACACAGGCCCGTTCGGGAGCCGCACACGGCTGAGGGCGCCCCCTGCTCCAGGGGGCGCCCTCAGCGCGTCGGGAAGCCCTCGTGCGGCTCGTCAGTTGCTCTGCTTGCCCAGATGGTGGACCCGCAGCATGTTGGTGGTGCCGGGGACGCCGGGAGGCGAGCCCGCGGTGATGATGACGGTGTCGCCCGTGTCGAGCCGGCCCAGCTTGGCGATCTCCTGGTCCACCAGGTCGACCATCTCGTCCGTGGTGTTCACGAACGGCACGATGTACGGCTCCACGCCCCAGCTGAGGGTCAGCTGGTTGCGGGTGGACTCGTCCGTGGTGAAGGCGATGATCGGCTGGCAGGCGCGGTACCGGGACAGCCGGCGCGCGGTGTCACCGGACTGGGTGAAGGCGACCAGGCCCTTGGCGCCGAGGAAGTCGGCGATCTCGGCGGCCGCGCGGGCCACCGCGCCGCCCTGGGTGCGCGGCTTCTTGCCCGGCACCAGCGGCTGCAGGCCCTTGGAGAGCAGCTCCTGCTCGGCCGCGACGACGATCTTCGACATCGTCTTCACGGTCTCGATCGGGTACGCGCCCACGCTCGACTCCGCCGACAGCATGACCGCGTCGGCACCGTCCAGGATCGCGTTGGCCACGTCGGAGGCCTCGGCGCGGGTCGGACGGGAGTTGGTGATCATCGACTCCATCATCTGGGTCGCGACGATCACCGGCTTGGCGTTGCGCCGGCACAGCTCGATCAGGCGCTTCTGCACCATGGGGACCTTCTCGAGCGGGTACTCGACGGCGAGGTCACCACGGGCGACCATCACGCCGTCGAACGCCATCACGACGTCCTTCATGTTCTCGACCGCCTGCGGCTTCTCCACCTTGGCGATGACCGGGACCCGTCGGCCCTCCTCGTCCATGACGCGGTGGACGTCGTGGACGTCCTTGGCGTCGCGGACGAAGGACAGCGCGACCAGGTCGCAGCCCATGCGGAGGGCGAAGCGCAGGTCCTCGACGTCCTTCTCGCTCAGCGCGGGCACGTTGACGGCCGCGCCGGGCAGGTTGATGCCCTTGTGGTCGGAGACGACACCGCCCTCGATGACGATGGTCTTGACCCGCGAGCCCTCGACGTCCACGACCTTCAGCTCGACGTTGCCGTCGTTGATCAGGATCTGGTCGCCGCGCGAGACGTCGCCCGGCAGGCCCTTGTACGTCGTGCCGCAGATGTGCTTGTCGCCCGGCACGTCCTCGGTCGTGATGATGAACTCGTCGCCGCGATGCAGCTCGACCGGACCCTCGGCGAAGGTCTCCAGGCGGATCTTCGGGCCCTGCAGGTCGGCGAGGACGCCGATGGGCCGGCCGGTCTCCTTCGACGCGGCCCGGACGCGGTCGTACCGCGTCTGGTGCTCGGTGTGGGTGCCGTGGCTGAAGTTGAACCGGGCCACGTTCATGCCCGCCTCGATCATGGCGACGAGCATCTCGTGGGAGTCGACCGCGGGGCCGAGAGTACAGACGATTTTCGAACGGCGCATGGGGCGATCCTATCGGTTTGTTTCGCTACGGAATATTCCGTCTGGTGGAAGATACAAATGAGTGCCGCACCGCTCAGGTGCTATTCAGTTGTTCTTTCCGACCAGTGCGTAGGTCTGCGTCGCGATCTCCAGTTCCTCGTCCGTCGGCACCACGGCCACCGCCACCCGTGCCGACGCCGGTGAAATCAGCCGCGGCCCGCCGCCGCGCACGGCGTTCAGGTCCGGGTCGACCACCAGGCCGAGCCCGTCCAGGCCCGCGATCGCGGCCTGGCGCACCGGTGCCGCGTTCTCGCCGACCCCGGCGGTGAAGGCGACCGCGTCCACCTTCCCGAGGACGGCGTAATAGGCGCCGATGTACTTCCTGAGCCGGTGAATGTAAATGTCGAAGGCGAGCTCTGCTTCCGCGTCGCCCTCGTCGATCCGGCGGCGGATCTCGCGCATGTCGTTGTCACCGCACAGGCCGAACAGTCCGCTCCTCTTGTTGAGAAGAGTGTCGATCTCATTCATGGACATTCCGCCAACACGTGCCAAATGGAAGATGACCGCCGGATCCAGATCCCCGGATCGCGTACCCATCACGAGTCCCTCCAAAGGCGTCAGCCCCATGGAGGTGTCCACGCACCGGCCCTTCTCCACCGCGGAGGCCGAGGCGCCGTTGCCCAGATGCAGCACGATGACGTTCACCTCGGCCGGATCCTTGCCCAGCAGCCGCGCGGTCTCCCGGGAGACGTACGCGTGCGAGGTGCCGTGGAAGCCGTAACGGCGGATGCGGTGGCGGTCGGCGATCTTCGGGTCGATCGCGTACCGGGCTGCGGCCTCCGGCATCGTCGTGTGGAACGCGGTGTCGAAGACGGCGACCTGGGGCAGGTCGGGGCGCATCGCCTGCGCGGTGCGGATGCCGGTGAGGTTGGCCGGGTTGTGCAGCGGGGCGACCGGGATCAGCCGCTCGATCTCGGTGAGCACCTCGTCGTCGACGACGGTCGGCTCGGTGAAGAACATGCCGCCGTGCACCACCCGGTGCCCGACGGCCGCCAGTTCCGGGGAGTCGAGGCCCAGCCCGTCCCGGCCCAACTCCTCGGCGACCGCCTTGAGGGCGGCGTCGTGGTCGGCGATCGGCCCTCTGCGCTCGCGGGTGTCGCCGCTGGTGAGGCAGGTGTGCTCGAGCCGGGAGGTCTGCTCGCCGATGCGCTCCACCAGGCCGCGGGCGAGCCGGCGCGCGTCGCGCATGTCGAGGAGCTGGTACTTCACCGACGAGGAGCCGGAGTTCAGGACGAGGACACGGGTCGCGGTCACGGGGGAGGCGCTTTCTCGCTCGGGGATGTGGTCTTCGGGCGGGGCGGGAGGCGCGCCCGGAGAACGCGGCCTCGGCGGCCTCAGCCGGCGGGCGTCCGGGCCTGGATCGCCGTGATGGCGACGGTGTTGACGATGTCCTGCACGAGAGCGCCCCGGGACAGGTCGTTGACCGGCTTGCGCAGACCCTGCAGGACCGGGCCGACGGCGATGGCGCCGGCCGAGCGCTGCACGGCCTTGTAGGTGTTGTTGCCGGTGTTGAGGTCGGGGAAGATCAGCACGCTGGCCTGTCCCGCCACCTCGGAGCCGGGCAGTTTGGTGGCGGCGACGGAGGGTTCGACGGCCGCGTCGTACTGGATCGGCCCCTCGATCTTCAGGTCCGGCCGCCGGGAGCGCGCCAGCTCGGTGGCCTCGCGCACCTTGTCGACGTCGGCGCCCGACCCGGACGTGCCGGTGGAGTACGACAGCATCGCGATCCGCGGCTCCACCCCGAACTGCGCGGCGGTGTCGGCCGACTGGACGGCGATGTCCGCCAGCTGCTCGGCGTCCGGGTCCGGGTTGACCGCGCAGTCGCCGTAGACCAGCACCTTGTCGGCCAGGCACATGAAGAACACGGACGACACGATCGCGGAGTCCGGCCTGGTCTTGATGATCTCGAAGGCCGGCCGGATGGTGGCCGCCGTGGAGTGCACCGAGCCGGACACCATGCCGTCGGCCAGGCCCTCCTGGACCATCAGGGTGCCGAAGTAGTTCACGTCCGAGACGACGTCGTGGGCCAGTTCGACCGTGACGCCCCGGTGGGCGCGCAGCTCGGCGTACCTCTTGGCGAAGGAGTCGCGCAGCTCGCTGGTGGCCGGGTCGATCAGCTCGGTGTCGCCCAGGTCGATGCCGAGGTCGGCGGCCTTCTTGCGGATCTGGTCGACCGGACCGAGCAGGGTCAGGTCGCACACGCCCCGGCGCAGCAGCACCTCGGCCGCGTGCAGCACCCGCTCCTCGGTGCCCTCCGGCAGGACGACCCGCCGCCGGTCCGAGCGGGCCTGCTCCAGCAGCTTGTGCTCGAACATCATCGGGGTGACCC
Source organism: Streptomyces sp. NPDC096012 (assembly GCF_040426375.1). Lineage (NCBI taxonomy): Bacteria > Bacillati > Actinomycetota > Actinomycetes > Kitasatosporales > Streptomycetaceae > Streptomyces > Streptomyces sp. NPDC096012. The sequence goes on from NZ_JBEOTD010000010.1 coordinate 194,130, forward strand.
GGTCGCCGCTCGGCGCCGAGACCCGGCGGGCCAGGTCGGCGGTGTCGGCGTACCGCTCGAACAGGCCGAGCGCGGTCTCCGCCTTGCGCGGGGTGGCCGCGTTCAGCTTGCCCTCCAGGGAGAACAGCTGCTCGGCGGTGGGGAAGCTGTTGCCGGTCACCGAGAGGACCGGGGTCCCCGGGGCCAGGCGGGCGGCGAGGGTGAGGACCTCCTGGCTCGGCACCTCGTTCAGGGTGAGCAGCACCCCGGCTATCGGCGGGGTGCCGGCGCTGTGCGCGGCCAGCGAGCCGACGACCAGGTCGGCGCGGTCCCCGGGCGTGACGACCAGGCAGCCCGGGGTCAGGGCGCCGAGGAAGTTCGGCAGCATCGCACCGCCGAAGACGAACCCCAGTGCGTCCCGGGCGAGCCCCGAGTCGTCGCCGAGCAGCACCCGGGCGCCGAGGGCCTGGCCGATCTGCGCGACCGTCGGGGCGGACAGCGCGGGCTCGTCGGGGACCACGTAGCAGGGCACGGGCAGCCGGTCCGCGAGCCGGCCGGCGATCTCGTCGCGGTCCTCGGGGGCGACCCGGTTGGTGACCATGGCGAGCACGTCGCAGCCGAGGCCGTCGTACGCGCGGTAGGCGTTGCGCGTCTCGGCCAGCACCGACTCGGTGGTCTGCCCCCGGCCGCCGACCACCGGGATCACCGAGGCGCCGAACTCGTTGGCGAGGCGGGCGTTGAGGGACAGCTCGTCCGGCAGCTGGGTGTCGGCGAAGTCGGTGCCGAGGACGAGGACGACGTCGTAGTCCCGGGCCACCAGGTGGAAGCGGTCGACGAGCGTGGAGACCAGCTCGTCGGTGCCCTGCTCGGCCTGGAGCGCGGACGCCTCGGGGTAGTCCATGCCGTAGACGGTCGACGGGTCCTGGGAGAGGCGGTACCGGGCCCGCAGCAACTCGAACAGCCGGTCGGGGCCGTCGTGGACGAGCGGGCGGAAGACTCCCACCCGGTCGACATGCCGGGTGAGGAGTTCCATGACTCCCAGCTCCACGACCTGGCGGCCGTCACCGCGGTCGATCCCGGTCACGTACACGCTGCGCGTCACGTGTCCACTCCGTTCCTCATGTCGTGTCCGTCGCCTCTGCGGCATGAAAAACGCCCACCGGGGTGAGCAGAACCCTCTTGACGGTACCCCCGGTGCCGGATACGGCGCCCGCCAGGAACCCGCCGCACCGGCGGACGTGAAACAATCGGCACTGGCTCACCGGCACCGACAGCGAGCAGGAGACACAGCACGATGCGCATCGGAGTCCTCACCGCAGGCGGCGACTGTCCCGGCCTGAACGCCGTGATCCGGTCGGTCGTGCACCGGGCGGTGGCGCAGTACGGCGACGAGGTCATCGGCTTCGAGGACGGCTACCGGGGCCTGCTCGACCGCCACTACCGCGCCCTCGACCTGGACGCGGTCAGCGGCATCCTGGCCCGCGGCGGCACCATCCTCGGCTCCTCCCGGCTGGAGCGCGACCGGCTGCGCGAGGCCTGCGAGGGCGCCGCCGACATGGTCGAGGAGTTCGGCATCGACGCGCTGATCCCGATCGGCGGCGAGGGCACCCTGACCGCGGCCCGCATGCTCTCCGACGCCGGCCTGCCGGTGGTCGGCGTCCCCAAGACCATCGACAACGACATCTCCTCCACCGACCGCACCTTCGGCTTCGACACCGCCGTCGGCGTCGCGACCGAGGCGATGGACCGTCTGAAGACCACCGCCGAGTCCCACCAGCGTGTGATGGTCGTCGAGGTCATGGGCCGGCACGCCGGCTGGATCGCCCTGGAGTCCGGCATGGCCGCCGGCGCCCACGGCATCTGCCTGCCCGAGCGGCCCTTCGACCCGGCCGACCTGGTCAAGATGGTCGAGGAGCGCTTCGCCCGCGGCAAGAAGTTCGCCGTCATCTGCGTCGCCGAGGGCGCCCACCCCGCCGAGGGGTCCATGGACTACGGCAAGGGCGACATCGACCAGTACGGCCACGAGCGCTTCCAGGGCATCGGCACCGCGCTGGCCTACGAGCTGGAGCGGCGCCTGGGCAAGGAGGCCAAGCCGGTCATCCTCGGTCACGTGCAGCGCGGTGGCGTCCCCACCCCGTACGACCGCGTCCTCGCCACCCGCTTCGGCTGGCACGCCGTCGAGGCCGCGCACCGCGGCCAGTTCGGCCGGATGACCGCGCTGCGCGGCACCGACGTCGTGATGGTGCCCCTCGCGGAGGCGGTCACCGAACTGAAGACGGTGCCGAAGGACCGGATGGACGAGGCGGAGTCGGTCTTCTAGCGGGATCGGGGCCCGGCCCGCACCGGCGCGCCCGGTCAGGCGGTCAGGGCCGCCACGGCCGACCAGAAGTTCCCGACGATCCGGTCGAGGAAGTCCCGGCCGGACTCGCTCGCGCTCCGGCTGCCGCCGCCCCAGCTGAGCGTGGCGGCCATGTGCCCCTGATAGTCCTGGTGAAGGCCCTGGAGGACCTCCTCCACGACGTCCTTGTCCAGGGGGGCCAGCTTCATGACCGGCCGCACATAGGCCTGCCAGCGGGTGGTCACCGCGCTGTGCAGCAGGTCGGCGAGCTTCGCCTCGCGGCCGGTGACGGCCACGAAGTCGGGCAGGTCGAGATCCAGCACCCGCGCGAGTGCGGCCGACTGGCGCTCGTTGCCCCGCCAGTCCTCGCGTGCCTCCATCCGCAGATACCCGCGCAGGTCCATGCCGATGGCGTGGGCGACGTCCTCCGGCGCGACGGCACGGGCGATCCGGTGCTCGCGCAGGGTCCGCGGCCGGCCGATGAGTTCGCCCGGGGAACACCACAACACGCTCGCGAGCGCGGTGAGTTCGGGATTGCTGGGGGTGACGGTGCCGCGTTCCCAGGCGGTCACGAGGTCGGGGGTGACGTACGGCAGGCCGTAGGAGACGCGCATCCCGTAGGCGACGTGCTCGGGCCCCATGCCGAGTGCGGCGCGGAGCCTGCGGGCGGCCGGGGCGTTGAACGGCGGAGCCGAGGGGTCGGGTTGGGCTGAGGGTTGGCGCACCTCGCACAAGGTAGGGCTGCCGGGGTGCGCTGACTACGGTCGGTTCGGACAAGATCACGCATCGTAGATTCCTACGTCTTGATCGCCACCTCCCTGGTGGCACCCGGTGTCACCACCGTCACCTGGGGTTACCCGGCGTCACCCCTTCACGGCGCCGCCCAGGGCGAAGCCGCCGCCCAGTCTGCGCGCGACCAGCACGTAGAGCAGCAGCACGGGCGTGGAGTAGACGACGGAGAACGCGGCGAGCTGCCCGTAGGCCACCATGCCGCGGTTGCCGAAGAAGTCGTTGACGCTCACCGAGGCCGGCATCCGGTCCGGGGTGAGCAGCAGCATGAACGGGACGAAGAAGTTCCCCCACATCATCACGAACGAGAACACGGTGACGACCGCGACACCCGGACCCATCAGCGGCAGCACGATCCGGACCAGGGACTGCAGCGAGGACGCCCCGTCCGTCCAGGCCGCCACCCGCCGGCCCCGTCCACCTCCGCTTCTCGAACTGCCTCTTCACACCGGCGAGGTAGGTGTCCATCACCTTGATCGAGTTGTCCGTCGACTGCTTGTAGGACACCTTCACGGTGTCGGGGCTGCCCCCGGGCCCGGGGAGCACGCGGTGAGGGCGGTGGCGGCGAGGGCGGCGGCGAGCAGGGTGGAACGAGCGGCGGTGGGGCGCACGGGCATGACCTCCTGCGGGCGCACATCGTTGTGGCGTGGCGTGGAGATGGCTGCCGTGTGAACGTAGGAGGAGTCGTCTGGTCGGGTCAATGCGCGTGCGCGGGCCGGGCGGAGCGGATCTCCGCGCGGGGCGGGGCCGGAGATCTCGGCGCGGGGCGGGGCCCGAGGTCTCGGCGCGGGGCGGGGCCCGAGGCCTCCGGGGCGGCGCGGGGCGCCGCTGATCTGATACTGGGGCGGGGTCGTGCAGATCCTCGGTCGCGGGACGCCGCGGCCTCACCGTGCCTGCGGCGCCCACCGGTACATCAACTCCGGGCGGCCCACCTGTCCGTACTGCGGGCTCCGGCCGGCCCGGCCCGCCTCGACCAGGTGTTCCAGGTAACGGCGCGCGGTGATCCGGGAGATGCCCACCGCCTCCGCGACGCCGGCCGCGGTGAGCCCCTCCGGGGCGTCCCGCAGCGCGCCCGTCACCCGCTCCAGCGTCGGCCCGCTCAGTCCCTTGGGCAGGGCCGCCGGCGACGGGGCGCGGAGCACCGACAGGGCCCGGTCCACCTCGTCCTGGCCGCTCGCCTCGCCGGCCGCCGCGTGGAACTCGGCGTAGCGGACGAGGCGGTCCCGGAGGGTGGCGAAGGTGAACGGCTTCAGCACGTACTGGACGACGCCGAGCGAGACGCCCTCGCGGACCACCGCCAGGTCCCGGGCCGACGTCACCGCTATGACGTCCGCGTGGTGCCCGGCCGCGCGCAGGGAGCGGGCGAACTGCAGTCCGTGCACGTCCGGAAGGTGCAGGTCCAGCAGCAGCAGGTCGACCGGGGTGCGGTCCAGCACCCGGCGGGCCTCCGCGCCCGTGTGGGCCTTGCCGACGACGGCGAACCCCGGCACCCGGCCCACGTACATCACGTGGGCGTCGGCGGCCACCGGGTCGTCCTCCACCACCAGCACTCTGATCGGCCGGGCCTGCGTCATGCCGTACCGCCTCCCGCCGCCGGGGAGGAACCGGCCCGCGCCGTGCGCAACGGCAGCCGCACCTCGAACACCGCTCCGCCCTCACCGTCCGCCCCGGACTCCGCCACCGTCAACGAGCCCTCGTGCCGGGTCACCGCCTGCCGGACCAGGGCGAGCCCGAGGCCCCGCCCGCCGGGACCGGCCGGCTTCGTCGAGTACCCCCGCTGGAATACCAGGTCGGCGTGGGCGGGGTCGACACCGGGGCCGGTGTCCGTCACCCGCAGCACGAGCGCGTCCGCCGTCGTGTACGCCGTCACCGTCACCCGCGCCCCGGCGCTGCCCTGCGCCGCGTCCACCGCGTTGTCGATCAGATTGCCGAGGACGGTCACCAGGTCCCGCGCGGACACGCTGTCCGGCAGCACGCCGTCGTCCAGCCGGCTGTCCGACGACACCACCAGCTCCACGCCCCGCTCGTTGGCCTGGGCCGTCTTGCCCAGCAGCAGCGCGGCCAGCACCGGTTCGCTCACCGCCGCGACCACCTGGTCGGTGAGCGCCTGGGCCAGTTCCAGTTCGGCCGTGGCGAACCCCACCGCCTCGTCGGCCCGGCCCAGCTCGATCAGCGACACCACGGTGTGCAGGCGGTTCGCCGCCTCGTGCGCCTGGGAGCGCAGGGCCTGGGTGAACCCCCGCTCGGAGTCCAGCTCGCCCATGACGGACTGGAGCTCGGTGACGTCCCGGAGGGTGACGACCGTGCCGCGGCGCTCCCCGCCCGAGACCGGCGAGGTGTTCACCACCAGGATCCGCGAGGCCGTCGGATGGACCTCGTCCACCCGCGGCTCGGACGCCAGCAGCGCGCCCGTCAGCGGGGCCGGCAGACCGAGGTCCGCCACCGAGCGCCCGACCACGTCCCGCTGCCCGCCCACACCCAGCAGCTCCCGGCCACCGTCGTTGATCAGGGCCACCCTGTACTGGCCGTCCAGCATCAGCAGGCCCTCGCGGACCGCGTGCAGGGCCGCCTGGTGGTAGTCGTACATCCGGCTCAGCTCGGTGGCGTTCATGCCGTGGGTGTGCCGGCGCAGCCGGGCGTTGACGACGTACGTGCCGACCGCGCCCAGCACCAGCGCCCCGCCGGCCACCACGAGCAGCGCCGCGACCTGGTCCTGGACCCGCGCGCTGATCGCCTCCACCTTGATCCCGGCGCTGACCAGGCCGACCACCCGGCCGCCGTCCCGCACCGGGGTCACCGCGCGCACCGACGGGCCGAGCGTGCCGGTGTAGGTCTCGGTGAAGGTGCGCCCCTGCCGGGCGGGGCCGATACGGCCGAGGAAGCGCTTGCCGATCTGCTCGCGGTCGGGGTGCGTCCAGCGGATGCCGTCCGGGTTCATGATCGTGACGAAGTCGACGCCGGTGTCCCGGCCGACCCGCAGGGCGTACGGCTCCAGGGCGGCCGTCGGGTCGGGGGTGCGGATCGCGGCGCGGACCGAGGGGGCGTCCGCGATCGACCGGGCCACCGCCGTGACCTGGCGGACCGCGGCGTCCTCGGCCTGCCGCCGGTCGCTGACGTAGGTGAACAGCGCGTAGCCGGCCACCACCACCGCTATCAGCACGGCCTGCATGGCGAGCAGCTGGCCCGCCAGGCTGCGGGGTCGGGAGAGGACGGGGACGCGCATGTCAGCAGTGTGCCTCCGCCGCCGTCCGTGAACTAAATGAACGGAAGGGTGACCGCTCTCACAGCCCGGGAGATAGTCACGGCATTCCCAACAACGCCCGGACGTGAGCCGCACGCCGGTTGTTCGCCGACGAAGACGTCAAGGAGGGCAGTCGTGGCCGCCAGCACTCCCGGTACGGCACCTGCCGCAGCCCGCGGTAAGCGGGACCGGACCCATTACCTGTACATAGCCGTCATCGTGGCGGTCGCGCTCGGCATCGTCGTGGGCCTCGTCTGGCCCGACGCCGCGGTCGAGCTCAAGCCGCTGGGGACCGGCTTCGTCAACCTGATCAAGATGATGATCTCGCCGATCATCTTCTGCACGATCGTGCTCGGGATCGGGTCCGTGCGGAAGGCCGCCAAGGTCGGGGCCGTCGGCGGTATCGCCCTCGGCTACTTCCTGGTGATGTCGCTCGTGGCGCTCGCCATCGGCCTGGTCGTCGGCAACGTGCTGCACCCGGGCGAGGGGCTGCACCTGACCGACGCGCTCCGGCAGACCGGGCACGCCCAGGTCTCCAGCGACGCGCTGCCGCCGGTCGACTTCGTGCTGTCGATCATCCCGACCACGTTCGTCTCCGCCTTCACCGAGGGCCAGGTGCTGCAGACGCTGCTGGTCGCCCTGCTCGCCGGGTTCGCGCTGCAGGCCATGGGGCAGGCCGGGCAGCCGGTGCTGCGCGGCATCGAGCACATCCAGCGGCTCGTCTTCCGGATCCTGTCCATGGTCATGTGGGCCGCGCCGATCGGTGCGTTCGGCGCCATCGCGGCGGTCGTCGGCTCGGCCGGCCTGGACGCGCTCAAGAGCCTCGCCGTGCTGATGCTCGGCTTCTACGTCACCTGCTTCCTGTTCGTGTTCGTGGTGCTCGGCGCGGTCCTGCGGATCGTCGCGGGCCTGAACGTCCTCTCCCTGTTCAAGTACCTCGCCAGGGAGTTCCTGCTCATCCTGTCCACCTCGTCCTCGGAGTCCGCGCTGCCGCGGCTGATCGCGAAGATGGAGCACCTGGGGGTCAGCAAGCCGGTCGTCGGCATCACCGTGCCGACCGGGTACTCCTTCAACCTCGACGGCACGATGATCTACATGACCATGGCGTCGCTGTACATCGCCGACGCGCTGGGTACGCCGATGTCCGTCGGGGAGCAGATCCCGCTGCTGCTCTTCCTGCTGCTGGCGTCCAAGGGGGCGGCCGGGGTCAGCGGTGCGGGTCTCGCGACCCTGGCCGGCGGCCTGCAGTCGCACAAGCCCGCGCTGGTCGACGGTGTCGGGCTGATCGTCGGCATCGACCGGTTCATGAGCGAGGCGCGGGCCCTGACGAACTTCGCGGGCAACGCGGTCGCGACGGTGCTGATCGGCACGTGGACGAAGGAGATCGACCAGGACCGCGTGCGGCGGGTACTCGCCGGGGACCTGCCGTTCGACGAGACGACGCTGCTCGACGAGGACCGGCCGGCGGTGGGCGAGGCGCCCGAGGCCCACGAGGAGGGGCTGGTCAAGGCCTAGGCCCGGCCGGCGGCCCGCCGCGGACGGTGGGGGCCGCCCGGGCGGCCCGCCACGCCCCTGCGGGGCTGCCGCGGAACCGCCGGGTGCGGGTCCCCGCACCCCTTCCGGGCTGCCGCGGCCCTCTTGCCCCGGACGTCCGGCCCCGCCTGAACCGGGGCCCGGGGGGCGGGGGTTAAGGGCTGCAGGGTACAGTACCCCGCCCCCCCGT
>NZ_JBEOTD010000011.1:0-22715 GCF_040426375.1 Streptomyces sp. NPDC096012
GGCACCGCCCTGGCCGTTGCCACCGTTCGCGCGGCGTGCCGCGGCGGCGCCGGCGGCCGCCTGCGCCGCGGCGGGACCACCGGTGGAGCCGGGCGCGCCCGGCTTGCCCGGGGTGGGCTTCTTGCCGCCCTGGGCGACGTCCACGGGCAGCATGACCAGCGCGGTCGTGCCACCGGAGTCGGAGGGGCGCAGCTGGATCCGGATGCCGTGGCGCTGGGACAGCCGGCCGACCACGAACAGGCCCATGCGGCGGGAGACGGAGACGTCCACGGTGGGCGGCGAGGCGAGCCGCTCGTTGATCGCCGCGAGGTCCTCGGGGGACAGGCCGATACCGGTGTCGTGGATCTCGATCAGCACGCGGCCGTCGGGTAGCGCGTGACCGGTGACCTTGACCTTGGTCTGCGGGGAGGAGAACGAGGTCGCGTTCTCCAGCAGCTCGGCGAGCAGGTGCACGAGGTCGTTGACGACCCGGCCGGCGACCTCGGTGGTCGGGACCGAGGCCAGCTCGATGCGCTCGTACTGCTCCACCTCGGACGCGGCGGCGCGGAGCACGTCGACCAGCGGGACCGGGCGGGTCCAGCGTCGGCCCGGCTCCTCACCGGCGAGGACGAGGAGGTTCTCGCCGTTACGGCGCATACGGGTGGCGAGGTGGTCCAGCTTGAACAGCGAGGACAGCTGGTCCGGGTCGGCCTCCCGGGACTCCAGTTCGGAGATCAGCGACAGCTGGCGCTGGATCAGGCCCTGGGAGCGGCGCGAGAGGTTGGTGAACATCGCGTTGACGTTGCCCCGCAGCAGGGCCTGCTCGGCGGCGAGCCGGACCGCCTCGCGGTGCACGTCGTCGAAGGCCGCGGCCACCTGGCCGATCTCGTCCCGGGAGTGCACACCGACCGACTCCACGGACGTGTCGACGTCCTGCGGGTCGGACTCCGACAGCTGCTTGACCAGCTCGGGCAGCCGGTCCTGGGCGACCTTGGTGGCCGTCTCCTGCAGCCGGCGCAGCGAGCGGATCATGGAGCGCGCCACGACGAACGCGCCGACCAGCGACACACCGAGCACGAGCAGGATCAGCGCACCGGAGATGATCGCCTCGCGCTCGGAGGCGCTGCGCAGCTCGCGGGCCTTCTGCTCCATGTCCTCGAGCAGCGTGTGCTCGATCTTCTTCATCTGCTCGATCTTGGTCGAGCTGGTGTCCACCCAGTCGCGGTACGAACGCGCCGGCAGCCCCTCGATGCCGTTGCGCGACTCGAAGGAGCGCTTGGCGTAGGTGTCGGCCGTCTCGATCGTCGGGTTGCCCTCGTCGATCGGCTTGAGGAGTTCCTCGGCGTTCTGGTCCGCGTAGATCTTCCGGAAGATCGCGAGTTCGGAGCCCTCGCTCTCGTAGGCCGACTGGCCGTAGAGGCGGTCGTTCTCGGCGAGGTGGCCCTTGGTGGCGGTGGTCGCGGGCAGTGCGGCGGCGATCATGGCGCGCTGCACGGAGGCGTACTCCTTGGCGGTGGAGAAGGCCGCCAGGGCGCGGGTGCGCGAGATCATCTCCGGGTTGCTGGACGCCTCGGCCATGTCCTGGGACAGACCGATCAGCTGGGTGATGAGCCGGTGGTAGGACTCGACCGTCTGGGTCGAGTTGTCCTTCGACTTGTAGGCGGACCGGCGGATCTTGGCCAGGTCGTCCAGCTGGTTGGCGAGGCCGACGAGGGCGTCGCGCACGCCCTGCAGGTTGCCCTGCTTGCTGGCCGCGTCGATCTGCTCGGAGGCGTCCAGGAAGTTGTCGCGGGCCCGGTCGGTCTTCTGCTGGTAGCCCTTGACCGTGTAGTCGTTCGCGCCGCCGTGCGCCAGCGGGCCGGCGGACTGGTCGCGCTCCTCCTGGAGCGCGGCCGCCAGCTCGGTGGCCTGCTTGGTCATGTCCGTCAGCAGCTTCATGTTGTCGAGCTGCTGGATGTCGTCCATGGACGAGTTGATGCGCAGCGCGCCCAGCGAGGTCGCCGCGACCACGGGGAGCGCCAGCAGCGACACCAGGCGCGTGGAGATGCGCCAGTTGCGCAGCGCCAGGCGCGTACCGGGGCCGCTCGGTCCCGGGGAGGGCTTCGCGGCCGGCGCGGGGGTGCCGGCGCTCGTCGTCTTCGTACCGCCGGCCGAGGAGACCGGTGCGCCGTGGCGGCCGGCGCGCTCACCGCCGTCCCCGGACGGGGCCGGACCCGGGTTCTGGGCGTGCTGGGGCGAGGAGCTGCCCTTCATGGGGCCAGTCCCGTCGTGCGACTCCGGCTCCGCCGAAGCGCTGCCATCCCTCTTGAAACGTCCCTGCACTAGCGTCGCAACCTCTGGACCAGGCACCCCTCCGCGTGAACGGAGAGACACGGTGTCGGCGTTCTGGAAGGCGTCCTGAATACGCCCCCCGGTGGTCTTGAGTGACCGGCGCTGGTTCCCCCCGTCTCGCCGCCACTCGGCGCTGCGTCGCGCCCCTGTGCGCCGGACTCGATCCCGCGGCGGTCCGTGGAATTCCAGCACAGTGCCGGATCTCCAACAAGGGCCGTGACCCGAGCTGTGACCTCCGTGACGGGCTGTGAGTGCCACATCACCAGTCGTGGAAGTCGATCCGGGGCGAACCGGGCGTTTCCCAGCGAGTCGCCGCGGGGTGGCACGTGTCCCAGTCGCCATGATCAGGAGCGGAATGATGGCTTCAGGGACTCAATGTCCGTTTCGCCGAAGCGACTTGCGGGCCTGAATTGACCGGTTTGCCGGTGACGCCGTGAGCAAACTCACAGGAACACCGGGGCCAGTTGGCGCCTTCGGCGGGGAATCGGGTGTTTAGCCTGGCGCTTTACAGGCGCGGCGACTCTGCCAACCACTCGACCCAGAGGGCACAGGACGACAACGGTGAAGACGACGATGATGTTCCGCAACATAGCCAACCCGCGACGCACGACCCTGGCGCACCTCGACGACGCCGGCGCCCTGCAGACGCCGGAGCTGCCGGAGCAGTCCGTCGACCTCCCCGCCCAGACGGCCAACCCCAGGCGCACCGTCCTGATGGACCTGCCGGTGGGCGCCGCGGCCGGCGAGTAGCGCCCGGGCGGCACGCCGCCGGTGCCGCGTGCGAAACACCTCGCCCGGCGGCCGTACCGGCCCGACGCCGGGCGAGGGGACCGGTTAACCTGGGACGTCAGTACGCCGGTCTCAGTGAGGGGCGCAAGGATCCCGTGCGCATCGCCAGATTCTCCATCGACGGGAACGTAGCCTTCGGCGCGGTCGAGGGCGACAAGGAGGACGAACTCGTCCTCGACATCATCAAGGGCATCCCGTTCGCGGACCACGAGCTGTCCGGCACCAAGGTGCCGCTGCGCAAGGTGCGGCTGCTCCCGCCGGTCCTCCCGAACAAGGTCGTGGCCTTCGGCCGGAACTACGCCGAGCACGCGCGCGAGCTGGGCAACGAGGCGCCCGAGACGCCGTTCGCCTTCTTCAAGCCCTCCACCTCGGTCATCGGCCCCGGCGACGACATCCAGTACCCGCCGTTCTCCGAGGAACTGCACCACGAGGCCGAGCTGGCCGTGGTGATCGGCCGCATGTGCCGCGAGGTGCCGCGGGAGCGCGTCAAGGACGTCGTCCTCGGCTACACCTGCGCCAACGACGTCACCGCCCGCGACGTCCAGCGCCGCGAGAAGCAGTGGGCCCGGGCCAAGGGCTTCGACACCTCCTGCCCGCTCGGCCCCTGGGTGGAGACGGATCTGGACCTGGACCGGGCGAACGACCTGACGGTCCAGCTCACCGTGAACGGCGAACAACGCCAGCTGGGCCGCACGAGCGAGATGATCCACTCCATCGAGGACCTGGTCGTCAACATCTCCGAGGCCATGACCCTGCTGCCCGGCGACGTCATCCTCACCGGCACCCCCGCGGGGGTAGGCCCCCTGAACGTCGGCGACGAGGTCGCCGTCACCATCGAAGGCATCGGCACTCTCACCAACAAGGTTGTCAAGCGTGGCTAGCGCACCCGGCTCCCCCGTACGCGTCCGTTTCTGCCCCTCGCCCACCGGTAACCCCCACGTGGGCCTGGTCCGCACCGCCCTGTTCAACTGGGCGTTCGCCCGCCACCACCAGGGCACCCTGGTCTTCCGTATCGAGGACACCGACGCGGCGCGCGACTCGGAGGAGTCCTACCAGCAGCTGCTCGACGCGATGCGCTGGCTCGGCTTCGACTGGGACGAGGGCCCCGAGGTCGGCGGCCCGCACGCGCCGTACCGCCAGTCGCAGCGCATGGACGTCTACGCCGACGTCGCCCGCAAGCTCCTGGACGCCGGCTACGCCTACCACTGCTACTGCTCGCAGGAAGAGCTGGACAGCCGCCGCGAGGCCGCCCGCGCCGCCGGCCGGCCCTCCGGCTACGACGGCCACTGCCGCGAGCTGACCGCCGAACAGGTCGAGGAGTACAAGGCCCAGGGCCGCACCCCGATCGTCCGCTTCCGGATGCCCGACGAGCCGATCACCTTCACGGACCTGGTCCGCGGCGAGATCACGTACCTCCCGGAGAACGTCCCGGACTACGGCATCGTGCGTGCCAACGGCGCGCCCCTCTACACGCTCGTCAACCCGGTCGACGACGCCCTGATGGAGATCACCCACGTGCTGCGCGGCGAGGACCTGCTGTCCTCCACCCCGCGCCAGGTCGCCCTGTACAAGGCGCTGACCGAGCTGGGCATCGCCAAGCAGACCCCCGCCTTCGGCCACCTGCCGTACGTGATGGGCGAGGGCAACAAGAAGCTCTCCAAGCGCGACCCCCAGGCCTCCCTGAACCTCTACCGCGAGCGCGGCTTCCTGCCCGAGGGCCTGCTGAACTACCTCTCCCTCCTGGGCTGGTCGCTCTCGGCCGACCAGGACATCTTCACGATCGACGAGATGGTCGCGGCCTTCGACATCTCCGACGTGAACCCCAACCCGGCCCGCTTCGACCTGAAGAAGTGCGAGGCCATCAACGCCGACCACATCCGCATGCTGGAGGTGAAGGACTTCACCGAGCGCTGCCGCCCCTGGCTGAAGCCCCCCGTCGCCCCCTGGGCGCCGGAGGACTTCGACGAGGCCAAGTGGCAGGCGATCGCCCCGCACGCCCAGACCCGCCTGAAGGTCCTGTCGGAGATCACCGACAGCGTCGACTTCCTGTTCCTGCCGGAGCCGGTGACCGACGAGGCGAGCTGGCAGAAGGCGATGAAGGAAGGCAGCGACGCCCTCCTGCGCACGGCCCGCGAGAACCTGGAGGCCGCCGACTGGACCTCCGCCGAGTCCCTCAAGGAGGCCGTCCAGGCGGCCGGTGAGGCCCACGGCCTCAAGCTCGGCAAGGCCCAGGCCCCGGTCCGGGTCGCCGTCACCGGCCGCACGGTCGGCCTGCCGCTCTTCGAGTCCCTGGAGGTCCTGGGCAAGGAGAAGACGCTGGCGCGGATCGACGCGGCCCTGGCGAAGCTCGCCGCGTAACCGGCTCCACACCGAGGGGCGGCATCCGGGTGTCCGGGTGCCGCCCCTCGGCGTACCACCCGTTCGGCGCAGCGCCCCCGGACCGCCGGCGTCCGGCGGTACTGTCGGGGTCATGACGATCAGAGCCGTCGTGTGGGACGTGGACGACACCCTCTTCGACTACACGACCGCGGACCGGGAGGGCATGCGGGCCCACCTCGCGATCGAGGGGCTGCTCGCCGGCCACGCGAGCCCCGAGGAGGCCCTCGTGCGGTGGCGCGAGGTCACCCACCGGAACTGGGCGCGGTTCTCGGCGGGGGAGGTCTCGTTCGAGGGGCAGCGGCGGGACCGGGTGCGGATGTTCCTGGACACGGCGCTGTCCGACGCCGAGGCGGACGCCTGGTTCCAGCGTTACGTCGGTCACTACGAGGCCGCCTGGAGCCTCTTCCCGGACGTGCTCCCGGCCCTGCGGGCACTCGCCGCCAGCCACCGGCACGCGGTGCTGTCCAACTCCAGCCTCGCCGTCCAGGACCGCAAGCTGCGCGTCCTCGGCCTGTCCGACCACTTCGAGACCGTGCTGTGCGCCGCCGAGCTGGGCGTCTCCAAGCCCGAGCCGGGCGCCTTCCTCGCCGCCTGCGAGGCGCTGGGCCTGCCCCCGCACGAGGTGGCGTACGTCGGCGACCATCCGGAGATCGACGGGCGGGGCGCCGCCGAGGCCGGCCTGCTGTCCGTGTGGATCGACCGGGGCGCGGCCTATGCCCGAGCCGCCGGCGAGGTGGTCGCGCACCGGATCTCGACCCTCGCCGAACTCCCGGCGCTCGTCCGCGCGGATACCCGTTTTGGAGCCCCGTCCACCTTCGGGTAATGTTCTTCCTGCGCCGAGGGAACGGGCCGGAAGGCCGGAAGCCCGAGGCGTTAGCTAGAACGAGATCCCCGCAGGGGCTTGAGTTCCAGTGGCCTATGGTGTAATTGGCAGCACGACTGATTCTGGTTCAGTTAGTCTTGGTTCGAGTCCAGGTAGGCCAGCTCGCAGAGCTTATCTGCAAAGCCCCCGTTGTGTAGCGGCCTAGCACGCCGCCCTCTCAAGGCGGTAGCGCCGGTTCGAATCCGGTCGGGGGTACTGATCCTGATCTCTTCGGGATCGCTAGGGCCCCCGTTGTGTAGCGGCCTAGCACGCCGCCCTCTCAAGGCGGTAGCGCCGGTTCGAATCCGGTCGGGGGTACTGACTGGTCTAAACCATCATTGGTCTATGGTGTAATTGGCAGCACGACTGATTCTGGTTCAGTTAGTCTTGGTTCGAGTCCAGGTAGACCAGCTCGGACCTGCGGAAACGCAGTGTCCATGCCCCCGTTGTGTAGCGGCCTAGCACGCCGCCCTCTCAAGGCGGTAGCGCCGGTTCGAATCCGGTCGGGGGTACGCAAGGAAAGGCCCTCCACTTCGGTGGGGGGCCTTTCGCGTGTCCGGAGGGCGGTCGCCCTCGAACCGCCGGCACGACTCACGGGCCTCGGCGCCGCCCCATCGGTACCGGCTCGTACAGGACGGTCGGTGCCACGGCAGCCTCCACCTGCTCCTCCACCTGCTCCTGCTCCTGCTCCTGCTCCTGCGGAACCGCGGCGCCCGACCAGGTCCTGGCCGTCGGCGGCGACCTGCTCCCTGGCGCGGGCGCAGGGCTCCAAATCGGCCGTGCCGCACGGGTGTCAGGGCCGCGCGAGCATGCTGACGGCGGTCACCGGCATCCCGTACGGCGGCGCGGCCGGGACGTCGGGCGACCGGCGGCCGCGGCTCCGGCCGAGGCCACGGGCAGCGTGCCGCGCCCGGACGTGCGGGAGGGCCTGCCGCGGCGTCGGGGCAGGCCCTCCTCGGTGTGCAGCGGGTGCGGGCTCAGCCGGAGCGGCGCAGGGCCTCCGACAGGCGGCCCGCGGCGTCGATGACCGCCTGGGCGTGCATACGGCCCGGGTGGCGCGTCAGGCGCTCGATGGGCCCGGAGACGGACACGGCGGCCACCACCCGGTTGGACGGGCCGCGCACGGGCGCCGAGACGGAGGCGACGCCCGGCTCGCGTTCGCCGATGGACTGGGCCCAGCCGCGCCGCCGTACGCCCGACAGGGCCGTCGCCGTGAAGCGGGCGCCCTGGAGCCCGCGGTGCAGACGCTCCGGCTCCTCCCAGGCCATCAGGATCTGCGCCGAGGAGCCCGCCTTCATGGTCAGCGTGGAGCCGACCGGGACGGTGTCCCGCAGGCCGGACAGGCGCTCCGCCGCGGCCACGCAGATGCGCATGTCACCCTGGCGCCGGTAGAGCTGCGCGCTCTCGCCGGTGACGTCGCGGAGGTGGGTGAGCACCGGGCCGGCCGTCGCCAGCAGGCGGTCCTCACCGGCCGCCGCCGCCAGCTCCGCGAGGCGCGGTCCGAGGATGAACCGGCCCTGCATGTCGCGTGCCACCATGCGGTGGTGTTCCAGGGCCACGGCCAGGCGGTGGGCCGTGGGTCGTGCCAGTCCGGTGGCCCCGACCAGACCCGCGAGGGTGGCCGGACCGGACTCCAGAGCGCTCAGGACGAGGGCCGCCTTGTCCAGAACGCCGACGCCGCTACTGTTGTCCATGAAACGATACTCACGTCTCACTCTGTGAAACGCAAGTTCAATTTTCCGTGGAACGCGCCACCCTGGAATCAGACAGCGGCCCGAGTACCACGAGGGCCCGGCGGCGGACGCCCGGAATCACGACTTTCAGGGGCCCTCACAGGGCAACCGCCGCTTCCTCAAGATCTCTAGTTGGGCCGGTGCACGTCTGCCGGCCGGAGGGAAAGCGATGGGTAGGACACTCGCGGAGAAGGTCTGGGACGACCACGTCGTCCGGCGCGCCGAGGGCGAGCCCGACCTCCTCTACATCGATCTGCACCTGCTGCACGAGGTGACCAGCCCCCAGGCCTTCGACGGTCTGCGCAAGAACGGCCGCCAGGTCCGCCGCCTCGACCTCACCATCGCGACCGAGGACCACAACACCCCCACCCTCGACATCGACAAGCCCATCGCCGACCCGGTCTCCCGCACCCAGCTGGAGACGCTGCGCAAGAACTGCGCCGAGTTCGGGGTGCGGCTGCACCCGCTGGGCGACGTCGAGCAGGGCGTCGTGCACGTCGTCGGCCCGCAGCTGGGCCTGACCCAGCCCGGCACCACCGTCGTCTGCGGCGACTCGCACACCTCCACGCACGGTGCCTTCGGCGCCCTGGCGTTCGGCATCGGAACCTCCCAGGTGGAGCACGTGCTGGCCACCCAGACGCTGCCGATGGCCCGCCCGAAGACCATGGCCATCACCGTCGAGGGCGAGCTGCCCGAGGGCGTCACCGCGAAGGACCTGATCCTCGCGATCATCGCCCGGATCGGCACCGGTGGCGGCCAGGGCTACATCCTGGAGTACCGCGGCTCCGCCATCGAGAAGCTCTCGATGGAGGCCCGGATGACCATCTGCAACATGTCGATCGAGGCCGGCGCCCGCGCGGGCATGATCGCCCCCGACGAGACCACCTTCGCCTACCTCCAGGGCCGCCCGCACGCCCCCGAGGGCGCCGACTGGGACGCGGCCGTCGCGTACTGGAAGACGCTGCGCACGGACGACGACGCGGTCTTCGACGCCGAGGTCGTCATCGACGCCGCCGCGCTGTCGCCGTTCGTCACCTGGGGCACCAACCCCGGCCAGGGTGCGCCGCTTTCGGCGTCCGTCCCCGACCCGGCTTCGTACGAAGACGCATCGGAGCGCTTCGCCGCCGAAAAGGCCCTGGAATACATGGGGTTGACGGCCGGGCAGCCGCTGCGCTCCATCGGTGTGGACACCGTCTTCGTAGGTTCCTGCACCAACGGCCGCATCGAGGACCTGCGCGCCGCCGCCGAGATCCTCCGGAGCCGCAAAGTCGCCGACGGCGTACGGATGCTGGTCGTCCCGGGCTCCGCGCGGGTCGGTCTGCAGGCCGTCTCCGAGGGCCTGGACGTGGTCTTCAAGGAGGCCGGCGCCGAATGGCGGCACGCCGGCTGCTCGATGTGCCTGGGCATGAACCCCGACCAGCTGGCCCCCGGCGAGCGCTCCGCCTCCACCTCGAACCGCAACTTCGAGGGCCGGCAGGGCAAGGGCGGCCGTACGCACCTGGTCTCGCCGCAGGTCGCGGCGGCGACCGCCGTCCTGGGCCACCTGGCCTCCCCGGCCGATCTGACCGACGTCCCCGCGCCCGCTGGAGCCCGATAACCATGGAAGCCTTCACCACTCACACCGGCCGGGCCGTGCCGCTGCGCCGCAGCAACGTCGACACCGACCAGATCATCCCTGCTCACTGGCTCAAGAAGGTCACCCGGGACGGGTTCGAGGACGGGCTGTTCGAGGCCTGGCGCAAGGACCCGGAGTTCGTGCTCAACCGCCCCGAGCGGCAGGGCGCCACGGTCCTGGTCGCCGGCCCCGACTTCGGCACCGGCTCCTCCCGCGAGCACGCCGTCTGGGCGCTGCAGAACTACGGCTTCAAGGCCGTGATCTCCTCGCGCTTCGCCGACATCTTCCGGGGCAACTCGCTGAAGAACGGCCTGCTCACGGTGGTGCTGGACCAGAAGATCGTGGACGCGCTGTGGGAGCTGACCGACGCCGACCCCACGGCCGAGGTCACGGTGGACCTCGAGGCCCGCGAGGTGCGGGCCGGGGGCATCACCGCCGCCTTCGAGCTGGACGAGAACTCCCGCTGGCGGCTGCTGAACGGCCTGGACGACATCTCGATCACGCTCCGGAACGAGGGCGACATCTCCGCCTACGAGGCCGAGCGGCCCGGCTACAAGCCGAAGACCCTCCCGGTCTGATCCATCCGGCCCGCACGGGTCGGGTTTCGGCCACCGCAACACCCTCTCCGTACCCCCGATCGCCACGATCGGGGGTACGGCCATGTCTGCACCCGAACGGCCCTGCGACCTCGCCTCCGCTCCCTCAACTTCCCACGTTACCGCGGTGGTTGTGCGGGTAGGTGAGTACTGTGTTCGCGGTCTCCGCAAGTGCCTGGAAGGCCATTTGAGGCGGCAGTTGCCCCCTGCGCAGGCGACAACTCGCCCCAGATGGCACAATCTGTGCATGGAACACGACGGCCAACTCCAGCTCTATGCGGCGGTCGCGAACCAGCTCAAGGAAGCGCACGCAAGAGTGCGCGCACTGCAAGTCCCGGAGGGCGTACGGATGGCGCTGACCCGGAAGCTGCTGGTCATTACGGCCGCGGCCAAGCACGATCTCGCCGGTGCGGCAAGGCGGCTCGAGCGGTTCACCACGGACCTCGACGAGGGTCGGATCCCCGAAGAGGACCGCTGAACAGCCCGGGACAACCGAGTCGGTTGCGGCACAAGGGTGATAAGCCCGTTTCGTGTTTGATTTGCGGTATATATCTGCCTAACGTGCGAAAAAGCTTGAACACTTTCGTTCTGGCGATGTCTCCGAAGGGGAAGACGTGAACAAGGCGCAGCTCGTAGAAGCGATTGCCGACAAGATGGGCGGTCGCCAGCAGGCCGCCGATGCTGTCGACGCGGTCCTGGACGCCATCGTCCGCGCGGTCGTCGGCGGAGACCGGGTCTCGGTCACCGGCTTCGGGTCCTTCGAGAAGGTGGACCGCCCCGCCCGCTACGCCCGCAACCCGCAGACGGGCGAGCGGGTTCGGGTCAAGAAGACCTCCGTGCCGCGCTTCCGTGCAGGCCAGGGCTTCAAGGACCTCGTGAGCGGCTCGAAGAAGCTGCCGCGCGGCGGCGAGGTCTCGGTCAAGAAGGCGCCGAAGGGCAGCCTGACCGGCGCCGCTTCCGCCACGGTCAAGAAGGCCGCGGCGAAGAGGACCACCAAGGCCGCCGCGAAGAAGACCACCGCCAAGAAGGCGGCGCCGGCGAAGAAGACCACGGCCACCGCCAAGAAGACCGCGGCGAAGAAGGCCACGCCCGCCAAGAAGACCACGGCGACCGCCAAGTCCACCGCGGCGAAGAAGACCACCGCCAAGAAGGCGACGGCCCAGAAGGCCCCGGCGAAGAAGGTCACCGCCAAGAAGGCCCCGGCCAAGAAGTCGACGGCCCGCAAGACCACCGCGAAGAAGGCCACCGCCCGCAAGGCGTCGTAAGGCCGCCTGGGCACTCACGCGCCGGGCCGGACTCCCCAGGGGAGCCCGGCCCGCGGCGTCTGTAAGGGCAGTTACAGGGTTTGAAGGGTTACCAGGGTGATCCGCAGGCCGTCCCCGGCACCCTCGGTCTCGATCCGCACCCGCTGTCCGGGCCGCAGCAGCCGCAGGCCGCCGGCGTCGAAAGCGGCGGCGCCGAAGGGCACCGGGGTGCCGTCGTCGAGCAGCACCTGTCCGCTGCGGGTCTCGTCGTCGTAGGTGTACGCGGTGGCCTGCATGGCAGCCAGCGTAGTGTCTTTCGCGGCCGCGGGCGTTTCCACGAGGGCCGGGGCCACCGCGGACCCTGAGGGCCGCCGCCGTGCGCACGCTTCCCCTCGCCAGGCCGCGGCGGCGAGAGCGGGAGGCGGTCCCCGAGCGGGCGGCGGGCACCGGGCCCCTCAGGACCGCGGAATCAGCAACCCCGCCGACACGGCCGCCGTATACCGTCCCACCCCCAGCGCCAGCGCGGCGCGCAGATCCTCGCCGGTGTCCACGTCCTGCCGTACGGAATCGACGCCGGCCAGCCCCAGTTCGGCCGCGCCGGAGGCCCGGTGCCGGGCTCGGGAATCGACCCCGAACTCCGGCCGCAATTCCCGCTCGGGTCCCGCCGCCAGCAGTGTCGTCCCCAGTGCCGCCGCGTCCGCGAGGAAAGCCCGCGGGAATTCCGCCGCCGCGTCCAGCACCAGGGCCAGTTCCGCTGGCCGCAGCGCCGGCAGGTCGGCGTTCAGGGTCGCGACCGGCGCGGCCGGACGCATCTCCCGTACGACGGCCGCACCGTGGGCCAGAGCCGCGTTCAGACCGCCCTGCGGGGTGTCCGCGACGATCCGCGCGCCCAGTGCCGCCAGCTCGCGCGAGGCCAGTTCGTCGTCCGTGACGACCACCACGTCCGCCACGGCCGTGCAGGCCAGCGCCGCGACCACCGTGTCCTGGGCGAACGCGAGGGCCAGCCCCGGGCGCACCCCGTGCGCCGCGGTGTCCGCAAGCCTGCTCTTGGCCCGGGTGAGGGGCTTCAGGGGGATGACCAAGGTCCACTGCACCGGCGTACCGTCCCTCTCTCGTCGCGCTCATTGTCACCCGGGGTACCGGCGGCCAGCTCACGGGCGGGCGTACGGTGTTCTCGACAGACCGGCGCTCCGGAGCCACACTTGTGCGGCCCCCGCCGGGGTGGCATCCCTAGAGGAAGGTGTCCTTGTGCCCCGCCGCAGAATCGGCTTCTGGTACCGCTTCGCCGCGGTGATCTGCAAACCGCCGCTGGTGGTTCTGATCAAGCGGGACTGGCGAGGAATGGAGCACATTCCGGCCGAGGGCGGATTTATCACCGTGGTGAACCACAATTCCCACGTGGACCCCTTCGCCTACGCGCACTATCAGTACAACACCGGACGGGTTCCGCGATTCCTGGCGAAGAGCGGACTTTTCAAGAAGGGATTCGTCGGCGCCGCCATGCGCGGTACCGGACAGATCCCCGTCTACCGCGAGAGCACGGACGCGCTCAGCGCGTTCCGGGCCGCGATCGACGCCGTGGAACGCGGCGAGTGCGTCGCCTTCTATCCCGAGGGCACCCTCACCCGCGACCCGGACGGCTGGCCCATGACGGGCAAGACCGGCGCCGCCCGCGTGGCCCTGGAGACCAAGTGCCCGGTCATCCCGGTCGCCCAGTGGGGCGCCAACGAACTGCTGCCGCCGTACGCCAAGAAGCCCAGCCTCTTCCCGCGCAAGACCCACCGGGTGCTGGCGGGCCCGCCCGTGGACCTCGCGCGCTTCTACGGCAAGGACATGACCCCGGAGCTGCTCAAGGAGGCCACCGAGGCCATCATGGCGGCCATCACCCGCCAGCTCGAGCTGATCCGCGGTGAGAAGGCCCCCGAAACGCCCTACGATCCCCGCCGGGAGCGGATCGAGCAGCGGCGCCGCACCCAGGCGCAGACCGGCAAGGAACAGGAGACCGGCACGTGAGCAAGCCTGTCCGGGCGGCCGTCATGGGCACCGGCTCATGGGGCACCGCCTTCGGCATGGTCCTCGCCGACGCGGGCTGCGAGGTGACCCTCTGGGCCCGCCGGCCCGAACCGGCCGAGGCGGTCAACTCCACGCGGACCAACCCCGACTACCTCCCCGGTGTCGTCCTCCCGGAGAACCTGCGCGCCACCGCGGACGCCGCCGAAGCCCTGCGGGACGCCGACTTCACGGTCCTGGCCGTCCCCTCCCAGACGTTGCGCGCCAACCTCGCCGCCTGGCGGCCCCTGCTCGCCCCGGGCACGGTGCTCGTCTCCCTGATGAAGGGCGTCGAACTGGGCTCCACCATGCGGATGAGCGAGGTGATCGCCGACGTCGCCGAGGTCGGCGCCGACCGGATCGCCGTCGTCACCGGACCGAACCTGGCCCGGGAGATCGCCGCCCGCATGCCCGCCGCCGCGGTGGTGGCCTGCACCGACGAGGCGGTCGCCCAGCGCCTCCAGGCCGCCTGCCACACGCCGTACTTCCGGCCGTACACCAACACCGACGTGGTCGGCTGCGAACTCGGCGGCGCGGTCAAGAACGTCATCGGCCTCGCGGTCGGCATCGCCGACGGCATGGGCCTCGGCGACAACGCCAAGGGCTCGCTCATCACGCGCGGCCTCGCCGAGACCACCCGGCTCGGGATGGCGCTCGGCGCGGACCCGCTGACCTTCTCCGGACTCGCGGGCCTGGGCGACCTCGTGGCCACCTGCTCCTCGCCGCTGTCGCGCAACCACACCTTCGGCACCAACCTCGGCAAGGGCATGACGCTGGCGGAGACCATCGCGGTCACCAGGCAGACCGCCGAGGGCGTCAAGTCCTGCGAGTCGGTGGCGGATCTGGCCCGCCGGCACGGTGTCGAGATGCCGATCACGGAGACGGTGGTGGACATCGTGCACGAGGGCAAGCCTCCGGTGGTCGCCCTGAAGGAGCTGATGTCGCGCAGCGCGAAGCCGGAACGACGCTGAGCGACCCCCGGCGGCGACGCTGTCTTGGGGCTCTACCACCGGGTACTCTCAACGCGATATGAGCACCGAGAACCTCCCCCAGAGCCCTCAGCAGCCGTCGCGCAAGCCGCGCGTGGCCGTCGTGTTCGGCGGACGCAGTTCCGAACACGGCATCTCCGCGGTCACCGCCGGCGCCGTCCTGAACGCCATCGACCGGACCAAGTACGACGTCCTGCCGATCGGCATCACCCGGGAGGGCCGCTGGGTGCTCACGGCCGACGAGCCGGAGCGGATGGCCATCACCGACCGCCGCACCCCCGAGGTCTCGGATCTGGCCGAGTCGGCCGACGGCGGAGTGGTGCTCCCCGTCGACCCCCGCAACCGCGAGGTCGTCTACAGCGAGCCCGGCTCGGTGCCCAAGGCGCTCGGCGAGGTCGACGTGGTCTTCCCGGTGCTGCACGGCCCCTACGGCGAGGACGGCACCCTGCAGGGTCTGCTGGAGCTGTCCGGAGTGCCGTACGTGGGCGCCGGTGTGCTCGCCTCGGCCGTCGGCCAGGACAAGGAGTACATGAAGCGGGTGTTCACCTCCTTCGGGCTGAAGGTCGGCCCGTACGTGGTGATCCGGCCCCGCGAGTGGGACCGGGACCGGTCCGCGGCCCGCAAGAAGATCATCGACTTCGCGGGTGATCACGGCTGGCCGCTGTTCGTGAAGCCCGCGCGCGCCGGCTCCTCCATCGGCATCACCAAGGTCGACGACCTCTCCGGCCTGGACGAGGCGATCGCCGAGGCCCGGTCGCACGACCCGAAGATCCTGGTCGAGGCGGCCGTACGGGGCCGCGAGATCGAGTGCGGCGTCCTCGAGTTCGAGGACGGTCCGCGGGCCTCCGTCCCGGCCGAGATCCCGCCGCCGGACGCGCACGCCTACTACGACTTCGAGGCCAAGTACATCGACTCCACGCCCGGCATCGTCCCGGCGCCGCTCACCGAGGAGCAGACCGCCGAGGTGCGCCGGCTCGCGGTCGAGGCGTTCGAGGCGGCCTCCTGCGAGGGCCTCGTGCGCGCCGACTTCTTCCTCGACGAGGACGGCGAGTTCGTGATCAACGAGATCAACACCATGCCCGGCTTCACGCCGATCTCGATGTACCCGCAGATGTGGCAGGCCACCGGCGTCGGCTACCCCGAGCTGATCGACCGCCTGGTGCAGGCGGCGCTGCGCCGCCCGACCGGACTGCGCTGACCCCGCACCGGGTCACCGGCTCACGGGGGGCAGGTCGCCGGGGCACGGCGTCAGCGGGCGGCAGGTCACCGGGTCATGGGGGGCCAGCAGGTCACCGGGTCACGGGGGGGCAGGTCGCCGGGGTACGGCGTCACCGGGCGGCAGGTCACCGGGTCATGGGGGGCGCGGCAGGTCACCGGCTCACGGGGGAGGGCAGCAGGTCGCCCGGGCACGGCGTCACCGGGTCACACGGCTCACCGCATGGAGGCGATCCCCTTGGGGATCGCCTTCCGGACGGGGCCCGCGAGTTCCGTGAGCACCGCGGTGCCCTCGTCCTCGGCGGACATCCCCTTCACCAGGCTCACCTGCACATACGCCGTGCGGTTGGCCGTGGTGAACCGCCAGGTGCCGTCGCCCTGCTTCTCCATCAGCCAGTCGACGCCGTTCACCTCGCCCGCGACGGCGTCCGGGTCGCCCCCCTCGGCCACCTTGGGATCGACCATCTTCGGCGGCCGTACGACACCGCAGCGCAGTATGATCGCCGGGTTTCCCCAGCCCGCCGTGTAGGCGGACCGGGGGCGGGGGTCGTCGCGGCCGCGTCCGTCGAGCTTGTGCGGCAGCACCCGGTGCAGTTCCCGGCACGTTTTCGCCGTCTTCGCGTCGGGGCCGGGAACCGCCGCCGTGGCGCCGTCGTCTGCCGTGGAACAGCCCGCGACCGCGACCAGCAGCGCGGGCGCGAGGAGGGCGAGGGGCCGGTGACGGAAGAAGTTCACCGGCCAAGGGTAGACGGGGGCTACAGATGAACGACCGGACAGGTCAGGGTGCGGGTGATGCCGTCCACTTGCTGGACCTTCGCGACCACCATGCGGCCGAGGTCGTCCACGGTGTCGGCCTGGGCGCGCACGATGACGTCGTACGGACCCGTCACGTCCTCGGCCTGCATCACTCCCGGGATCTTGCTGATCGTCTCGGCGACGGACGACGCTTTGCCGACCTCCGTCTGGATCAGGATGTACGCCTGTACCACGGAACCTCCAGGGCGGCCACGAGGATCATGTGGGGAAAAGGAACGCCACGGTATCGCGTTGCCGCTCCCCGGGGCGAGACCTGCGGGAACCGGGCTTGCCCGCCAGGGTGCGGGCAGGACGGAAGTTGACGGTCACCTCGATCGCGACGGCGGTCATCCGGACCGCACCGGCGGTCACCTCGACGGTATCGGGGACACTGATGAGGCGCTACCGGGCACGGCAACGGGGACACAACGGAGAGAAGGGGAGCCAGGGAAAATGAAGGGCACTGTTGGTGAGCTCGGGGAGTTCGGGCTCATCAGGGAGCTCACCTCCCGTCTCACCACGACTCCGGCGGTCCGCGTCGGCCCCGGGGACGACGCCGCGGTGGTCGCCGCGCCCGACCGCCGGGTGGTGGCGAGCACCGACATCCTGCTGGAGGGGCGGCACTTCCGCCGCGACTGGTCCACGGCGTACGACGTCGGCCGCAAGGCGGCGGCGCAGAACCTCGCGGACATCGCCGCCATGGGGGCCGTACCGACCGCGCTGCTGCTCGGTCTGGTCGTCCCGGCCGAACTCCCGGTCACCTGGCCCAGCGAACTGATGGACGGCCTGCGCGACGAGTGCCAGGTGGCGGGCGCCGCCGTGGTCGGCGGAGACGTCGTGCGCGGCGACACGATCGTGGTGTCGATCACCGCGCTCGGCGATCTGCGCAACCACGAGCCGGTGACGCGGGGCGGTGCCCAGCCGGGCGACGTCGTGGCGGTCACGGGCTGGCTGGGCTGGTCCGCGGCCGGCTTCGCGGTGCTCTCCCGGGGCTTCCGCTCGCCGCGCGCCTTCGTCGAGGCCCACCGGCGTCCCGAGCCGCCCTATCACGCGGGCCCGGCCGCCGCGGCCCTCGGCGCCACCGCCATGTGCGACGTGAGCGACGGCCTGATCGCCGACCTCGGGCACATCGCCGAGGCCAGCAAGGTGCGCATCGACATCCGCTCCGGCGCGATCGACATCCCCACCCAGATGAACGACATCGGCCAGGCCGTCGGCGTGGACCCGCTGCAGTGGGTGCTGAGCGGGGGAGAGGACCACGCGATCGTGGCGACCTTCCCGCCGGACGCCAAGCTGCCGGCCCGCTGGAAGATCATCGGCGAGGTCCTCAACCCCTCCGCGCTGCCCCAGGTGACGGTCGACGGGGCGCCCTGGACCAGCAAGGGCGGCTGGGACCACTTCGGGGACATCGAGTCATGAGCGCGCAGGAAGCGCCTCCCCGCGTGCTCACGGTGGCGGGCTCGGACTCCGGGGGCGGCGCGGGCATCCAGGCCGACCTGAAGACCATGCTGGCGCTCGGCGTGCACGGGATGAGCGTGATCACGGCGGTGACCGCGCAGAATTCCGTGGGCGTGCAGGGCGCCTGGGAACTGCCCGTGGAGGCGGTACGGGCCCAGTACCGCAGCGTCGTGGACGACATCGGCGTACAGGCCGTGAAGACCGGCATGCTGGCCTCGGCGGAACTGGTCGAGGCGGTCGCCGAGTTGATCTCCGGTACGGACGTGCCGGCCGTGGTCGACCCGGTGGGCGTCTCCAAGCACGGCGACCCGCTGCTCGCCGCGTCCGCACTGGAGTCGGTCCGCACCAGGCTGCTGCCGGCGGCGACCGTGGCCACCCCGAACCTCGACGAGGTGATCCAACTCACGGGGGTCCGGGTCGAGTCCGGTGACGATCTGCGACGGGCCGCGGCGGCCGTGCTGGAGTACGGGCCGCGCTGGGTGCTGATCAAGGGCGGCCATCTGTCCGGGGACGCGGTGGACCTGCTCACGGACGGCTCGGCGGAGCACTGGCTGCGCGCCCCGCGCCTCGACAACCGGCACACGCACGGCACGGGCTGCACGCTGGCCTCGGCGATCGCGTCGGGACTGGCGAAGGGGCTGGCCGTGCCGGAGGCGGTCGTGCAGGCCAAGGAGTACGTCACGGGGGCGATCGCGGCCGGGTTCGCGCTGGGGGCGGGGATCGGGCCGGTGGACCACGGCTGGCGGTTCAGGTCACCCTGAACGATCACCCGGGCTCCTCACCCGGGTTGATCGCCCGGGTAGGGCGCACTGCGCGGCCCGGGCGGGCTCCGGTGACCGGGGGCGGCATGGGGGACGGGCTGCGGCGCGGGGGTACGGCAAAAAGCCGGCCCACCCTGAGGTGGACCGGCTCCGTGCAGCGAACCAGGCAGTGGCCGCGCGCTCAGCTGTAGCGTCAGCGCGAGACCTTGCCGGCCTTGATGCACGAGGTGCAAGCGTTCACGCGCTTCGGCGTCCCGCCGACCACGGTACGCACACGCTGGATGTTCGGGTTCCAGCGGCGGGACGTACGGCGGTGCGAAAACGAGATGTTGTTGCCGAAGCCCGGCCCCTTGCCGCAGACGTCGCAGTTGGCAGCCACGGGTCACTCCAAAGACTTCAGATGCACTTACGGTTGATCCCGGCATGCCGGGATCAGGATCCTGGGATCTTTGATCTCGAGTGGCGTTGCCAGGGGGAATGGCCCGATCAGATCGGGCAACCGGAGCAGCATACAACGACTGCGCCGGTGCAACGAAACTACCATGGCAGCTCAGGCCCCCGCTCCCAGCCCTCTTCCGGCGCACAGCGGTTCGGGGTCTACGCTGCGTCCACGTCCAGCCAGCTCAAGGAGGCGCAGGTGGCGCAGGTGCCGCAGACATTCTTCGATGCTCTCGCGGTGCGCACCTGGTGCGGTCTGGCGCTCGGGGCACTGGGGCGGGCCCGCGAGGAGATCGACGCGATCAACGTCTATCCGGTGGCGGACGGCGACACCGGAACCAACCTGTACCTGACCGTGGAGTCGGCGGCCACCGCCGTCGAGGCCGTGTTCGACGGGTACGGCACGGGCTCCGAGGAACCGTCCCTGCCGGACGCGGTGCGGGCCATGGCCCACGGGGCGCTCATCGGGGCCCGGGGCAACTCCGGGACCATCCTCGCCCAGCTGCTGCGCGGCATGGCCCAGGTGCTCGCCGGTGAAGCGGATCACGAGACGGGCGGTACGGCGCCGAAGGGCGACGGTACGAGCCTGCGGCTGGCCCTGCGGCGGGCCGCCGACTCCGCCCGGCAGGCCGTGGCCCACCCCGTCGAGGGCACCGTGCTGACGGTCGCCTCCGCCGCCGCGGACGCCGCGGAGGGCGCCGAGGGGGACTGCGGGACCGTCGCGCGGGCGGCCTACGAGGGGGCGCGGGCGGCCCTGGCGGCGACCCCCGGCCAGCTGTCCGTGCTGGCCCGGGCCGGGGTGGTCGACGCGGGCGGCCGGGGACTGGTCGCGGTGCTGGGCGCCCTGGTGGAGGCGTTCACGGGGGAGACGCCGGGGGGCGGTGCCGCCGACGTGCACGCGCACGCGTACGCGCCCGTGGGTGCCGCAGGCGCCGGTGGGTGCGGCGACGGTGCCGACGCGGCCGGCCCCGCCTTCGAGGTCCTCTACCTCCTGGAGGCCGACGACGCGGCCGTGGCCCGGCTGCGCGCCCGGCTCGACGCCCTGGGGGACTGCCTGGTCGTCGTCGGCGGCGACGGACTGTGGAACGTCCACGTGCACGTGGACGACGCGGGCGCCGCCGTGGAGGCGGGCGTGGAGGCCGGGCGGCCGTACCGGATCCGGATCACGCACTTCGGCCTGGGCGACGTCCACACCCGCGGCGAACGGCCGCCGCGCGAGCGCGCCCAGCGGGCCGTCGTCGCCGTCGTGCCGGGCGAGGGCCTGGCCGGTCTGTACGCCGAGGCCGGCGCGACCACCGTCCTCGCGCGCCCCGGGGAGCCGCCCGCCAGCGGAGAGCTGGTGCAGGCCGTACGGCGTGCCCACGCGCGCGAGGTCGTGCTGCTGCCCAACGACGCCGAGCTGCGCCACACGGCCGCCGCGGCGGCGGAGCAGGCCCGTACCGAGGGCATCCGCGTGGCCCTGATCCCGACCCGCTCGGCGGTCCAGGGCATCGCGGCGCTGGCGGTGCACGAGCCGGAGCGCCGGTTCGACGAGGACGTCGTCCAGATGACCTCGGCGGCGGGCGCCACCCGGTACGCCGAGGTCGTCGTCGCCGAGCACCAGTCCTGGACGACGGCCGGCATCTGCCAGGCCGGGGACTTCCTGGGCCTGATCGACGGCGACGTGGCGGTGATCGGCACCGAGGCCTTCGCCACCGCGGAGACCGTCCTGGACCGCATGCTCCGGGCCGGCGGTGAGCTGGTCACCCTGGTCGTCGGCGACGAGGCGCCGCAGTCCGTGGCCGAGCGCCTCCAGGACCGCGTGCGCGAGACCTACCTCGCCGTCGACACGGTGGTGTACCGGGGCGGCCGGCAGGGCGCGCTGCTCCTCATCGGCGTGGAGTGAGCCGGGAACCCGTTCATCCCTCCGCCCGCACCGCCTGGAGCATCTGCGCGGCCTCCGCCCGCCGGGCCCGTACGGTCTCGTCGGCGCTCTCAACGCTCTCCGCGCCCTCGCCGTGCTCGGCCTCCTCGGCACCCTCGTAGGCCGCGAGTACGGCACGCGCGCGTGCCGTCGCCTCGGCGGGCCGCCCGAGGTCGGCCTCCAGCCAGCCCGCGGCGAGTTCGGCGCCGGTACGGCCGTGCAGCCCGTCGGCGCCGAGCGTGCCGAACAGCGCGGCCGCCCGGTCCATCTCGACCAGCGCCGCCTCGAACGCGGCCCGGATCACGTCGTCCTCGGCCTCCTCGGCCGCCGACCGGGCCAGCAGGTCGCCGAACTGGCGGTGGGTGCCCGCCAGTTCCGCGGTGAGCTGTTCCCGGGCCGCCGGGTCGGCCGCGGCCCGCAGCGCCTGCTCGCACGCGCGCACCGCGTCCGCCATCAGCTCCCGCGCGCCCTCCGCGCCGGACTCCCCGCCCAGCGCCAGCCAGCCGCGCGCCCGCAGCGAGCGGACCAGGAACTGCGGGTTGCCGATCGCGCGCCACAGCTCGCCCGCGCGTACGTAGGCCCGGTCCGCCTCCTCTGCCAGCCCGGCGTTGCTCAGCGACTCGGCGGCGAGGTGCGCGAGTGTGGCGTGGTCCTGCTGCTCGGGCCAGTGCCGGGCGATGTCGGCGGCCCGCAGCCGGTGTCCGGCGGCCGCCCGGTGCTCGCCCAGCTCACCGAGGCAGTCCCCGAGCCACCAGTGGGCCTGCACGACCGCTCCGTCGCCGTGCGTCTCGGCGCTCAGGTCGGCCAGCGCCGACTCCAGCACCTCCGCGCCCTCCGCGTACCGCCCCTGGCGGAGCAGGAAGCCGCCCAGCTGCTGTCGCGCCCAGGCGCCCAGGGTGCCGCTCTCACCGGCCTCGTCGGCCCAGTGCGCGGCCTGCAGCGCGTGCTCGGCCGCCTCCGCGGCCTCACCCCGGCCACCGATGACCTCGGCGAGCTGCAGGTGCAGTTGCGCGCGCCCGACCGGCTCCACGTACGGGCCGCCGTGCTCCAGGGCCGCGCGCAGGGCCCGTTCGGCGCCGGACAGGTCACCGGACTGATGGGCGAGGGCGGCCACCTGCACCTCGTACTCCACCGCGAACCACGGCAGCCCCGCGGCCACGTAGTCGGCGGCGGCCCGCCGGAACAGCCGCGCGGCCCGCCCTGGATCCCCGGCGTGCCCGGCCAGCTCGGCGAGCATCGCCCGGGCCTCGGCGGCCCGCGCCGCCAGCCGTACGTCGTCCCCGGCCCGCCCGTCCACCAGCGCCAGCACTTCGCGCACCGCCTGCTCGGCCTCCGCGAGCGCCGGCCGCCCGGACGGGCCCGGGGCGACGTCGGGGGGTTCCGCGTGAGCGTCCTCGCACAGGTCTTCGCGCGGGTCCTCGGGCAGGTCCCCTTGAGCGTCTTCGTGCGGGTCCTCGGGCAGGTCCCCTTGAGCGTCTTCGTGCGGGTCCTCGGGCAGGTCCCCTTGAGCGTCTTCGTGCGGGTCCTCGGGCAGGTCCCCTTGAGCGTCTTCGTGCGGGTCCTCGGGCAGGTCCCCTCG
>NZ_JBEOTD010000011.1:22812-192802 GCF_040426375.1 Streptomyces sp. NPDC096012
AGCGGGTCCTCGGGCAGGTCCCCTTGAGCGTCTTCGTGCGGGTCCTCGGGCAGGTCCCCTTGAGCGTCTTCGTGCGGGTCCTCGGGCAGGTCCCCTCGAGGGTCCTCGTACGGGTCCTCGGGCACCCGCCGCATCAGGATCCGGGCCCGGCTCATCACCACCGACGCCGTCTGCCGCACCCCGGTGGCCTCGTCGGCGTACAGCGCGAGCACCTCGTCGTACAGGCCCGCGACCGTGGTCAGGGCCGCGTCCACCTCGCCGCCCAGGGCGCGGACGTACGCCCCACGGGCGCGTGCCGCCAGCGCCTCGCCGGGGTCGCCCGCCTGCGCGTACAGCGCGGCCGCCCGCTCGAACAGTTCGACGCCCTCCGGACCCCGGGCCATCGCCTCGTGGTCGGCGATCTCCGCCCGGTCCCGCGGCCCCAGGCCGGCGCCCCGCGCCGCCCGTGCCACCGCCGCCCAGGCCTCCAGCGCGTGCGGCCGCAAGGTGTCCGACATCCGCCGGGCCTCGGCGAGCAGGGCCGCGAGGCCGGGCTCGTCCACCGCTGTCTCTGCCGTCCCCGCTGTCCCCGGCGTCTCTGTCGTCCCCGCCGTCTCCGCCGTCCCCGGCGGCGCGGGTGGGGCCGGCGCCCGGGCGGGCGCGGGACGCGCCGTACGCACGCCCAGCGGCAGCCGCTCCACCAGCGGATCCCGCGCCATGCGCGCCCGTATCCGGTCGCCCGTGTACGAGGTGCCGTTGCGGGCGTCGAAGCGCCCGGCCAGTTCCGCCGCCTCCGCGCGCGCGTGGACGGCCAGTTCCCGAGCGGTCCACGTCCGCCCGGCGGGCCCCGGCACCTGCCGGCCGCCGAGTCCCAGCGCGGTCAGCCGCTCCATCAGCAGCGTCACGACGGCCATGAACTCCAGCCGGCTGCGCGGATGCCCGTTGTCCGTGAAGTACGCGGGCCGCTGGGCGAGCAGCTCCAGAGCGCGGGCCTCGTTGCCCGTCAGCGCGCAGAACTCCACGTGGTCGGCGTAGGCGCCACGCATGCTCTCCATGGCGCGCACGAGCCGGACACCCCGCAGATGGTTCGCGCGGGCCTCCTCCACCCGGCCGAGGCGCAGGAGCGGGACCAGCGAGGACGCGAGGACGGAGTGCGGCTCGTGCGCACAGCTGTACTCGCCCTCCAGCACCGGCTCCCACAGCCGCAGCGCCTCCGCGTCCCGGCCGCGCTCGACCTGCCAGGTGCCCTGCCCGTGCAGCTCGCAGGCGTGGCAGTCGGCCATCTCGTCCCGGTCGGCGGCCAGCCACGCGGCATAGGCCCGCTCGGCCCGCGCCAGGTCGCCGATGTGCGCGGCCACGGTGAACTCGGCGCCGCGCACCGCACGTTCGGAGTGCCCGGCGAGCCGGTAGCGGTGCTCCATCTCGCCGAGCCACTTCTCGATCGAGGCCAGCGGGATGTGCGGCTGGTCCAGCATGCCCGCCGACATCCACTTGAAGACCCAGTGCAGCGAGTGCGTCTCGTACTCGTCGAAGTCCCCGGGCCGTTCGTCCCACATGCGCAGCAGCCGCGCGAAGGGGACGAACATCCTGTCCTTCTCGGAGCTGTAGTTGTAGACCTTCAGCTGGTGTCCGAGCGCCTCGATCACGGCGAGCGGGACGTCCAGCCGCTCCGCCTGCGCGAGCAGCTGTTCCGCGCGCGCGTTGCGGGCCGGGCCCTCCGGCTCCGCGGCGTTCTCCGCCATCGCCCGGCGCAGCGCGTCGAGGTCGGTGATCTCACCCATCAGCGACCGTTCTCCCCATGCGTGGCCCACTCCAGCAGGCCCATGAACGCCCGGTTGAGCAGCGCCGAGTCGGCCGGCCTGAGCGGGCGCTGCGCCATCAGCAGCGCCTGCCCGTACAGCGACTCGGCCGCGGTGCCGACCAGCTCCGGGTCCCGCAGCGCACCGATCCGCCGGATCAGCGGGTTGAGATGGTTGAGCACCAGACGCGCGCGGGGAGCGCCGCCGCGCAGCGAGCCCAGGATGCCCGCCCACAGGTCGTCGGCCCCCTCCTCGGCCTCGGCCCGCGCCCGCTCGTGCCGCGCACCCCGGTCGTCCAGGTGCAGCGCGGGCACGGACAGCGGGTGGAAGGCGCGCAGTACGACGTCGCAGCCCAGCGGGTCGAGCCTGGCCCGCGCTGCGGCCAGGAAGCCCGACAGCGCCAGCTCCTCGGCCGCGTCCACCGCATCAAGGTGCGCGGTCACCGTGTCCGCGTCCAGCTCGGCGACCACCGTGCCGGGACGCGCGCGCGGCAGGGCCTCGATCAGCTCGCCGTCGTAGGTGTAGCCGCCGTTGACGACCCCGACGCCCTGCGCGGAGGCGATGGGCGCGACCTGCCGGTACTCCTCGACCGTCCGCGTGAAGTGCACCACCGGGTGCCGCTGGGCGAACTCCTCCAGGGACAGCTGCCCGTCGGTCGTCTCGAACGGCAGCCACGGCAGCATCGTGCGCAGCATCGCGGTGTCGTGCCGGGCGAGGGACTTCACCCCGAGGTGGTGCACGGCGACGAAGGCCGCGAGCCGCTCCGGGTCACCGGCCGCGAGCCCGGTCAGCCAGGACCGGATCCTCTCGCCGAGCGCGTCCCGCACGGCGGCGAGCGTCTCGTCCTCGTACAGCGACTCGCGCGAGGCGGTCGGCCGCAGGCTGTCGGTGTCCAGTACGCAGCGCACGAAGAACGCCCAGTCCGGCAGCAGCTGTTCGGCCCGCTCGGTCAGCAGCATGCCCTTCAGGTGCACGCGGTGCGTGGCCCGCTGGGCGGGGCTGACCGCCGACGGCAGCACGTACGCCACCCCGCGGATCCCCGCCACCGGCACGTCCAGGTCGATGGAGTCCAGCGGCGTGAAGCCGAACAGCTCCTGGCAGTGCCGGGCCAGCGCTCCCCGTCGCGCGGCGGGACCCGGGTACGGGCGGTCCCAGGGCGCCGGCAGATCGGTGATCCGCTCCTCGCCCATCCGCACGTCGTACGGCAGCAGCGAGCCGAAGTCCCGGGCGAGGGCGCGCACCCGGTCGGGCGCCAGCCACTCGGCGGCCCCGGCCCGCGCGGTGAGGTACACCGTCGTGCCCGGCTCGGGCCGCTCGGCGGCGGGCAGCGTGCGCACCGTGTACGAGCCGTCGTCCCGGGCCGTCCACTCCACCGGCGGGGCGTCGGGCGTGCGGGCGCTGCGGCTGACCACCCGGATGCGTTCGGCGACCACGAAACAGGCGAGCAGCCCGATGCCGAACTGGCCGAGGAAGTCGGACCGAGCCTCCTGCACGCCCTCGGCCCGTTTGGAGCTGCGGCCGATGGTCGCGAGCAGCTCGTGCACGTCCGACTCGCAGAGCCCGATGCCGCTGTCCTCCACCCGCAGAGCGCCGTCCGCGGCGTGCAGCCGCACCAGCGCCGGCGTGCCCGGCTCCAGGGCCTGCCGGGCGGTGACGGCGTCCACGGCGTTCTGCATCAGCTCCCGCAGGTAGACCTTCGGGCTGGAGTAGAGGTGATGGGAGAGCAGGTCCACCAGACCGCGCAGGTCGACCTGAAACGTATGAGGTTGGTGAGGTGACTGGGATGCCTGGGATGACTGCGAGGTCTGGGAGTCCATCGTCACTGCGCCGGCGGGGGGAGAGGTGCGGCGCGGGGTCGGGCGGTACCGGTTGGGGAGGTGACCGCGAAAAGGATGGCCGGAGCGCGTCATCCTAGAGCCGGATCAGCGCACCCGACCAGGGGTTTCACGGACCTCTCCGGCGTCGCGGAAGAAACCGCGCCCGCGGCGTGCGGCGCATCCGCGGGGCAGCGTCTGCGGCATTGTCAGTGCGGTGGTGTGCAATGGATCCCGTGCCCGCACTGGAAGAGTCACTGAAACAGCCGCTGAAGTCAGTGCTCGGCCCCGCCACCGCGAAGGTGATGGCCGAGCACCTCGGCCTGCACACCGCCGGCGACCTCCTGCACCACTACCCGCGCAGATACGAGGAGCGCGGCCAGCTCACCCACCTCGCCGACCTCCCCATGGACGAGCACGTCACGGTGGTCGCCCAGGTCGCCGATGCCCGTCTGCACACCTTCGCCTCGGCCAAGGCCCCCCGCGGCAAGGGCCAGCGTCTCGAGGTCACGATCACCGACGGCAGCGGCCGGCTCCAGCTGGTCTTCTTCGGCGCCGGCGTGCACAAGCCCCACAAGGAGCTGCTGCCGGGCACCCGCGCGATGTTCGCCGGCAAGGTCTCCGTCTTCAACCGCCGCCTCCAGCTCGCCCACCCCGCCTACGAGTTGCTGCGCGGAGACGGCGAGGAGGCGGTGGAGACCTGGGCCGGCGTCCTCATCCCGATCTATCCGGCCACCGCCAAACTGGAGTCCTGGAAGATCGGCAAGGCGGTCCAGACGGTGCTGCCCAGCGCCCAGGAGGCCCTGGACCCCCTCCCGGACTCGCTGCGCGAGGGCCGCGGCCTGCTCCCGCTGCCCGAGGCCCTGCTCAAGATCCACCGCCCGCACACCAAGGCGGACATCGCCGACGCCCGCGCCCGCCTGAAGTGGGACGAGGCCTTCGTGCTCCAGGTCGCCCTCGCCCGCCGCCGCCACGCCGACACCCAGCTGCCCGCCGTACCCCGCGTGCCCGTGCCGGACGGCATCCTCGCGGCCTTCGACGACCGCCTCCCGTTCACCCTCACCGAGGGCCAGCGGAAGGTCTCGAAGGAGATCTTCGACGACCTGGCCACCGACCACCCCATGCACCGCCTGCTGCAGGGCGAGGTCGGCTCCGGAAAGACACTCGTGGCCCTGCGCGCGATGCT
Organism: Streptomyces sp. NPDC096012; assembly: GCF_040426375.1. Taxonomy (NCBI): domain Bacteria; kingdom Bacillati; phylum Actinomycetota; class Actinomycetes; order Kitasatosporales; family Streptomycetaceae; genus Streptomyces; species Streptomyces sp. NPDC096012. The sequence continues at coordinate 27,591 of NZ_JBEOTD010000011.1, forward strand.
CGCCGTGGTCGACGCGGGCGGCCAGGCGGCGATGCTCGCGCCCACGGAGGTCCTCGCCCAGCAGCACCACCGCTCGATCACCGAGATGATGGGGGAGCTGGCCGAGGGCGGCATGCTGGGCGGCGCCGAGCACGCCACCAAGGTGACCCTGCTCACCGGTTCCATGGGCGCGGCCGCCCGCCGCCGCGCCCTGCTGGACCTGGCCACCGGCGAGGCCGGCCTCGTCATCGGCACGCACGCCCTGATCGAGGACCGGATCCAGTTCCACGACCTGGGCCTCGTGGTGGTCGACGAGCAGCACCGCTTCGGCGTCGAACAGCGCGACGCCCTGCGCGGCAAGGGCAAGCAGCCCCCTCACCTGCTCGTCATGACGGCCACCCCGATCCCGCGCACGGTGGCCATGACGGTCTTCGGCGACCTGGAGACCTCGGTCCTCGACCAGCTGCCCGCCGGCCGCTCCCCGATCGCCAGCCACGTCGTCCCCGCCGCCGACAAACCCCACTTCCTCGCCCGCGCCTGGGAGCGGGTCCGCGAGGAGGTCGAGAACGGCCACCAGGCGTACGTCGTCTGCCCGCGCATCGGTGACGAGGAGGACGACCCGAAGAAGGCCGGCAAGAAGAAGTCCCCGCAGGACGAGGCCGAGAAGCGGCCCCCGCTCGCGGTCCTCGACGTGGCCGGCCGCCTGGCCGAGGGCCCCCTGCGGGGCCTGCGGGTCGAGACCCTGCACGGCCGTATGCACCCCGACGACAAGGACGCCGTGATGCGCCGCTTCGCGGCCGGCGACACGGACGTCCTGGTCGCCACCACCGTGATCGAGGTCGGTGTCAACGTCCCCAACGCCACGGCGATGGTGATCATGGACGCCGACCGCTTCGGCGTCTCCCAGCTCCACCAGCTGCGCGGCCGGGTCGGCCGGGGCTCGGCCCCCGGTCTGTGTCTGCTGGTCTCCGAGATGCCCGAGGCGAGCCCCGCCCGCCAGCGCCTGAACGCGGTCGCCGCCACCCTCGACGGCTTCGAACTCTCCCGCATCGACCTCGAACAGCGCCGCGAGGGCGACGTCCTCGGCCAGGCCCAGTCCGGCGCCCGCTCCAGCCTGCGGGTTCTCGCGGTCATCGAGGACGAGGAGGTCATCGCGGAGGCGAGGCAGGAGGCGGCGGCGCTCGTGGCGGCGGACCCGGAACTGGAGCGGCTGCCGGGCCTTCGCACGGCCCTGGACGCGCTCCTGGACGAGGAACGGGAGCAGTACCTGGAAAAGGGCTGACGGGCAGCGCCCCCACAGGGCCGCGGGGAACCGCGCGACCAGCCACAATGAACGTACAGTCGCCCACCAGAAGGACCACACATGACCCGCGTGATCGCCGGCCGGGCCGGCGGACGGCGCCTCTCAGTACCTCCCGGCACCGGAACCCGCCCCACCTCCGACCGCGCACGCGAAGGACTCTTCTCCACCTGGCAGTCCCTGCTGGGCGGCCCCCTGGACGGCGAACGGGTCCTCGACCTCTACGCCGGTTCCGGCGCCGTGGGCCTGGAGGCTCTCTCCCGGGGCGCGAGCCACACCCTGCTCGTCGAGGCCGACGCCCGCGCGGCGAGGATCATCCGCGAGAACGTGAAGAACCTGGGCCTCCCGGGGGCCGAGGTCAGAGCGGGCAAAGCGGAGCAGATCATCCGGACGCCGGCGCCGGACGAGCCGTACGGCCTGGTCTTCCTCGACCCTCCGTACGCCGTCACGGACGACGATCTTCGGGAGATCCTGCTCACACTCCGCTCGGAGGGCTGGCTCGCCGGGGAAGCCCTCGTCACCGTGGAGCGCAGCACCAGAGGCGGCGAATTCCACTGGCCGGACGGCTTCGAGGCGATCCGGTCCCGTCGTTACGGCGAGGGAACGTTTTGGTACGGTCGCGCCGCCTCTACGTGCGAAGACGCACGATGACCGGACCGGAGAGCGAGGGATCACAAGTGCGCCGCGCCGTCTGTCCCGGGTCGTTCGACCCGATCACCAACGGACACCTCGACATCATCGCCCGAGCCTCCCGTCTGTACGACGAGGTCTACGTCGCGGTGATGATCAACAAGTCCAAGAAGGGCCTGTTCGAGATCGAGGAGCGGATCGAGCTGATCCGCGAGGTCACCGCCGAGTACGGCAACGTCCGCGTGGAGGCCTTCCACGGCCTTCTCGTCGACTTCTGCAAGGAGCGGGACATCCCCGCCATCGTCAAGGGTCTGCGCGCGGTCAGCGACTTCGACTACGAACTGCAGATGGCCCAGATGAACATCGGCCTCACCGGTGTCGAAACGCTGTTCGTGCCCACCAACCCCACCTACAGCTTCCTCTCCTCCTCCCTGGTCAAGGAGGTCGCGGCCTGGGGCGGCGACGTCTCCCACCTGGTGCCGGGCCCGGTCCTGGCGGCCCTGAACACGCGCCTGCGCAAGGAATGATGGGACTACAGTCGTCCCGTCCGTCCCCAACCCGGCTGTAGAGAGTGGCGAGCACAGGTGGACGTCCAGAAGAAGCTCGACGAGATCGTCTCCGCGGTCGCCGGCGCCCGGGCCATGCCCATGTCGGCGTCCTGCGTGATCAACCGCGCCGAACTGCTCGCGCTGCTGGAGGAGATGCGCCAGGCCCTGCCCGGCTCCCTCGCACAGGCGCAGGAACTGATCGGCGACCGTGAGCAGATGGTCGAGCAGGCCCGCCTGGAGGCCGAGCGGATCATCACCGAGGCGCACAACCAGCGCGGCTCGCTGATCTCCGACACCGAGATCGCCCGCCGCTCCCAGGCCGAGGCCGACCGCATCCTCGCCGAGGCCCGCCAGGAGGCCGAGGAGATCCGCGCCGAGGCCGACGACTACGTCGACTCCAAGCTGGCCAACTTCGAGGTCGTCCTCACCAAGACCCTCGGCTCGGTCGGCCGCGGCCGCGAGAAGCTCCTCGGCACCGGGCCCGGCCTGGACGAGAACGGCTACGAGGACGAGGACGCCCCCGAGCGCAGCCAGGACCCGGAGACCCTGCGCCACAACGCCGACGCGTACGTCGACGTCAAGCTCGGCGCCTTCGAGGCGGTCCTCGCCAAGACCCTGGAGGCCGTCGGCCGCGGCCGGCAGAAGCTGCACGGCCGGATCGCCACCGACGACCTCGGTGCCCTCGCCGACGACACCACGACCTACCAGCACTCCAGCGACGCCGACTACCTCGCCGACCTCGCGGGCCTCTCCGACACCCCGGCCGAGCGCCCGGCGGCGCCGCAGCCCCCCGCCCAGTCCCCGCCGCCGCAGCCGTCGTACGAGCCGCAGCCCGCCTATGGCTACCAGCAGCAGCCCGACCCCTACGCCGGCTTCCCGCAGCAGCCCGACTACGCCCAGCAGCAGGACCCCTACGGCTACCAGCAGGCCGACCCCTACGGCTACCAGGGCTACGACCAGCAGCAGGGCGCCTACGACGCCCAGCAGCAGACCGCCTACGACATGCAGCAGGCCCAGCAGGCCCAGCAGGCCCAGCAGGCCCAGCAGGCCCAGCAGGCCCAGCAGGGCTACGCCCTCGACGAGACCAGCCTCTTCGACACCGGCATGATCAGCGCGGAGCAGCTGCGGGCGTACGAGCAGGGCCGGGGACTGTAGCCGTACACCGCCGACCGACCCGGATTGGGCCCTGAGCGAAAGGTCCAGTATCCTGGCTGTTCGGTCGCGCGTATGCCCGCGATCCACGCTGCCCGGAACACCAGCGGGCGGTGTCCCCCTCCAGCTCGTAGATCGAAAGCAGGAATGGCCTCCAACGCCCGCCTCGACCACCGCAACCCCCTCGTGTTCGACACACACGAGCTGGGGCGGCGGCCTGGCGCGCAGCAGCGCCTGACCCGCACGATCGACGCCCCCCGGGACCTCGGTCTCCAGGGAGTCATCGGAGTGCCGGAAGGCGCCCCGGTCGAGCTCGACCTCCGGCTCGAGTCGGTCATGGAAGGGGTGCTCGTCACAGGCACCGCCCGTGCACGGGCCGAGGGGGAGTGCGTAAGGTGTCTGGAGCCGATCGAGCAGCAGCTCGAAGCGGACTTCCAGGAACTGTTCTCGTACCCTGACGCCGACGACCGGGGCCGTGTGATCGCGGAACCGGGCGACGACGCCGAGGACGACGAGGACAGGTACTTCCTCGAGGACGGACTTTTCGACCTCGAACCTCTGCTGCGGGATGCGGTGGTGCTCGCACTGCCGATGCAGCCGGTGTGCCGGGAAGACTGCCTGGGCCTGTGCTCCGAGTGCGGAGCGCGGCTCACGGACGACCCGGACCACCATCACGACGCCGTCGACATCCGTTGGGCGGCTTTGCAGGGACTCGCCGGTTCACTCGAAGACGGCGAGAAGGACGAGATGAGCGGCGGCGCGCTTCCATCAGCGCACGCCGACGAGAAGCAGGAGAAGTAGCCGTGGCTGTTCCGAAGCGGAAGATGTCGCGCAGCAACACGCGCCACCGCCGGTCGCAGTGGAAGGCTGCGGTCCCCACCCTGGTTGCGTGCGAGCGCTGCCACGAGCCCAAGCAGCAGCACATCGCGTGCCCGTCTTGCGGCACCTACAACAAGCGCCAGGTCCTCGAAGTCTGAGCGGCCGGTGAGAGGCACTGTGTCCAGTCCCAAGAAGGCGGAAGTCGCCACGGCGGACGCACCCGCCAAGAAGAAATTGGACAATCAGGCCTCGTCCCACACGCTTCTGGAAGGGCGGCTCGGCTACCGGCTCGAGTCCGCCCTTCTGGTGCGCGCGCTGACCCACCGTTCCTACGCATACGAGAACGGCGGCCTGCCGACGAACGAGCGGCTGGAGTTCCTCGGGGACTCCGTGCTCGGCCTCGTCGTCACGGACACGCTGTACCGCACCCACCCCGACCTGCCCGAAGGCCAGCTGGCCAAGTTGCGGGCCGCGGTGGTCAACTCGCGTGCGCTGGCGGAGGTCGGGCGCGGCCTCGACCTGGGCTCCTTCATCCGGCTCGGCCGCGGTGAAGAGGGCACGGGCGGCCGGGACAAGGCGTCCATCCTCGCCGACACCCTTGAAGCGGTGATCGGCGCGGTCTATCTCGACCAGGGCCTCGACGCGGCGTCCGAGCTGGTGCACCGGCTCTTCGACCCGCTGATCGAGAAGTCCTCCAACCTCGGAGCCGGCCTGGACTGGAAGACCAGTCTCCAGGAGCTGACCGCGATCGAGGGACTCGGCGTGCCCGAGTACCTGGTCACGGAAACCGGCCCCGACCACGAGAAGACCTTCACTGCTGCCGCCCGCGTCGGAGGCGTCTCGTACGGCACCGGCACCGGCCGCAGCAAGAAGGAGGCGGAGCAGCAGGCCGCGGAATCCGCCTGGCGGTCCATCCGGGCCGCGGCGGACGAGCGCGCCAAGGCGGCCGCGGAGGCCGCCGACAAGGACGGCGCCGAGGAGGCCGCCGTCCAGGACGGCGACCCGTCGTCCGCCACCGCCTGACCGGAACAGCAGTACCGAGCGCCCGCCCCGCCGTTCACGACGGGGCGGGCGCTGCGCTCATCCACCGCACCGTGGGGGTCCCGATGCCCGAGTTGCCCGAGGTCGAGGTCGTCCGGCGCGGCCTGGAGCGCTGGGTCGCCCATCGCGCCGTCGCCGAGGTCGAGGTGCTGCACCCACGCGCCGTGCGCCGGCACATCGCGGGCGCCGACGACTTCGCGCACCGGCTCAAGGGCCACCACGTCGGCACCCCCAGCCGGCGCGGCAAGTACCTGTGGCTGCCGCTGGAGGAGACCAACCAGTCCGTCCTCGCCCACCTCGGCATGAGCGGCCAGCTGCTGGTGCAGCCGCACGAGACGCCGGACGAGAAGCATCTGCGCATCCGCGTCCGCTTCGCCGACTCCCTCGGCACGGAACTCCGGTTCGTCGACCAACGCACCTTCGGCGGGCTGTCGTTGCACGACAACACCGCCGACGGCCTGCCCGACGTCATCGCGCACATCGCCCGCGACCCCCTCGACGCGCTGTTCGACGACGAGGCCTTCCACCACGCGCTGCGCCGCAAGCGCTCCACCATCAAACGGGCGCTGCTCGACCAGTCGTTGATCAGCGGAGTGGGCAACATCTACGCGGACGAGGCCCTTTGGCGCGCCCGCATCCACTACGAGCGCCCGACGGCGAACTTCACCCGCCCGGTCACGACGGAACTCCTCGGCCACGTACGGGACGTGATGAACGCGGCGCTGGCCGTCGGCGGCACCAGCTTCGACAGCCTCTACGTCAACGTCAACGGCGAGTCGGGCTACTTCGACCGGTCCCTGGACGCGTACGGCCGCGAGGGCCTGCCCTGCAGGCGGTGCGGCACCCCCATGCGCCGCCGCCCCTGGATGAACCGCTCCAGCTACTTCTGCCCGAAGTGTCAGAGAGCCCCGCGCGCGTCGTCGTAGCGCGCGCGGGAGGCGAGGACGTCGTCCATGGCGCCCTCCACACAGTGGATGAGGGCCAGCAGCCGCTCGGCGACCCGCCGGCCCAGCTCGGTGAGCTCGTAGTCCACGCGGGGCGGGTTCGTCGGCTGGGCCTCACGGTGCACCAGTCCGTCCCGCTCCAGCGCGTGCAGGGTCTGGGACAGCATCTTCTCGCTCACGCCGTCGACGCGGCGGCGCAGCTCGTTGAAGCGCAGCGAACCCTCGTACAGCGCCCCGAGCGTCAGGCCGCCCCAGCGGCCCGTCACATGCTCCAGGGTGCCGCGTGAGGGGCAGGCCTTGGCGAAGACGTTGTAGGCGAGGTCCTCGTGATCCCGACTGGTGAGGGTCATACCCCCAAGGGTACGCACGCACAGCGCTCACCACCAGGTTGCACTAACTCCTGGATAGTGCCGTTCGCCGTCGTCGAGCACCCCCAGACGGTCCGGGGGACGTCGCGATGCCCCCTCGATGCGAACTACGGGCATGAGGGCCACTGAGGTCATCGAACCTGCGACTCGTGCCCTGGCGACCTCGCGGTCCCGGTTGCCCAGGGGAGGGGGCTTAGCCGTCTGGCCTGTGGCTTTCTCAGTAGCCGAAGTCCTGGGTCCACCAAGGGCCGCCCGGGCCGAAGTGGGCGCCGACGCCGAGGGTCTTGAAGTCGCAGTTCAGGATGTTGGCGCGGTGGCCGGGGCTGTTCATCCAGGCCTCCATCACGGCTGCCGCCGTGGCCTGGCCGCGGGCTATGTTCTCGCCGCCGAGGTCGGTTATGGAGGCCTTCGCGGCCCGGTCCCACGGTGAGGCGCCGTCCGGGTCGGTGTGGTCGAAGAACCCCCGCGCGGCCATGTCGGCGCTGAACGCCTCGGCCAGCCTGGTCAGGGAGGAGTTCGCCGCGAGCGCGCTGCAGCCGACCTTGGCCCGCTCCTCGTTGACGAGCTTGAGCACTTCGGCCTCGGCGACCGCCTCGTTCGTCACCGTCCCCGGCGCGGGGGACGCCGACGCCGTGGGTGCCTTGCTTGGCACGGTCGGCGCGGCCGGTGCGGCCGTCCTGCGCGAGGGGGTGGTCCTCGGCGTGGACGGCGTCGCCCTGGGGGCCGTCCTCCTGCCCGCCGTCTTCGACGGGGTGGGCACGGGGGAGGGCTGCTTCGAGGCGGAAGCGGAAGCGGACGGGGAGGCGGGCGCGGACGGCGTGGTGGACGCGGGGGCGGTCCGGCTCGGGGACTGCGGGCGCGCGGGGTTGCCGGCGGGCGCGCCGGGAGTGGCGTCGGCGCTGCCCGAAGTGCCGCCCTGCTCGCTGGCCGTGTTGCTGGGGGAGCCCGCTGCCTGCACGCTGTCGCCGCCGGTGGTGTTCGTGCTGCCGCCGAGCTGGTAGTGCTCCAGGCCGGGCATCACACCCGTGGCCACCGCCGCGAGCGAGCTGAGGGCGACGGCCGCCGACACCCCGAGCAGACCCGAGCGCACCGGCCGTCCCATCTTCTTGCGGTGCTGGTGGCCGGCGGAGGGGGAGGCGGAGAAGGGGGACGGGGCGGAGCCGCCGGCGGCGGAAGCGGCGGGGGTGGTCCCGTCGGCACCGGGAGCGCCGGGGCCGGCGCCCTGCGCGAAGAGGTAGGCCTGGGCCTTGGCGTTGGCCTCGGCGTAGGCCTCCGGGTTCAGGTAGGGCGCGATCCCCCTGGGCACCGGGCGGCCCGCGGACGAGGACTGCGGACCGTCGCCCGCCGCGGCCGGACCGTGCGGGTGCGTGGCCCCCGTGGCGTGATCCGTGGCGGCGCGGCCGGCGGCGGAGCGTCGGTGGCGTCCCATTTGCTTGCCCTCTTCCTCGTGCTCGCGGTCGACCGGTGTCAGCGCGGCGAGTGACTCCCCCTGGTCGACCCGACTCACTCGAAGGAGTGAGTTTCATATGAGATTGCTGGGAGCGGACGCTACCGCATGCCGTGGGGGGAGCGATGTGTCACGGGTGACACGGGACGGTTAGGTTGCCCCCATGAGCGAGGAAGTACGACTGGTCGCCTGGGTGCGTGGACACGTGCAGGGTGTGGGTTTCCGCTGGTTCACGCGTGCCAAGGCGCTGGAGATCGGCGGCCTGAGTGGTTTTGCTCTCAATTTGGCCGACGGCCGGGTCCAGGTGGTCGCCGAGGGGCCGCGCCCGGACTGCGAGGGACTGCTCCGCTGGCTCGAGGGTGACGACACGCCCGGACGGGTCGAGGGTGTCACCGAGATCTGGGACACACCCCGCGGGGGCTACGACGGCTTCGCCATCCGCTGAGCCGGTTCTGTACAGACCCGCAGGCCGGAGTGGGGCAAGCTGCCGGGGGCACATGCGGAAAGCAGAAACGACCTGGTGGTTGCCAAGAACGGCGTGGCGTGGCAGGCTCCGTCGGTACAGCTGATCGTCGCGTCCCGAGGGTCCCCGCAGGAGTCGCAGCGCCGCCGTTCTCCGGCCGCGCGCCCGGGTCTGCCCGCCAATACGGGGCGTGATCGTGTTGACCGTCAAACTTTTTGGTGAGACGCTGAAAGCCCCGCGCACCTTAGCTGTTTGGCATGGAGCAACTGCAGAGCAACACCCTGATGTGCCAAGCACCGAGGGTGCGAATCCCTCACGACCCACACCGCATCGGTCGGTCACTCAGTGTGGAGGACCATCCATCATGGCAAAGGCGCTTCTCGGTTACGTCGGCGGCTCCGACCCTCGACTCCTCGCCGAGATGCGACGGCTGCAGCAGCGTGTACAGGACCTGGAGTCCGAACTCGGACGCATCCAGGCGGAGAACGAAGCGCTGACGGCTGCCGCCTCTCAGGACAGGATCATGGAGAGCATCGACGCACACCAGGCGGAGCCTGCGCTCACCTGATCGCTGCATCGCTCCACAACAGCAATCGCAGTGGTTGGGCTGCCCGTATCAACCGCTCAGTTGATCGGACGACCGAGACCCGGTCGTCAGAGTTGCCTCAGAGTTGCAAGGGACGCTTCGGCGTCCCTTCTTTCTGCAGTTACTTCCCCCCGCATCCTTTCACCCTCTTCAACGTACGGTGTGCCCTGCATGTTCAGGGGCGAAACCGCGCGGTTGCGAGGGTTCGTGGAGTGAGATAGCGGCGCCCGGTAGAGTCCGGCGGCGTGCACCTCAAGGCCCTGACCCTCCGCGGCTTCAAGTCGTTCGCCTCCGCGACCACGCTCCGGTTCGAACCGGGCATCACCTGCGTCGTCGGTCCGAACGGCTCGGGCAAGTCGAACGTGGTGGACGCGCTCAGCTGGGTCATGGGTGAACAGGGCGCCAAGTCCCTGCGCGGCGGCAAGATGGAGGACGTCATCTTCGCCGGCACCACCGGGCGCCCCCCGCTGGGCCGGGCCGAGGTGTCGCTGACCATCGACAACTCCGACGGGGCGCTGCCCATCGAGTACGCCGAGGTCACCATCACGCGGATCATGTTCCGCAACGGCGGCAGCGAGTACCAGATCAACGGCGACACCTGCCGCCTCCTCGACATCCAGGACCTGCTGTCCGACTCCGGTATCGGCCGGGAGATGCACGTCATCGTCGGCCAGGGCCAGCTCGACTCCGTACTGCACGCCGACCCCATGGGCCGGCGCGCCTTCATCGAAGAGGCCGCGGGCGTCCTGAAGCACCGCAAGCGCAAAGAGAAGGCGCTGCGGAAGCTGGACGCGATGCAGGCCAACCTCGCGCGCGTGCAGGACCTCACCGACGAACTGCGGCGCCAACTCAAGCCGCTGGGCCGTCAGGCGGCGGTGGCGCGGCGGGCCGCCGTCATCCAGGCGGACCTGCGCGACGCTCGGCTGAGGCTCCTCGCCGACGACCTCGTACGCCTGCGCGAAGCCCTGAACGCCGAGATCGCCGACGAGGCGGCCCTGAAGGAGCGCAAGGAGACCGCGGAGCAGGAGCTGAGGAAGGCACTGCAGCGCGAGGCCCTGCTGGAGGACGAGGTACGCCGGCTCACGCCCCGGCTGCAGCGCGCCCAGCAGACCTGGTACGAGCTGTCGCAGCTGGCCGAGCGCGTCCGCGGCACCGTCTCGCTGGCCGACGCCCGGGTGAAGAGCGCGACCTCGGCACCCGACGAGGAGCGGCGCGGCCGCGACCCCGAGGACCTGGAGCGGGAGGCGGCCCGGGTGCGCGAGCAGGAGGCCGAACTGGAGGCGGCACTGGAGGCGGCCCAGCACGCCCTGGACGACACCGTCGGCCACCGCGCCGAGCTGGAGCGGGAGCTGGCGGTCGAGGAGCGCCGCCTGAAGGACGTCGCCCGTGCCATCGCCGACCGCCGCGAGGGACTGGCCCGTCTCTCCGGGCAGGTCAACGCGGCCCGCTCGCGCGCGGCCTCCGCCCAGGCGGAGATCGACCGGCTGGCCACGGCCCGCGACGAGGCCCAGGACCGCGCGGTCCGCGCGCAGGAGGAGTACGAGGCCCTGAAAGCGGAGGTCGACGGCCTCGACGCCGACGACGTGGACCTGGCCGAGCGGCACGAGACCGCCAAGCGGCGGCTCGCCGAAACCGAGGCCGCCCTGAGCGCGGCCCGCGAGGCGGTGACGGCGGCGGAGCGGGCGCGCGCCGCGACCCAGGCCCGCCACGAGGCGCTGGCGCTCGGCCTGCGCCGCAAGGACGGCACCGGCATACTGCTCGGCGCCCGGGACCGCCTCACCGGGGTCCTCGGCCCGGCCGCGGAACTGCTCACGGTGACACCCGGCCACGAGATCGCCCTGGCCGCCGCGTTCGGCGCGGCGGCCGACGCCGTAGCCGTGACGAACCCGGCCTCGGCGGCCGAGGCGATCCGCCTGCTCCGCAAACAGGACGGCGGCCGAGCGTCCCTGCTCCTGACAACCCCCACAGGACCGTGGGCGCCCCACAGGGACGCGGGGGGCGCGCCCGGCCACGACGCACCCGCACCGGCAGACGCTCCGGCAGCGCCCCACGGCGCCACAGGGACCTGCACACCCGACCCCGCCGAGCCGTCGGCGCCCCACGGGGACGCGGGGAACGGCGCGCCCAGCCAGGACGCACCCGCACCAGACCGGCAACGCCCCACGCCCCCCGCACCGGACCGGCAACCTCCGACGCCCCTCCCGAGCACACCCCCGCCCTTCCCCGCGCAGCCCCCGGCCCTCCCCGCGGAGCGCCTCGTCCGCGGCCCCGCCGAGCTGCTGCCGGCCGTACGCCACCTGCTGAAAGGGATCGTCGTCGTCGGCACGCTGGAGGACGCCGAGGACCTGGTCCTCGCCCACCCCGAGCTGACCGCGGTGACCGCCGAGGGCGACCTGCTCGGTGCCCACTTCGCGCACGGCGGATCCGCCGGCGCGCCCAGCCTGCTGGAGGTGCAGGCCTCGGTGGACGAGGCGGCCGCCCAGCTGGCCGAGCTGGAGGTGCGGTGCCAGGACCTGGCCGGGGCCCAGAGCGCGGCGGCCGAGCGGCGTGCGGAGGCCGCCGCCCTCGTGGAGGAGCTGGGGGAGCGCCGGCGCGCCGCCGACCGGGAGAAGTCGGCCGTGGCCCAGCAGCTCGGGCGCCTCGCCGGACAGGCGCGCGGGGCCGCAGGCGAGGCCGAACGGTCGGCGGCGGCCGCCGCACGGGCGCAGGAAGCACTGGAGAAGGCCGTGGAAGAGGCCGAGGAGCTGGCCGAGCGGCTGGCCGTGGCCGAGGAGATGCCGGTCGAGGAGGAACCGGACACCTCCGCGCGGGACCGGCTCGCCGCCGACGGAGCCAACGCCCGGCAGACCGAGATGGAGGCCCGGCTCCAGGTCCGTACCCACGAGGAGCGGGTCAAGGGCCTGGCCGGGCGCGCCGATTCGCTCGACCGGGCCGCGCGCGCCGAACGGGAGGCACGCGCGCGTGCCGAGCAGCGCCGGGCCCGGCTGCGGCACGAGGCCGCCGTGGCGGAAGCCGTGGCCTCGGGCGCCCGCCAGTTGCTCGCGCACGTCGAGGTGTCCCTCGCCCGGGCCGAGCGCGAGCGCGTCGCCGCCGAGGCCGCCAAGGCCCGGCGGGAGCAGGAGCTGACCACCGCGCGCACGGCGGGCCGGGAACTGAAGTCCGAGCTGGACAAGCTGACGGACTCGGTCCACCGCGGCGAAGTGCTGGGCGCCGAGAAGCGGCTGCGGATCGAGCAGCTGGAGACCAAGGCGCTGGAGGAGCTGGGTGTCGAACCGGCGGGACTGGTCGCGGAGTACGGGCCGGCCCAGCTCGTGCCGCCCTCACCGCCCGCCGAGGGCGAGACGCTGCCGGAGGATCCCGAGCACCCCCGCAACCAGCCGAGACCCTTCGTACGGGGCGAGCAGGAGAAGCGGCTGAAGGCGGCCGAGCGGGCGTACCAGCAGCTGGGCAAGGTCAACCCGCTGGCGCTGGAGGAGTTCGCGGCGCTGGAGGAGCGGCACCAGTTCCTGAGCGAGCAGCTGGAGGACCTGAAGAAGACCCGCGCCGACCTCCTTCAAGTGGTGAAGGAGGTCGACGAGCGCGTCGAGCAGGTCTTCACCGAGGCCTACCGGGACACGGTACGCGAGTTCGAGGGTGTCTTCAGCCGTCTCTTCCCGGGCGGTGAGGGGCGCCTGGTGCTGACCGACCCGGACAACATGCTCACCACGGGCGTGGACGTCGAGGCGCGTCCGCCGGGCAAGAAGGTCAAGCGGCTCTCCCTGCTCTCCGGTGGTGAACGCTCGCTGACCGCCGTCGCGCTGCTGGTGTCGATCTTCAAGGCACGGCCCAGCCCGTTCTACGTCATGGACGAGGTCGAGGCCGCGCTCGACGACACCAACCTCCAGCGGCTGATCCGCATCATGCAGGAGCTGCAGGAGGCCTCGCAGCTGATCGTGATCACGCACCAGAAGCGCACGATGGAGGTCGCCGACGCGCTGTACGGCGTCTCGATGCAGGGCGACGGAGTGTCGAAGGTCATCTCGCAGCGCCTTCGCTAGCGGTTCCTACGAGATCAATTGTCATCATGTTCACTTCTTGAACACATGTCACCTCCTCGTATCGAAAAACTCACAGCCGCCGACCTATTGACTTCGAAACTTGAAGGCATAGTCTCTGCAACGTTGTCTTTACCTTCAGGTGTGAGTGGTGTGAACCTGTGCGCCACTGGATACCAGGAAGGGATCACCCCACCCCGGCAGCGTTGCCGCGGCCCGAGGAGTTATCCGTGACCAGCACAGCGCAGGCACCCCAGCCAGGAGCCAGGGCGGCTCATCCCGAACATCTCGGGCATGTCATCTTCATCGCGGCCGCGGCCGCCATGGGCGGTTTCCTCTTCGGTTACGACAGCTCCGTCATCAACGGCGCCGTCGAGGCCATCCGCAGCCGCTACGAGATCGGTTCCGCCGCCCTCGCGCAGGTCATCGCGATCGCGCTGATCGGCTGTGCGATCGGCGCCGCCACCGCCGGCCGCATAGCGGACCGGATCGGCCGTATCCGCTGCATGCAGATCGCCGCCGTCCTCTTCACCATCAGCGCCGTCGGCTCCGCGCTGCCCTTCGCGCTGTGGGACCTCGCCTTCTGGCGCATCATCGGCGGCTTCGCCATCGGCATGGCCTCGGTCATCGGCCCGGCCTACATCGCGGAGGTCGCCCCGCCGGCCTACCGCGGCCGCCTCGGCTCCTTCCAGCAGGCCGCGATCGTGGTCGGTATCGCCGTCTCCCAGCTGGTCAACTGGGCCATCCTGAACGCCGCCGGCGGCAACCAGCGCGGCAAGCTGCTGGGCCTGGAGGCCTGGCAGGTCATGCTCGGCGTCATGGTGATCCCGGCCGTCCTCTACGGTCTGCTCTCCTTCGCGATCCCCGAGTCGCCGCGCTTCCTGGTCGAGGTCGGCCGCAAGGAGCGCGCCCGTGAGGTCCTGAAGGAGGTCGAGGGCGACAAGGTCGACCTCGACGCCCGCATCGCCGAGATCGAGCGCGCCATGAAGGGTGAGCACAAGTCCACCTTCAAGGACCTGCTCGGCGGCTCCTTCTTCTTCAAGCCGATCGTCTGGGTCGGTATCGGCCTGTCGGTCTTCCAGCAGTTCGTCGGCATCAACGTCGCGTTCTACTACTCCTCGACGCTGTGGCAGTCGGTCGGCGTCGACCCGACGGACTCCTTCCTCTACTCCTTCACGACGTCGATCATCAACATCGTCGGCACCGTGATCGCGATGATCTTCGTGGACCGCATCGGCCGCAAGCCGCTCGCCCTCATCGGCTCGGTCGGCATGGTCATCGGTCTCGCGCTGGAGGCCTGGGCCTTCTCGTACCACCTGGTCGGCGGCAAGCTCCCCGCCACCCAGGGCTGGGTCGCCCTGATCGCCGCGCACCTGTTCGTCCTGTTCTTCGCCCTCTCGTGGGGTGTGGTGGTGTGGGTCTTCCTCGGCGAGATGTTCCCGAACCGGATCCGTGCCGCCGCGCTCGGTGTCGCCGCCTCGGCGCAGTGGATCGCCAACTGGGCCATCACCGCGAGCTTCCCGTCGCTGGCCGACTGGAACCTGTCCGGCACCTACGTCATCTACACGGTCTTCGCCGCGCTCTCGATCCCCTTCGTCCTGAAGTTCGTCAAGGAGACCAAGGGCAAGGCGCTGGAGGAGATGGGCTGACCGGCCTCCCCGAGAACTCGGGGAGAAGGGCCAAGTCCCCGCTGCCCCTCTCCCCGTCGACCCCGTCGCCCCCGGCCCGGCCACTGCCCGGACCGGGGGCGGCGGCCTTTCCCCAGGGGCCCGCCGAGGAGGCCGGGGAAGTCAGCCGCCCAATGCCGGAAGGACCCGCTCCGCGAACAGCCGCAGGCTCCGCCAGCCCTCCTCCACCGGCATGCCGCCCGCGAGCGGATGCAGGACCAGGCTGTCCAGGCCCTGCGCCACGCACTGCTCGGGCGTGAGGATGCGGTACACGCCCTCCGCGCGCAGCTCCCGCACCGTCGTGGCCCCCGACCGCACCGCCGAGCGGATCTGGTCGGACTGCCAGGAGGCGTACGTCCGCGCCTCGTGCAGGAAGTGCTCGCCGTACTCGGCCCAGGCCCGGTCCGGGTCCTCGGCGAGGTGGAGCAGCGGGGTCTCGGCGGCCGGCATCATCGTCCAGCCCTCGGTGCCGTACTCGGTGAGCCTCTCCTTGTAGTACGCCTCCAGCTCCGGCAGGTGCGCGCTCGGGAAGAACGGCAGGCCGAGCCGCGCGGCCCGGCGGGCGGCCGCCTTCGAGGAGCCGCCCACCAGCAGCAGCGGGTGCGGGTCGGTGTACGGGCGCGGGGTGAGCCGTACGGTACGGCCCCGGTGGCTGAACTCCTCGCCCGACCACGCCTTCAGCAGCGTCTGGAGCAACTCGTCCTGCAGCCGGCCCCGGCGCTTCCAGTCCACGCCGAACAGGGCGTACTCCTCGGGCCGGTACCCGATCCCGGCCACCGTCACCAGCCGGCCGCCGCTGAGCAGGTCCAGTACGGCGATCTCCTCGGCGAGCCGCAGCGGGTCGTGCAGCGGGCCGATCATCGCCGAGACCGTGACGGCGATGTTCCGGGTCGCCCCGAACACCGCGCCGGCGAAGGTGAACGGCGACGGCAGCCAGTTGTCGTCGGCGCCGTGGTGCTCCTCGGTCTGCACCGTGGTGATCCCGTGCTCGTCCGCGTACGCCGCCATCTCCAGCGCGGCCCGGTAGCGGGCGGACAGGGCGGCGGGTCCGGCGCCGGGGGCGACCAGGTTGAAACGTACGACCGTGACGGGCATGGGAAGTCCCCCTCCGGTGCGATGCGGTGGGCATGCGATGGAGGGGGACGGTAGCTGACGAGTCGTCAGATGACCAGGAAGGGCGCACCGGCGGCAGCGCCCCGGCGGGCTCACGGCCGGGACGGCCGGCGTCAGACGGTGGCGGGGGCGCTCTGCGCGACCGGCTCTCCGGCCGGTGCCGGTGTGACCACCGCCGGCTTCGGCAGCGCCAGGTACAGCAGGCCCGAGATCACGATCGTGGCCACCCAGGCGAGGCCGTACTCGCCGATGACGTTGTTCTTCGCGAGCGGGCCGGTGAACCAGTCCGAGGTGGTGAACATCAGGCCCGACAGCAGGCCGACCGCCCAGGCGGCGACGGCCGCGGGGGAGAAGCCGCCCCGGTACCAGTAGGCGCTGGTGCGCGTGGTGTCGGCCATGGCCCGGGCGTCGTACTCCGTGCGGCGCAGCATGTCCGCGCCGAACACGCCGACCCAGGCGGAGAAGGCGACCGCCAGCAGGGACAGGAAGGCGATGAACGAGCCCATGAAGCTCGTCGCCACCAGCATCAGCACCCCACCGAGGACCAGCGAGATCACGGCGTTGACCGAGACCGCCCAGTGGCGCGGCACCTTGAAGCCGAGGGTCTGCGCGGTGAAGCCCGCCGAGTACATCGACATCGAGTTGATCAGCAGCATGCCGATCAGCGCGATGCACAGGTACGGTACCGCGATCCACGTCGGCAGGATCTCGCCGAGGAAGGAGACCGGGTCGGTCGCCGAGGCCAGGTCCGGAGTGGAGACCGCCATGACCGCGCCCATCAGCACCATCGGCAGGACGACGACACCGGCACCGCCGATCGCCGTGCCCACGATCGCCCTGGACGACGCCGTGCGCGGGAGGTAGCGGGTGAAGTCCGGGGCGGACGGGATCCAGCTGACACCGCCGGCCGCGATCATGCCGACACCGGTGATCACCGCGGCCGTGGAGCCGGCACCGTGGTCCATCACCTTCGGCCAGTCGGTGTTCGCCACCAGGTAGCCGAGGACCAGCACCGAGAAGACGCCGAAGAGGTAGGTCGCGTACGTGTTGCACCTCTGCACGGCGTTGATGCCGAGCCCGGAGATCGCGAAGGTCGCCACGACGAACACCAGCAGCGTCACCATGTCCAGCACACCGTTCGCCTTGATGCCGAACAGCATGTCCAGAATGGTGAGCAGCGCGTAGGCGCCGGTCACCGCGTTGATCGTCTCCCAGCCCCAGCGGGCGACCCAGATCAGCGAGCCGGGCAGCAGGTTGCCGCGCTGCCCGAAGGCCGCCCGCGACAGTGCCATGCCGGGCGCGCCGCCCCGCTTGCCGGCGATGCCGATCAGCCCCACCAGGCCGTACGACACGATCGGCGCGGTCACCGCGACGACGAGTGCCTGCCAGATGTTCAGGCGGTAGGCCACGACGAGGCTCGCGCCCATCGTCAGCAGCAGCACGCTGATGTTCGCACCGACCCAGGTGGGGAAGAGCTCACGGGTCTTCGCGGTGCGCTCGTGGTCGGGGACCTGCTCGATGCCTCGGGTCTCGAGAGCGCCTTCGGCCTCGACGGATTTGCTCATGGAAGAGGTGCCAGACATGGGGGGACAGGGTGACGTGGGGACTCTACGCGCGTGGACGGAGTCGCCACCATCGTACTTTGCTCCCACTCCTCGCCATACGTGGAGTTTGTCTCTCGGAGGAAGGCACAAACGAGGTTACGCCGTAACCCATGGCTGATACTGGACGGGTTATGGAAACCGTCATCCTTGCTGTAGTCATCGCCGTGGTCGTGCTCGGTGCGCTCGGTGGGCTCATCGTCGGCAGCCGGCGCAGGAAGCCGCTGCCCCCGCCGCCCCCCGCAGCCCCCGACATCACCGCGCCCCCGGCCGAGCCGCACGTCGGCGACGAGGCCGAGACGCCGCGCGACGAACCGCGCCGGACGATCGAGGAGGTGGACCTCCCGGGCGGCCCCACGCCGGTCGTCGTGGAGGAGCCGCCCACCGTCGAGGCTCCCGAGATCGAGATCCCGGAGCCCACCGCGGGCCGGCTCGTGCGCCTGCGCACCCGCCTGTCCCGCTCGCAGAACGCCCTCGGCAAGGGCCTGCTCACGCTGCTCTCCCGCGAGCACCTCGACGAGGAGACCTGGGAGGAGATCGAGGACACGCTGCTCACCGCCGACGTCGGCGTGCTGCCCACCCAGGAGCTGGTCGAGCGGCTGCGCGAGCGGGTGAAGGTGCTCGGCACCCGTACCCCGGCCGAGCTGCGCGGCCTGCTGCGCGACGAGCTGCTCAAGCTGGTCGGCACCGACACGGACCGCGTGGTCAAGACCGAGCCCGAGGGCCGCAAGCCCGGCATCGTGATGGTCGTCGGGGTCAACGGCACCGGCAAGACCACCACCACCGGCAAGCTGGCCCGCGTGCTCGTCGCCGACGGCCGCACGGTCGTCCTCGGCGCCGCCGACACCTTCCGTGCCGCCGCCGCCGACCAGCTGCAGACCTGGGGCGAGCGGGTCGGCGCCCACACCGTGCGCGGCCCCGAGGCCGGCGACCCCGCCTCCGTCGCCTTCGACGCGGTCAAGGAGGGCAAGGAGATGGGGGTCGACGTCGTCCTCATCGACACCGCCGGCCGGCTGCACACCAAGACCGGTCTCATGGACGAGCTGGGCAAGGTCAAGCGGGTCGTGGAGAAGCACGCGCCGCTGGACGAGGTGCTGCTGGTCCTGGACGCCACCACCGGACAGAACGGCCTGGTCCAGGCCCGCGTCTTCGCCGAGGTCGTGGACATCACCGGCATCGTCCTGACCAAGCTGGACGGCACCGCCAAGGGCGGCATCGTCGTCGCGGTCCAGCGCGAGCTGGGCGTGCCGGTCAAGCTGATCGGGCTCGGCGAGGGCGCGGACGATCTCGCGCCGTTCGAGCCGGAGGCGTTCGTGGACGCCCTCATCGGCGACTGACCGCCATCGGTGACGGACCGCTATCGACGGTGGACCGCCATCGGTGACGGACCGCTATCGACGGCGGACCGCCATCGGTGACGGACCGCTATCGACGGTGGACCGCCATCGGTGACGGACCGCTATCGACGGTGGACCGCCATCGACGACGGACCGCCATCGGATCTCCGCAGGTACGGCACCTCCGCCCCGCCGAGGTCCGCACGCTGGTCGCCGGCCTCCCCGACGCCCGGCTCGCCGTGGATCTCCGCGGGCCGGGACCTGACCGCCTCACGATCTCCGTGGGCGCTGACGACCTCCGGATCTCCGTAGGTGCCGACGCCTCCGGATCTCCGCGGGCGGCCGGGACCGTTCCCGGGTGCCTGCGAGAAGCGCCCGCCCCCGAGGTGCAGTCGGGGGCGGGCGCTTCGTCCGTCGGGGCGTGCGGTCAGGTCCTGGCCCGCGACCGGTGCGCCACGTACGCCAGCGTCCCCAGCAGCAGCCGGGCCGACGGCGGTTTCGTCGCCGAGTCCAGCGCGGGCGGGCGCAGCCAGCGCACCGGGCCGAGGCCGCCGCGGTCGGAGGGCGGCGCGGTGACGCAGTCACCCGGCCCGAGGCCGCGCAGATCCAGCGCGGCGGGGTCGTCCCAGCCCGTGCGGTAGAGCAACCGGGGCAGTTCCTTCGCCGCGCCCGGCGCGACGAAGAAGTGGGCGCGGCCGTCCGGGGTCACGGTCACCGGGCCGAGGGGGAGGCCCATGCGCTCCAGCCGGACCAGGGCGCGGCGCCCGGCGGCCTCGGAGACCTCGATGACGTCGAACGCGCGCCCGACCGGCAGCATCACCGCGGCGCCCGGGAACTCGGACCAGGCCTTGGTCGCCTCGTCCAGCGTGGCCCCGGCCGGCACCTGGGGCGCGAAGTCCAGCGGATGCGCGCCCGGCGCCGGGCAGTCGGCCCGCCCGCACGAGCAGGCGCCCGCGGCGGCCCGTGCTCCCGGCACCACGTCCCAGCCCCACAGCCCGGTGAACTCGGCGACGGTGGTGCACTCCGAGGAACGGCCGCGCCGGCGTGTGCCGGAGCGGATCTCGCGAATGCCGCCGATCGTGAAGCCCATGCCCCCTCCAACGGGTCCGGCGCGCCGGTGGTTACGACACGGAGCGAGACGGAAGCGGAACGTAACGCTACGGCTTCGCCTGCCCTCGGTGCCGCGAGGTCAGGGCGGCGCATCGAAGCGAAGGGGGTGGCGCACCAGAGGCTATGCGCCCCTGTTCGCTCCACTCCGTCGACTTCCGGTCGTCCTATGTCAAGTGAATCGCGTGGACGCCACCGTGAGTTCATTCGAAGGGGTGGCGAATGGTGGCGTTTCCGGGATTCCCGTGGCTGGAGCGGTGATCGTAGGATTACTGTGAGTGTGCGAACCCGAGGGGCACATGCACTGATGGGTATGCCGGAGGCAAGTCGGCAACTCGTTCGATGGGTGAGAACCGGCGGACGGCGGGCCGTACTTACCGGCATCCTGATAGGGCTTGGCGCACCAGGGCGACAAGGGGTCTCAGGGATGGGGGCGTTCCAGTGGGCGGCAACGGCGGAAGCGGGGAGAACGCTGACAAGCGCCCCAACGAGCTGCTCGGTTCGTGGTTCGTGCGCAGCGGCTGGTCCAAGGGCGAGCTGGCCCGCCAAGTGAACCGCCGGGCCCGCCAGTTGGGTGCCAACCACATCTCCACCGACACCTCGCGCGTCCGGCGCTGGCTGGACGGGGAGAACCCGCGCGAGCCGATCCCGCGCATCCTCTCCGAGCTGTTCTCCGAGCGCTTCGGCTGCGTGGTCTCCATCGAGGACCTCGGCCTGCGCGCCGCCCGCCAGTCGCCCTCCGCCTCCGGCGTCGACCTCCCCTGGACCGGCCCGCAGACGGTCGCCCTGCTCAGCGAGTTCTCGCGCAGCGACCTGATGCTCGCCCGCCGCGGCTTCCTCGGCACCTCCCTCGCGCTGTCCGCGGGCCCCACCCTCATCGAGCCCATGCAGCGCTGGCTCGTGCCCACACCCACCGCCCCGGGCCCGGCCGAGCCGGAGTCCGCCCTCGACGCCCGCCGGCCGGGCCGGCTCTCGCGGCCGGAGCTGGACCTGCTCGAGTCCACCACGCGGATGTTCCGCCAGTGGGACGCCCAGTGCGGCGGCGGCCTGCGCCGCAAGGCGGTCGTCGGCCAGCTGCACGAGGTCACCGACCTCCTCCAGGAGCCCCAGCCCGCGGCGACCACCCGCAGACTCTTCAAGGTCGCCGCCGAACTCGCCGAACTGGCCGGCTGGATGTCCTACGACGTGGGTCTGCAGCCGACCGCGCAGAAGTACTTCGTCCTCGCCCTGCACGCGGCCAAGGAGGCCGGGGACAAGCCGCTCGGCTCGTACGTCCTGTCCAGCATGAGCCGCCAGATGATCCACCTCGGCCGGCCCGACGACGCCCTGGAGCTGATCCACCTCGCGCAGTACGGCAGCCGCGACTGCGCCAGCCCGCGCACCCAGTCCATGCTGTATGCGATGGAGGCCCGCGCCTACGCCAACATGGGTCAGCCCGGCAAGACCAAGCGCGCGGTCCGCATGGCCGAGGACACCTTCGCCGAGTGCGACGAGTGGGACGAGCCGGACCCCGACTGGATCCGCTTCTTCTCCGAGGCCGAGCTGTACGGCGAGAACTCCCACTCCTTCCGCGACCTGGCCTACGTCGCCGGCCGCAGCCCCACGTACGCCTCGCTGGCCGAGCCGCTCATGCAGCGGGCCGTGGAGCTGTTCGCCAAGGACTCCGAGCACCAGCGGTCCTACGCGCTCAACCTGATCGGCATGGCCACCGTGCACCTGCTGCGGCGCGAGCCCGAGAGCGGCACGGAGTACGCCTCGCAGGCCATGCACATCGCCAGGAAGGTCCGTTCCGAGCGGGTGAACACCCGTATCCGAAAGACGGTCGACACGGCCGTACGCGACTTCGGGGACCTCGCCGCCGTCGTCGACCTCACCGAGCAGCTCGCCGTCGACCTGCCCGAGAACGCCGAAGCGGTCTGAGCTCTCCCGCCACCCGAACCCCGGCCGCGGCCGGTCCTCCCGAACTGCCCGACTCGGCTCCCCCACGCCAGGTCATCGAGAGGACCACCGCGGCCGGCCTGTCTCCCGGCGCGTTTCCCGCTCAGAAGGTTGCGCCACGATAACGGTCTCCCGGCCCGGTATCCGGCGCTTCACCGACGCGTAACACACAGGGCGTCTTCGTCACCCCGGTGAAACACCGAGGGGCCTCCACCGAAACCGCGCTGCGTCAGTCTCGTGGCGCATAACCGGCCCACCCCTCAACCGCCCGGACCGCTCAGGCACCGCCCGCACGGGGCCGTACCAACGACGAGGAGACGCCGATGGCCCCAGCCATCACGCTTGCCGCGGAGGCACCCAAGCTTTCCTCCGCGAACACAGGCTTCATGCTCATCTGTTCCGCCCTGGTACTGCTCATGACCCCGGGTCTGGCCTTCTTCTACGGAGGCATGGTCCGGGTCAAGAGCACCCTCAACATGCTGATGATGAGCTTCATCAGCATGGGTATCGTCACCATCCTCTGGGTGCTGTACGGCTTCTCCCTCGCCTTCGGCACGGGCTCCAGCCTCATCGGCTGGAACGCCGACTGGATCGGCCTCAGCAACGTGGGACTGACGGACCTGTGGGACGGCTACACCATCCCCGTCTTCGTCTTCATGGTCTTCCAGCTGATGTTCGCCATCATCACGCCGGCCCTGATAAGCGGCGCCCTCGCGGACCGCGTCAAGTTCTCCGCCTGGTCCCTCTTCATCGCGCTGTGGGCCACGGTCGTCTACGTCCCGGTCGCCCACTGGGTCTGGGGCGCCGACGGCTGGGCCTACAAACTCGGTGTGATCGACTTCGCCGGCGGTACGGCGGTCCACATCAACGCCGGTGCCGCGGCCCTCGGCGTGATCCTGGTCATCGGCAAGCGCGTCGGATTCAAGAAGGACCCGATGCGCCCGCACAGCCTCCCGCTGGTCATGCTCGGCGCGGGACTGCTGTGGTTCGGCTGGTTCGGCTTCAACGCCGGCTCCTGGCTCGGCAACGACGACGGCGTCGGCGCGCTGATGTTCGTCAACACGCAGGTCGCGACGGCCGCCGCCATGCTGGCCTGGCTCGCCTACGAGAAGATCCGGCACGGCGCGTTCACCACGCTGGGCGCCGCCTCCGGCGCGGTCGCCGGCCTCGTCGCGATCACCCCGTCCGGCGGCGCGGTCTCCCCGCTCGGCGCGATCGCCGTCGGCGTCGTCGCCGGTGTCGCCTGCGCGGCGGCCGTCGGCCTCAAGTTCCGCTTCGGCTACGACGACTCCCTCGACGTCGTCGGCGTCCACATGGTCGGCGGCATCATCGGCTCCCTGCTCATCGGCTTCCTGGCCACCGGCAAGGGCCAGTCCACCGCCACCGGCGTCTTCTACGGCAACCACTCCTTCGACCAGCTGTGGAAGCAGTGCGCCGGGGTCTTCGCGGTCCTCGCCTACTCCCTGATCGCCTCCGCGATCCTCGCCTTCCTGCTCGACCGGACCATCGGGATGCGGGTGTCCGAGGACGAGGAGATCTCGGGCATCGACCAGGCCGAGCACGCCGAGACCGCGTACGACTTCAGCGGCGCCGGCGGCGGCGTCCTCGGTTCCGTCACCGCCTCGCCCCTGGCCGCCCCGCAGAACAAGAAGGTGGACGCATGAAGCTCATCACCGCCGTCGTCAAGCCCCACCGGCTGGACGAGATCAAGGAGGCCCTGCAGGCCTTCGGCGTCCAGGGACTGACGGTCACGGAGGCCAGCGGCTACGGCCGGCAGCGAGGCCACACCGAGGTCTACCGCGGCGCCGAGTACACCGTCGACCTGGTCCCCAAGATCCGTATCGAGGTGCTGGCCGAGGACGACGACGCCGAGCAGCTGGTCGAGGTCATCGTGAAGGCGGCCCGGACGGGCAAGATCGGTGACGGCAAGGTATGGGCCCTGCCGGTGGAGACGGCCGTACGGGTGCGCACCGGGGAGCGCGGGCCGGACGCGCTCTGAGCAGGGACGACGGAACAGGAGTCGCTGGGTGACGGGTACGGATGCACGGAACGAAACGGGTGGCTCGGGACCCAGCGGCTACGCGGCGGCCCGGCTGCGCCTCCTCACCGAGGGGGCGCGGTCCGGGCCGCCGCGCCGTGCGGCCCTCGCCGAACTGACCGACGACTGGCTCGCCGGACTGTTCACGGCCGCGGCCGAGCCGGTCGCGGGCGTCTCCCTCGTCGCCGTCGGCGGCTACGGCCGCGGCGAGCTGTCCCCGCGCAGCGACCTTGACCTCCTGCTGCTGCACGACGGCTCCGACCCCGGCGCCGTCGCCGCCCTCGCCGACCGTCTCTGGTACCCGGTCTGGGATCTGGGGCTCGCCCTCGACCACTCCGTACGCACCCCGGCCGAGGCCCGGAAGACGGCCACCGAGGACCTGAAGGCCCAACTCGGTCTCCTGGACGCCCGTCACCTCGCCGGCGACCTGGGCCTGACCGCCGCGCTGCGCACCACCGTCCTCGCCGACTGGCGCAACGCGGCCCCCAGGCGCCTCCCCGAACTGCAGGAACTGTGCGCGGACCGCGCGCAGCGGCAGGGCGAGCTGCAGTACCTCCTGGAACCCGACCTCAAGGAGGCCCGCGGCGGCCTCCGCGACGCCACCGCCCTGCGCGCCGTGGCCGCCTCCTGGCTCGCCGACGCCCCGCGCGAGGGCCTCGCGGACGCCCGCCGGCGGCTGCTCGACGTCCGCGACGCCCTGCATCTGGCCACCGGCCGCGCCACCGACCGGCTGGCGCTGCAGGAACAGGACCAGGTGGCGGCCGAGCTGGACCTGCTGGACGCCGACATACTGCTGCGGCAGGTGTACGAGGCGGCGCGCGTCATCTCCTACGCCAGCGACGTCACCTGGCGGGAGGTACGGCGTGTGCTGCGCTCACGCGCCGTCCGCCCGCGGCTGCGCGCCATGCTGGGCGGCGGCAAACCGGTCGCCGACCGCTCACCGCTCGCCGAGGGAGTCGTCGAGCAGGACGGGGAGGCGGTGCTCGCCCTCGCCGCGCGCCCCGAACGCGATCCCGTGCTGCCGCTGCGCGCCGCGGCCGCCGCCGCACAGGCCGGTGTTCCGCTCTCCCTGCACGCCGTACGGCGCATGGCCGCCACCGCCCGCCCCCTGCCCACGCCCTGGCCGGCCGAGGCGCGCGAGCAGCTGGTGACCCTGCTCGGCTCCGGCCCGCCGACGGTGGACGTCTGGGAGGCCCTGGAGGCGGAAGGCCTGATCAGTACTCTGCTGCCCGACTGGGAACGGGTTCGCTGCCGCCCGCAGCGCAACGCCGTCCACCTGTGGACGGTCGACCGGCACCTGATCGAGACCGCGGTCCGCGCCTCGGCGCTCACCCGGCACGTCAGCCGCCCCGACCTGCTGCTGGTCGCCGCCCTGCTGCACGACATCGGCAAGGGCTGGCCCGGCGACCACTGCGTGGCCGGCGAGATCATCGCCAAGGACGTGGCCGCACGGATCGGCTTCGACCGTGCGGACGTGGACGTGATCTCGACGCTGGTCCGCCATCACCTGCTGCTGATCGAGACGGCCACCCGGCGTGACCTGGACGACCCGGCCACCGTCCGCTCGGTCGCCGACACGGTCGGCACCCAGAGCACCCTGGAACTGCTGCACGCCCTGACGGAGGCCGACGCGCTCGCGACCGGGCCCGCCGCCTGGTCGTCCTGGCGCGACTCGCTCGTCACCGACCTGGTGGGACGCGTCGGCGCCGTCCTCGCCGGGGACGCCCCGGAGGAGCCCGAGCCCGCCGCGCCCACCGCCGAGCAGGAACGCCTGGCCGTCGAGGCCTTCCGCACCGGCAGCCCGGTCCTCGCCCTGCGCGCGCAGACCGAACCGGTGCCGGAGGGCGAACCCTCCGGCGCGCCCGAGCCGCTCGGCGTGGAGCTGCTCATCGCCGTACCGGGCCGGCCCGCCGTGCTGCCCGCGGTGGCCGGTGTCCTCGCCGTGCACCGGCTCACGGTCCGCACCGCCGGGCTACGGGCCCTGCGGCTGCCCGGCGACATCGGTGACGTCGGCGAGGCCGAGGACGCCGACGAGGGGGCGGTCCTCCTGCTGAACTGGCGGGTGGCCGCCGAGTACGGGTCCCTGCCGCAGGCCGCCCGGCTGCGGGCCGACCTGGTCCGTGCCCTCGACGGCTCCCTCGACATCGCGGGCCGTCTCGCCGAGCGCGACGCGGCCTACCCGCGCCGCCGCGGCCCGGCGGCCCCGCCCCCACGCGTGACGGTGGCGCCCGCGGCCTCCCACCACGCCACGGTGATCGAGGTGCGCACCCAGGACGCCCCCGGGGTGCTCTACCGCATCGGGATGGCCCTGGAGAAGGCGGCCGTACGAGTGCGGAGCATGCACGTCAGCACACTGGGGTCGAACGCGGTGGACGCGTTCTACGTCACCACCGGCACGGGCGCGGCCCTGCCGCCCGAGGACGCCGCGTCGCTGGCCCGGCTGCTGGAGGAGACCCTGCGCGGGTGACATCCGGCGCCCCGGCGCCCCGTCCCCGTCGGCCCCGGGGTGCCGCGCCTGCCGGCCGTGGGACCCCGTCCCCGTCGGCCGGACCCCGTGGGTGGGGACGATTGTCTTGCGCGGCCGGATACCCTGGAAGCCGCTCACCCTGCCCCCGACTCCGAGGACCGACGCCGCCGTGTTCGATACTCTCTCCGACCGCCTCTCAGCGACCTTCAAGAACCTGCGTGGCAAGGGGCGTCTGAGCGAGGCGGACATCGACGCCACCGCCCGCGAGATCCGTATCGCGCTCCTCGAGGCCGACGTGGCGCTGCCCGTCGTCCGCACGTTCATCAAGAACCTGAAGGAGCGCGCGCTCGGCGCCGAGGTCTCCAAGGCCCTCAACCCCGCCCAGCAGGTCCTGAAGATCGTCAACGACGAGCTCGTGACCATCCTGGGCGGTGAGACCCGGCGCCTGCGCTTCGCCAAGCAGCCGCCCACCGTGATCATGCTCGCGGGTCTGCAGGGTGCCGGTAAGACCACCCTCGCGGGCAAGCTCGGCCGGTGGCTGAAGGAGCAGGGCCACTCCCCGCTGCTGGTCGCGGCCGACCTCCAGCGTCCGAACGCCGTCAACCAGCTGAGCGTCGTCGCCGAGCGCGCGGGCGTCTCCGTCTACGCGCCGGAGCCGGGCAACGGCGTCGGCGACCCGGTGAAGGTCGCCAAGGACTCCATCGACCACGCGCGGTCCAAGGTGCACGACATCGTGATCGTGGACACCGCCGGCCGGCTCGGCATCGACCAGGAGATGATGCAGCAGGCCGCGGACATCCGCGACGCCGTCTCCCCGGACGAGATCCTCTTCGTCGTCGACGCGATGATCGGTCAGGACGCGGTCAACACCGCCGAGGCCTTCCGCGACGGCGTCGGCTTCGACGGCGTGGTGCTCTCCAAGCTCGACGGTGACGCCCGCGGTGGTGCGGCCCTGTCCATCCGGCAGATCACCGGCAAGCCGATCATGTTCGCGTCGAACGGCGAGAAGCTGGACGACTTCGACGCCTTCCACCCCGACCGGATGGCCTCCCGCATCCTCGACATGGGTGACCTGCTCACCCTGATCGAGCAGGCGGAGAAGACCTTCAGCCAGGAAGAGGCCCAGAAAATGGCCTCCAAGCTGGCGTCCAAGAAGGGCCAGGAGTTCACCCTGGACGACTTCCTGTCCCAGATGGAGCAGGTCAGGAAGATGGGGTCGATCTCCAAGCTGCTCGGCATGCTGCCGGGCATGGGGCAGATCAAGGACCAGATCAACAACCTGGACGAGCGGGACGTGGACCGCACCGCCGCGATCATCAAGTCGATGACCCCGGTCGAGCGCCAGGACCCGACGATCATCAACGGCTCCCGCCGCGCCCGTATCGCCAAGGGTTCGGGTGTCGACGTCAGCGCCGTCAAGAACCTCGTCGAGCGGTTCTTCGAGGCCCGCAAGATGATGTCGCGCATGGCTCAGGGCGGCGGCATGCCGGGTATGCCGGGCATCCCGGGCATGGGCGGCGGCCCCGGCCGGACCAAGAAGCAGCCGAAGAAGGCCAAGGGCAAGCAGCGCTCCGGCAACCCGATGAAGCGCAAGCAGCAGGAGCTGGAGGAGGCCCAGCGCCGCGAGGCCGCCGCACAGAGCGGAGGCGCCTTCGGGCTGCCGCAGCAGGGCGGCGAGGACTTCGAGCTGCCGGACGAGTTCAAGAAGTTCATGGGCTGAGCCGGCCCGCCACGGCGCGGGTCGCGGCGCGAGCTGAGCCGGTCCGCCTCTGGTCCGGTCCGCCTCTGGTCCGGTCCGCGTCAGGTCCGGCCCGCCTCTGGTCGGGTCGGCCTGGCGTGAGGACCGGCTGTCGTGGGGACCGGGGGCGTGAGGATCGCCCGGCGTGAGGAGCGGCCGGCGTCCGGATCGCCCAGGGCCCGGTCCTCCGTCCGGGGTCCGGATCGCCCAAGCCCGCCCCGGGGCCGGTCCCGCCTACGGCACGCGCGCTATGAGGTAGCGGAAGACGTTCGGCATCCACACGGTGCCGTCCTCGCGCCGGTGAACGTGCAGGGCCTCCGTCAGCTCCTTGTCGATCTGCTTGGCGTCGGTCGCCGCGATCGCCGCATCGAACAGTCCGGTGGAGAGCAGTCCGCGCACCGCGCTGTCGAGGTCGGCGTAGCCGAACGGGCAGGCGACCCGGCCCGAGCCGTCCGGTTTCAGCCCGGCCCGCCGGGCGACGTCCTCCAGATCGTCCCGCCGGGCCGGACGCCAGCTGTGCCCGCGCAGCGGATCTGCCGGTTTCGCGGCCGCCCGCAGCACCGAGGAGGTGGCGCAGCGCTCCGGTGGCCCCCAGCCGGCCAGCACCACGGCGGCCCCGCGCCCGGCCCGCGGCAGCGCGGCCGCGAGCTGCTCGTCCAGCCCCTCGGCGTCACCGGCGAAGCAGCCGGCCGGCTCGAAGACGGTCACCAGGGTGTACGCGGCCGTCTCCGCGTCGGCCGCGTCCCCGGGCCGGCCGCTCACGAGCGTCACGGCCGTACGCCCGTGTACGCCGTGGGCCCCGCGCCGGGCGTCCGGGAGCAGGCGCTCGCGCGCGAGGGCGAGCCGTTCGGGGGAGGAGTCGACGCCGGTCACCGCGGCCGCCCCTCTGGATGCCGCCAGCAGCAGCGCGAGCCCGGCGCCGCAGCGCAGCCCGAGCAGCCTGGTGCCGGGGCCCACTTCGAGCCGTTCGTAGACCGCTTCGTAGAGCGGGACCAGCATCCGTTCCTGGATCTCCGACCAGTCACGCGCGCGTGCGCGCCGGTCCACGCGGGGTGTGGAGTCCGCATGAGGCCGGTGCTGCCGCACGAGCGTAGGTGTCATAGGTAAGCGCCCCAATCCGCCGACAGTTCGCCGCTGTGCCCGGTTGCGTGGCCCCCGTGCCGTGCGCGCCGCACTTCCCACGTATGCCAGGTAACTCCCGGCTCGCGGTGCCGTCCAGGGGTCGTGGGGCCCGGTTTGGGGCCCGGACGTCAGTGTGGCGAGATTTCACGTCCCGGCAATCTGGACGGCCCTACGGTGACCGCTCCAGGCGAACGGGCCGGTGCGAGGGGCCGTGGACGCGGCGCGGTAACGTCACGACCGTCACGGACGCTGATCAGGACGAGGCTCCGCACCCAGTGCGGCCGAAACCCGCCTTGCGTATCCGGAGCCCGCGGTCGCACGCGCGTACTACACACCGGTCGTACCGCCGACTACGCACCAGCTTGGTATGAGCTGTGAGGCTTCTCCGCAGATCAGCGCACCCGCCCTCGTCAGGACGCATCAGTGCCAACTGACGGGTACGTGCAAATTATTTGGGATGCCCCGGAATAGGAACACAGCGGCACCCACGCTCGTTGTCATTACGTGAGCACGACACAGACACCACCTGTTCTCGCCGCAGAGCTGGCACAGGCGTGGGCCGACATTCAGCGGCACCACCCCGAACTGCCGGACCTTGCCGCGCCAGAGTCCCTGATCGGAGAGTCGTCGTCCGCGTGCGGACACGAGCTCTCCTTCGAGCGGCTGCTCCATGAGGCAGTCCACGGCATCGCGGCCGCCCGCGGCGTCCGCGACACCTCCCGGGCCGGCCGCTACCACAACCGTCGTTTCCTCGCGATCGCCGAGGAGCTGGGCCTCGACCACCCCGAGGAGCCGCACCCGAGCAGCGGCTTCTCGCTGGTCACGCTCAACCCCGAGGCCAAGCGCCGGTACCGCCCGACCATCGAACGGCTGCAGCGAGCGCTGAAGGCCCACACGGCGGCCACCTCCTCGGACACCTCCCGCACCTTCCGCGGCCCGGCCGCCCGGCACGGGTCCTCCGGCGGTGGCGTCCGGGTCAAGGCGGTCTGCGACTGCGGCCGCAACGTCCGGGTGGTCCCGTCGGTCCTGGCCCAGGCCCCGATCGTGTGCGGCGGCTGCGGCAAGCCGTTCCGCATCCCGGAGATCGTGGGAGCGGCGTAGGCGGGGCCGCCGGAAACCGGCATCTCGTGGGTGCCGGACCGGTCGGCGGCTTCGCGGCGCCGGGCGGCGCACCCGACGTACGGTCACCTCCGCGCCGGGTGCCCCGCAGGCATGCCCGAACGTCCCCGCGCCGCCCGCGGCCGAAAGGGCCCCACCGCGTGTGGCACAATGGTCAGCTGTACTCGACAGCCGCATAGGACCCCTCTCTCCTCCGGCTGACGCGTCCATCGGGCACTCGGGTACCGCAACCCCACGCGGCAGCTCGCCGTGCCCACCCACGTCAATTCCAGGAGAACCCACTCCCGTGGCAGTCAAGATCAAGCTGAAGCGTCTGGGCAAGATCCGTTCGCCTCACTACCGCATCGTCGTCGCCGACTCCCGTACCCGCCGTGACGGCCGGGCCATCGAGGAGATCGGCAAGTACCACCCGACCTACAACCCGTCGGTCATGGAGGTGGACGCCGAGCGCGTGGCGTACTGGCTGGGTGTCGGCGCGCAGCCGACCGAGCCGGTTCTCGCCATCCTCAAGAAGACCGGCGACTGGCAGAAGTTCAAGGGCGAGCCCGCCCCGGCGCCGCTGCTCGTCGCCGAGCCGAAGTCGACGCGTCCGTCGTTCGAGGCTCTCGGCGGTGAAGACGAGGGCAAGGGTGAGGCCATCACCCAGAAGAAGAAGGCTGAGAAGAAGGACGAGGCCGCGGCTGAGTCCGAGTCGACCGAGGCCTGAGCACCATGCTCGAAGAGGCGCTTGAGCACCTCGTGAAGGGCATCGTCGACAACCCTGACGATGTGCAGGTCGCCTCGCGCGACCTGCGCCGCGGGCGCGTGCTGGAGGTCCGGGTGCACCCCGACGACCTCGGCAAGGTGATCGGCCGCAACGGCCGCACCGCGCGGGCCCTGCGTACCGTCGTGGGCGCCATCGGCGGCCGCGGTGTCCGTGTCGACCTCGTCGACGTGGACCACGTCCGCTGACGCTTCATCGCAACCGGCTCGGGCCGGGGAGGGCCACTGGGCCGTCCCCGGCCCGCAGTCGTACGACAGGAGATTTGGACACGTGCAGCTGGTAGTCGCACGGATCGGCCGCGCCCACGGCATCAAGGGCGAGGTCACCGTCGAGGTACGTACGGACGAGCCCGAGCTGCGGCTCGCCCCGGGCGCCGTCCTGGCCACCGACCCGGCCGCTGCCGGGCCCCTCACCATCGCCACCGGCCGTGTGCACAGCGGCCGGCTGCTCCTGCGCTTCGAGGGCGTCGGCGACCGCAACGGCGCGGAGGCCCTGCGCAACACCCTGCTGATCGCCGAGATCGACCCCGAGGAACTTCCCGAGGGCGATGACGAGTACTACGACCATCAGCTCATCGACCTCGACGTGGTCACCGAGGACGGCACTCAGGTCGGCCGGATCACGGAGATCTCGCACCTGCCCTCGCAGGACCTGTTCATCGTGGAGCGCCCGGACGGCAGCGAGGTGATGATCCCCTTCGTGGGGGAGATCGTCACCGACATCGACCTGACGGAGCAGAAGGCGGTCATCGCGCCCCCGCCCGGCCTGATCGACGACCAGGCCGAGATCGCCTCGTCCAGGGACGACGGCGAATGAGGCTCGACGTCGTCACGATCTTCCCCGAGTACCTGGAGCCGCTGAACGTCTCCCTCGTCGGCAAGGCACGCGCGCGTGGCCGGCTGGACGTGCACGTCCACGACCTGCGCGGCTGGACGTACGACCGGCACAACACGGTCGACGACACGCCGTACGGCGGCGGCCCCGGCATGGTCATGAAGACCGAGCCCTGGGGCGACGCCCTGGACACCGTCCTCGCCGACGGCTACGAGGCCGGCAACCGGGCCCCCGCCCTGATCGTGCCCACCCCGAGCGGCCGCCCCTTCACCCAGGAACTGGCCGTCGAGCTGTCCGGGTGCCCGTGGCTGATCTTCACCCCGGCCCGCTACGAGGGCATCGACCGGCGCGTGACGGACGAGTACGCGACCCGCATGCCCGTCCACGAGGTCTCCATCGGCGACTACGTCCTCGCCGGCGGCGAGGCGGCCGTGCTCGTCATCACCGAGGCCGTCGCCCGGCTGCTGCCCGGCGTCCTCGGCAACGCCGAGTCCCACCGCGACGACTCCTTCGCGCCGGGTGCGATGGCCAACCTCCTGGAAGGCCCCGTCTACACCAAGCCGCCCCAGTGGCGCGGCCGGGACATCCCCGACGTCCTGCTCAGCGGCCATCACGGGAAGATCGCCCGCTGGCGCCGCGACGAGGCCCTCAGGCGTACGACGGCCAACCGGCCCGATCTGATCGAGCGCTGCGACCCCAAGGCCTTCGACAAGAAGGACCGCGAGATGCTCTCCATCCTGGGCTGGGAACCGGACCCCGGGGCGGAGCACCACGGCCGATTTTGGCGCCGGGCCGAGGGCGTGGAAGAATAGGCCGCTGTTGTGCGTCCGTCCGGCGCGCGCCCCTGCCACAGGGGGACACGACGCCCGCCCCGATCCGCGCGGCAGACCTCACATACACCTAGTTACCGTTGATGACCTGTGGCATCAGCGAAGAAAGCAGACGAAATGTCTCACCTGCTCGACACCGTCGACTCCGCGTCGCTGCGCAGTGACGTCCCGGCCTTCCGCCCGGGTGACACCGTCAACGTCCACGTCCGCGTCATCGAGGGCAACCGCTCCCGTGTGCAGCAGTTCAAGGGCGTCGTGATCCGCCGCCAGGGCTCCGGTGTCCGCGAGACCTTCACGGTCCGCAAGGTCTCGTTCTCCGTCGGCGTCGAGCGCACCTTCCCGGTGCACACCCCGATCGTCGAGAAGATCGAGCTCGTCACCCGTGGTGACGTGCGCCGCGCCAAGCTGTACTACCTCCGTGACCTGCGCGGCAAGGCCGCGAAGATCAAGGAGAAGCGCGAGAGCTGAGCGCCTCCCCGGCGTCGCGGCGGGGCCGGATAACATCTGGCTCCGATGGACACCGAAGCACAGCCGACAGAACGCGACCGCTCCTCCCACCCGGACTCCCCGGGGACGGAGGGCCGGTCGCGTTTCGCGTTGGCGGCACGGGCCGCCCAGTGGCTGCCGGGCGGCCGGATCACCCTCACCCTCTTCGTCTGCCTGGCGTTTTTGCTCCTTCTCAACGCTTTCGTGGTGCAGCCGTTCCAGATTCCGAGCGGATCCATGCAACAGGGACTGAGGATCGGGGACCGCGTTCTCGTAAACAAGTTGGCGTACCGTTTCGGTGCCCGGCCACGCCGCGGGGACGTGATTGTGTTCGACGGCACCGGGTATTTCGGGGACGCGGACTACGTCAAGCGCGTTGTGGGGGTGGGGGGAGACCATGTGGTCTGCTGTGACAAGGAGGCGAGGATCGAGGTGAACGGCCGGCCGGTCGACGAGACATCGTTCCTCTACCCCGGGGACAGCGCCTCCGGGGTGCCCTTCGACGTCGCCGTGCCCCCGGGCCGCCTCTTCGTCCTCGGCGACCACCGCGGCGACTCCAGCGACTCCCGCGACCACCTCGGCTCGCCCGGCGGCGGCATGATCCCCACGGGTGACGTGATCGGCCGGGCCGACTGGATCGTCTGGCCCTACGGGCACTGGACCCACCTGACGCGGCCGTCCGCCTACGCGCGCGTGCCCGCCGCCCCCGGCGAGGCCGCCCATGGGTAACCGCGGCAAACCGCGCGGGGTGCCCAGCACGCCCGCCGACGACCTGCTACCCACCGGCTCCCGCCGCACCGCCACGCCCACGCCCGGCGGCGGCCGCACGCGCGCGGAGCGCCGCAAACTGCAGCGCAAGGTCAAGCGCAAGCGGCGCCGCTCGGCCGTGCGGGAGATCCCGCTCCTGGTCGGTGTCGCGGTCCTCATAGCGCTGGTGCTGAAGACCTTCCTGGTCCAGGCGTTCGTGATCCCCTCCGGTTCCATGGAGCAGACGATCCGGATCGGCGACCGCGTGCTGGTCGACAAGTTCACCCCGTGGTTCGGCTCCGAGCCGCAGCGCGGGGACGTGGTCGTCTTCCACGACCCCGGTGGCTGGCTGGCCGACGAGCAGACCGCGAAGAAGAAGGACCCGATCGTCGTGAAGCAGCTCAAGGAAGGCCTCACCTTCATCGGCCTGCTGCCCTCCGACAACGAGAAGGACCTGATCAAGCGGGTCATCGGGGTCGGCGGCGACCACGTCAAGTGCTGCGACGCGCAGGGCCGGGTCACCGTCAACGGCGTTCCGCTCACCGAGGGCCCCTACATCTACCCGGGGGACGCCCCCTCCGCGACGCCCTTCGACATCACCGTCCCCCGGGGCCGGCTGTGGGTGATGGGCGACCACCGCGGCAACTCCGCGGACTCCCGCTTCCACCAGGACACGCCCTACGGCGGCACGGTCTCCGAGGACTCGGTGGTCGGCCGGGCCATGATCATCGGGTGGCCGGTCGGCCACTGGACGCGTCTGGAGGAACCTAAAACCTTCGCAAGCGTCACCGACTCCGTGTCCGGGGCGACCGCGGGCCCCCAGCCGTCGCATAGGGTTGTCCCCGAGGATCAGAACGGACTGACCCGACTCCCGACCCCTGCGGAACTCCCGCTCGTTATGGGAGTGGTGGGCCTGCGTCGTATCCGGAGCAGGCGGCGGCACGGAGTAAGGAGATGGCGTGGGGGATGTGGCGGTTGGCGCACGTTCGGGACACGACGGCGAGGAGCACCGCGGGCACCCCGTGGAAGGCAACGCCCCGGTACCGGAAGGCGCCATGACCTCCGGGAATGACCCGGCGCCGGGCGACGACGGCCCGCCGCGGGACGAGCAGCGGTCCGGCACCGCGGCCGTGGGCACGGACGAGCCCCGGGCCCGGCCGGCCAAGCCGCGCTCGTTCTGGAAGGAACTGCCGATCCTGATCTTGATCGCGCTGGTCCTGGCGCTGCTGATCAAGACGTTCCTGGTGCAGGCGTTCTCGATCCCGTCCGACTCGATGCAGAACACCCTGCAGCAGGGCGACCGCGTCCTGGTCGACAAGCTGACCCCGTGGTTCGGCTCCGAGCCCGAGCGCGGCGAGGTCGTCGTCTTCCACGACCCGGACAACTGGCTGGCCGGTGAGCCCGCGCCCAACCCGAACGCCGTGCAGAAGGTGCTCAGCTGGATCGGCCTGATGCCGTCCGCCGAGGAGAAGGACCTGATCAAGCGGGTCATCGGCGTCGGCGGCGACACGGTCCAGTGCAAGGGCGACGGCCCGCTGACGGTCAACGGCAAGGCGCTGAACGAGCCCTACGTCTACCCCGGCAACACGCCGTGCACCGACGACGAACTGGGCGGCCAGTTCAAGGTCAAGGTGCCCGAGGGCTTCATCTGGGTCATGGGCGACCACCGCCAGAACTCCCGCGACTCGCGCTACAACCAGTCCGACAAGAACCACGGCATGGTCCCCGTCGACAAGGTCGTCGGCCGCGCCATCGTCAAGGCCTGGCCGATCAACCGCTGGGGCACCCTGCCGATCCCCGACACCTTCGACCAGCCCGGCCTCGACCGGCAGTCCGCCGCCTCCGCGTCCCTGACGGTCGCCCCCGAGGGCGTGGCCGTCGCGGCGGTCCTGCCGGTGGTCGTGTGGCGGCGCAGGCGGGCGGACCGGCTCCGCTCCACGACCGGACAGAAGGCGACCTCCGGAGAGCGGTAGTCCGCCCACCGCGCCCCCCGTGGGCCCCCGCCCGGTCCGCCGTGCCCTGAGCACCGGCCGGTCCGGCGGGGGCCCACGGGTGTGCGGGGGCGGCCGCCGGAGCCGTCCCACGGGGGGGTGGGCCCGCCCGGGTACCGCCGGGTAGGGTGCGGGTCCATGGGTGGCGAGAGCACGACGCGTACGGCCCCGCGCAGCGGCGGCACAGGCACGGCACAGGGCGGCGGCAGCCGGATCGGCCAGCGGTTGTCCGGGCTGGCCGTGGCGCTGGGTCTGGTGCTGTTCCTCGGCGGCTTCGGGTGGGCGGCGCTGATCTACCGGCCGTACACGGTGCCGACCAGCTCCATGACCCCGACCATCGACGCCGGCGACCGCGTGCTCGCCCAGCGCGTCGACGGTGCCGAGGTGCGTCGTGGTGACGTGGTCGTCTTCGAGGACAAGGCGTGGGTCAGCAACGCCAAGGTGGTCAAGCGCGTGGTCGCGGTCGGCGGCGACAAGGTCGCCTGCTGCACCGACGGCAAGCTGACCGTCAACGGCAAGGAGATCGACGAGCCGTACCTGCCCAAGGGCAGCCTCGCCGAGATCACGGACTTCCCCAGCGTGACCGTCCCCGAGGGCCGGCTGTTCCTGCTCGGCGACGAACGCCAGGGCTCCCTGGACTCCACCGCCCACCTCACGGACGCGGCCCGGGGCACCGTCGCCCGCGACGCCGTCTCCGCCCGCGTGGACGCCGTGGTCTGGCCCTGGAACGGCATGCTCCAGCGCCCCACCGGCTTCGAGTCCCTCGGCGCCCTGTCGAGCCCCGGCCCGCTGCGCACGATCGAGCTGATGATCGCCGCCGGCACCGTCCTGGTCCTCGTCGGCGGTGCGTACGGCCCGATCGCGGCGCGCCTGGGCCGCGCCCGGACCCGGCCGGGGCCGGCCGGTGCCCGCTGAGCCCACCCGGGCGGGCGCGGAGTCGTTCCCGGGCGGCCTGCGCAAGGTGGCCCGGGTGGTCCTCCTCGATCCGGAGGACCGGATCCTGCTCCTGCACGGCCATGAGCCCGACGACCCGGCCGACGACTGGTGGTTCACCCCCGGCGGTGGTCTGGAGGGCGCCGAGACGCGCGAGGAGGCCGCGCTGCGGGAACTCGCCGAGGAGACCGGCATCACCGACGTCGCCCTCGGCCCCGTGCTGTGGCGGCGCAGGTGCTCCTTCCCGTTCGCGGGCCGCCGCTGGGACCAGGACGAGTGGTACTACCTGGCCCGTACGACCCAGACGGCCACCGCCGCGACCGGCCTGACGGAGCTGGAACGGCGCAGCGTCGCCGGAGCGCGCTGGTGGACGTGTCGGGAACTGACCCGGGCACATGAGACGGTGTATCCGACCAGACTCGCCGGGCTGCTGCAGCGGCTGCTCGACGAAGGTCCCCCGGCCACGCCCGTGACCCTCGACACGGAAATCGTCTGAGGGCCCACCGGACTGGCGCACAATGGGGGGATCGCACGGCTGAAGGGGAACATGCCATGAGCGCCGAGGACCTCGAGAAGTACGAGACCGAGATGGAGCTGAAGCTCTACCGGGAGTACCGAGACGTCGTCGGTCTGTTCAAATACGTGATCGAGACGGAACGGCGCTTCTACCTCACCAACGACTACGAGATGCAGGTGCACTCGGTCCAGGGCGAGGTGTTCTTCGAGGTGACCATGGCCGACGCCTGGGTGTGGGACATGTACCGGCCGGCTCGCTTCGTCAAGCAGGTCCGCGTCCTCACCTTCAAGGACGTGAACATCGAAGAGCTGAACAAGAGCGACCTGGAACTCCCGGGCGGATGATCGTCTCCCCGTTCGGATGACGGGGTTCTCCACAACCACCGAGTAGTCCACCAAGATCAACACGTGGTGGGCGGGATGCGTGACCGTTGGCGCCGGAGGTGGTGCCGACATGAGCAAGGCACGCAGGGCACTCGGCAGGTACGGCGAGGACCTGGCCGCGCGGCGGCTGGTCCAGTCCGGAATGACGGTCCTGGAGCGCAACTGGCGCTGCGGACGGTCCGGCGAGATCGACATCGTGGCGCGCGAGGGCGACGCGCTGGTCGTCTGCGAGGTCAAGACCCGCAGGGGCGGCTCCTACGAGCATCCGATGGCCGCGATCACCCCTGAGAAGGCCGAACGCCTGCGGAGCCTGGCCCGGCACTGGATCCACGCCCACGGGGGAGCGCCACCCGGAGGCGTCCGCATCGACCTGATCGGCGTCCTCCTGCCCCGCCGGGGCGCTCCGTGCGTCGAGCACGCCCGGGGGGTGGCCTGAATGGGATTCGCCCGTACGTGCTCGGTGGCCCTGGTGGGCGTCGAGGGGGTGGTGGTCGAGGTCCAGGCCGACCTCGAACCCGGCGTCGCGACCTTCACCCTGGTCGGCCTGCCGGACAAGAGCCTGACCGAGAGCCGCGACCGGGTCCGGGCGGCGGTGGTCAACTCGGGGGCGGCCTGGCCCTCGAAGAAGCTCACCGTCGGCCTCAGCCCGGCATCCGTGCCCAAGAGCGGCAGCGGCTTCGACCTGGCCGTCGCCGCGGCCGTCCTCGGCGCGGCCGAGCGGATCGACCCCCAGGTGCTCGCCGACATCGTCATGATCGGCGAGCTGGGACTGGACGGCCGGGTGCGACCGGTGCGGGGCATCCTGCCGGCGGTCCTGGCCGCGGCGGACGCGGGCTACGAACAGGTGGTGGTGCCGGAGTGCGCGGTACCGGAGGCGTCCCTGGTGCCCGGCGTCTCGGTGCTCGGCGTGCGCAGCCTGCGCCAGCTCATCGCCGTCCTCGCCGAGGAACCGGTCCCCGACGAGGACCCCGTGCCCGGAGAGATCCGCCCCGACCCCTACCTGGCGGGCCTGGCACTGCCCGGGACGGGGCTGGGCACCGGTCCCGCGAGCGCGTCGCACGCCCCCGATCTCGCCGACGTCGCCGGTCAGCCGCTGGCCAGGGCCGCGCTGGAGGTGGCGGCGGCGGGCCGGCACCACCTGTTCCTCAAGGGCCCGCCCGGCGCCGGCAAGACCATGCTGGCCGAACGGCTGTCCGGCCTCCTGCCCGAGCTGAGGAGGGAGGAGTCGCTGGAGGTCACCGCCGTCCACTCGGTGGCGGGGCTCCTGCCTCCCGGCCATCCCCTGGTCGACCGGCCCCCGTACTGCGCACCGCACCACTCGGCGACCATGGCCTCCCTCGTCGGCGGTGGGAACGGGCTGCCGCGGCCCGGCGCGGTGTCCCTGGCCCACCACGGCGTGCTCTTCCTCGACGAGGCGGCCGAGTTCCACGGCAGCGTGCTCGACGCACTGCGCCAGCCGCTGGAATCCGGCCATGTCGTGATCGCCCGGGCCGCGGGGATGCTGCGGATGCCGGCCAGGTTCCTGATGGTCCTGGCCGCCAACCCGTGCCCGTGCGGCCGCCACGGCAGGGGCGACGACATCTGCGAGTGCCGCCCGTCCTCGATCAAGCGCTACCGCGCCCGGCTGTCCGGTCCCCTGATGGACCGGGTGGACCTGCGGGTCACCGTGGAGCCGGTCGCCAGGGCCGAGCTGCTCCGGCTGCACACCGGCGGCGAGACCACGGCCGTCGTGGCCGACCGGGTCCGGCTCGCCCGGGAGCGAGCCGCCCGGCGCTTCGAAGGGCTGCCCTGGCGGACCAACAGCGAGGTGCCGGGCCACGAACTGCGCACCCGCTGGCACGTGCGGTCCGGGGCCCTCGCCAAGGCCGAGGAGGACCTCGACCGGGGCCTGCTCACCGCCCGGGGTTTCGACCGGGTCCTGCGCGTCGCCTGGACCCTCGCCGACCTCGGCGGCCGCGACCGGCCCTCGGCCAACGACGTGAACCGGGCCCTGGAACTGCGCACCGGCGTCCGCCGCGGTGCGGTCCTGGAACGGACCGGCACATGAGGGCCGGGGCGCCGAGCCGTACCCCACGGCCCGGCCCGAGCGGGCCGTGTCCGGGCCGGCGCCGGGCGCACCCGGCCGTGCCGGCCGATGCCACCGCACGAGGAGGCGCGGCGTGACGAGCGGGCCGACGACGCCGGCCGGACCCGGCGCGACCGGCGGCGACCCGGGCGGGGATGTGTTCGGACGGGTCTTCCTGGGGCGGGTGCTGGAGCCGGGGGACGAGTTCGGCGGGCGGTGGGTGCGGGAGTTCGGCGTGGGGGAGGTGGTGCGGCGGCTGCGCGCCGGCCGGGAGCCGTTGCCCGGCGTGAGCGGGGTGCGGTGGGCCGGACTCGTCGCGCGCGCCGCACAGGCGGATCCGGCGCGGGACCTCGCGGCGGCCGCGGCGGCCGGTGCCCGGTTCGTGCGGCCGGGGGACGCCGAGTGGCCCGGGCAGCTCGATGACCTCGGGGACGCCCGGCCCGTCGGACTCTGGGTGCGCGGGTGGCCGAGCCTGCGCATGTGGGCGCTCCGATCGGTCGCCGTGGTGGGCGCCCGGGCCTGCACCGAGTACGGCACCCACGTGGCCGCCACCCTCGCCGCGGGTCTCGCCGAGCAGGGATGGGTGGTGGTCTCGGGCGGAGCGT
Source organism: Streptomyces sp. NPDC096012 (assembly GCF_040426375.1). Classification (NCBI taxonomy): domain Bacteria; kingdom Bacillati; phylum Actinomycetota; class Actinomycetes; order Kitasatosporales; family Streptomycetaceae; genus Streptomyces; species Streptomyces sp. NPDC096012. Next base: position 68,303 of record NZ_JBEOTD010000011.1, read on the forward strand.
ACGGAGTCGACGGCGCCGCCCACCGCGGTGCCCTCGCCGCCCATGGAGCCACCGTCGCCGTCCTCGCCTGCGGCGTCGACCGCCCCTACCCGCGCGGCCACGCCGCGTTGATCGACAGGATCGCGGAACAGGGACTGGTCGTGGGCGAATTGCCGCCGGGCGACCACCCGACACCGAGCCGCTTCATCCTCCGCAACCGGGTCATCGCGGCGCTGACCCGCGGCACCGTCGTCGTGGAGGCCGCAGGCCGCAGCGGCTCGCTGGCCACGGCGCGGGCCGCGCAGCGCCTCGGCCGGTTCACCATGGGCGTGCCCGGGCCCGTCACCAGCGCCCTGTCGGCCGGCGTGCACGAACTGCTGCGGGGCGAGGCCACCCTGGTCACGGACGCCACGGAAGTCGTCGAGCTGGTCGGCGACATGGGTGAACTGGCCCCGCCCCGGCGCGGGCCCGTCCTGCCCCGCGACCTGCTGGCACCGGCCGCCCGGAGCGTTCTCGCCGCACTGCCGGGCGACCGTGCGGCAGGCGCCGAGGAGATCGCGCTCGAGGCGCGGACCACACGGGACGAGGCGATCGCGAGACTGTACGAACTCCGAGCAGTTGGTTACGTCGAACGACACGGCGATGGCTGGAAGTTGACACGCCAGGCGATGATCTCGGTCCGGAGCGGTCGGCACCCGTGTTGACCGAGGGTGTTCGGCCGTCCGGGGGATTCCCCGACGCCCTTGCGTTTACCCGGAGTTGACCCCTCCGGCCGTTCACGCAGAGCGATCCCGGGGATGCGGTCACGGGTCCGAGGGGGATGCCCCGCTCACGAGTGGCGCCTCGCTGTTCGCACACCGCGACACCTCAGTCACGCTACGCTCACGAAGGTGGGCGCGCAGAACGCGCCAACTCGTCATGAGACCGACAGCTCACCCAGGCAGCCCATTCCCTTCCACACGTCCCACCCTCCACCGCTTCACGGCACTTCACAGCACTTCACGGCAGAACGGCACAAGGCGACGAATGCCCCAGCACACCTCCGGGTCCGACCGGGCGGCGATCCCCCCAGCCGCCCGCGACGGTGGCAGCGTGCGGCCGCCCGCTCCCTCGACGCTCGACGAGCTGTGGCGGTCGTACAAGGCGACGGGGGACGACCGGCTGCGCGAGCAGCTGATCCTGCACTACTCGCCGCTCGTGAAGTACGTGGCGGGCCGGGTGAGCGTCGGCCTGCCGCCCAACGTGGAGCAGGCGGACTTCGTCTCCTCCGGCGTCTTCGGGCTGATCGACGCGATCGAGAAGTTCGACGTCGACCGGGAGATCAAGTTCGAGACGTACGCGATCACCCGGATCCGCGGCGCGATGATCGACGAGCTGCGGGCGCTGGACTGGATCCCCCGCTCGGTCCGCCAGAAGGCACGCAACGTCGAGCGCGCCTACGCCACGCTGGAGGCCCGGCTCAGACGCACCCCGACCGAGGGGGAGGTCGCCGGTGAGCTGGGCATGGAGGTCGACGATCTGCACGCCGTGTTCAGCCAGCTGTCGCTGGCCAACGTGGTCGCCCTGGAGGAGCTGCTGCACGTGGGCGGCGAGGGCGGCGACCGGCTCAGCCTGATGGACACGCTGGAGGACACCGCCGCCGACAACCCGGTGGAGGTGGCCGAGGACCGGGAGCTGCGGCGGTTCCTCGCGCGGGCCATCAACACGCTGCCCGAGCGGGAGAAGACCGTGGTCACGCTGTACTACTACGAGGGGCTCACGCTCGCCGAGATCGGCAACGTGCTCGGCGTCACCGAGAGCCGGGTCAGCCAGATCCACACCAAGTCGGTGCTCCAGCTGCGGGCCAAGCTGGCGAGCTTCGGGCGCTGAGTCCTCCCTTCCGGGGTGGCGTGTCCGTAAAGTGGTCGGCGTGCCAAGGATTCGAGCGGCCTCCGTGGCCGAGCACCGGTCGATGCAGCGAGCCGCCCTGCTGGACGCGGCTCGGTCTCTGCTGTCCGAGGGCGGGACGGAGGCGCTGACCTTCCCCGCGCTGGCCGAGCGGACAGGGCTGGCGCGGTCGTCCGTGTACGAGTACTTCCGCTCCCGGGCCGCCGTGGTCGAGGAGCTGTGCGAGGCCGACTTCCCGCTGTGGGCGGCGGAGGTGGCCTCGGCCATGGAACGCGCGGACTCGCCCGAGGGCAAGGTCGAGGCGTACGTGCGGCGGCAACTCGCGCTGGTCGGGGACCGGCGGCACCGGGCGGTCGTCGCCATCTCCGCGAGCGAGCTGGACGCGGGCGCGCGCGAGAAGATCCGGGCGGCCCACGGCGGGCTGGTCGCGATGATCGCCGAAGCGCTGGGGGAGATGGGGCACGAGCAGCCCCGGCTGGCGGCGATGCTGCTGCAGGGGGTCGTGGACGCGGCGGTCCGGCGGATCGAGCTGGGCGCGGCCGAGGACCCCGCCGCGGTGACGGACGCCGCGGTGACCATGGCCCTGCGAGGCGTGCGGGGCTGAGAGCACGGCTTCAGGTGTGCGGCGGCGACCGTAGGGGCCTTCGGGGCCAAGGGCACGGCTTCAGGTGTGTGGCGCCGGTTCGCGGCGATCGTGGGGCTGCGGGGCTGAGAGCACGGCTTGCAGGTGTGCGGCGCCGGCCGTGGTGACCGGGGTCCCGTGGGGCGGGCCGGGTCAGGGTCGGCCGGGGCACCGGCTCTGCGGGCCGTCCGTGGTCACCCGGGCGGTGGCACGTCCAGGACCGGCAGCAGTCTCGACGGTCCCGTGCGCAGGAGCCACGGCGGCAGCAGGGACAGCGGATCCAGGTAGGCCGCGCCTCTGAGCAGGCCCCAGTGCACGCACGCCGTCGTCCCGCAGTGCGAGCCCGGTTCCAGACGGCCCACCACTCCTCCCGCCGCCACCTCCGCCCCCTTCCGCACCGACGGCCGCACCGGCTCGTACGTGGTCCGCAGATCCGTCCCCGCCAGCTCGACGGACACCACGCCGTGCCCCGCCACCGGGCCCGCGAAGGAGACCCGGCCGGCCGCGACCGCTCGGACCGCGGAGCCGGCCGGCGCCGCCAGATCCACGCCCCGGTGACCGGGGCCGTACACCGTCGCCGGCGGCTCCCAGCCCCGTACCACCGGCGGCCGGATCCCCACCGGCCAGGCGCGGCCCACGGCCGGGACCGGAGCCCCGGGCGCCCGGGGCGCGGGGACCGGTGGGTCCGCCCAGGCCGAAGGGGACAGGGCGGCCGTCACCGAGCCGAGCAGCGAAGCCGCCCACAAGACCACACATCGCATCGCTCGTCGCATGCGAACACCGTCCCCGACTCCCGCCGATCACGGCCGGACCCTGTGGACCACTCCCCGGTTGTGGACAGCGGCGTCACCCGGTGCCCCGCCGGTCCCGTACACTTCTTCTGGCGATCCGGGTCACCGGGTCGACTTCGCACGCCCCGGTACGGCACCCGGCAACGGTTCGTACCAAGCGCCCCTCGGTCCTTCGTGGCACGGCGCGTCGCGGGCGTCAGGCGCGACCGCCGTCCGGCGGGCGCGGCACAACCGAGAAAACCAAGGAGATACGGCCATGGCCGTCGTCACGATGCGGGAGCTGCTGGAGAGCGGCGTCCACTTCGGTCACCAGACCCGTCGCTGGAACCCGAAGATGAAGCGCTTCATCTTCACCGAGCGCAACGGCATCTACATCATCGACCTGCTCCAGTCGCTGTCGTACATCGACCGCGCCTACGAGTTCGTCAAGGAGACCGTCGCCCACGGCGGCACGGTCATGTTCGTCGGCACGAAGAAGCAGGCGCAGGAGGCCATCGCCGAGCAGGCCACCCGCGTCGGCATGCCCTACGTCAACCAGCGCTGGCTGGGCGGCATGCTCACCAACTTCTCGACCGTCTACAAGCGCCTGCAGCGCCTGAAGGAGCTCGAGCAGATCGACTTCGAGGACGTCGCCGCGTCCGGTCTGACCAAGAAGGAGCTTCTCGTGCTCTCGCGCGAGAAGGCCAAGCTGGAGAAGACCCTCGGTGGTATCCGCGAGATGCAGAAGGTGCCCAGCGCCGTCTGGATCGTGGACACCAAGAAGGAGCACATCGCCGTTGGTGAGGCCCGGAAGCTGAACATCCCGGTCGTCGCGATCCTCGACACCAACTGCGACCCCGACGAGGTCGACTACAAGATCCCGGGCAACGACGACGCCATCCGCTCCGTCACCCTGCTCACCCGCGTGATCGCCGACGCCGTCGCCGAGGGCCTCATCTCCCGTTCCGGTGTCGCCACCGGTGACAAGGGCGAGAAGGCCGCCGGCGAGCCGCTCGCCGAGTGGGAGCGCGACCTGCTCGAGGGTGAGAAGAAGGACGAGGCCCCGGCCGCCGAGGCCGCCACCGAGGCTGCTCCGGCCACCGAGGCCGCTCCGGCCGCCGAGGCCACCGAGGCTGCTCCGGCCGCCGAGGCCGCTCCGGCCGAGGAGAAGGCCGCCGAGGGCGAGCAGGCCTGACGTCAGCGTCGACGGCGGGGGCGGTACCCCGATCGAGCGCCTTCGGCGCCGTGAAGTCCGCCCCCGCTGTTCACCCGTAGGTCGGCACGTCGTCCGCGGTCCGCGACTACATGTGGATCACGGACCGTGCGGATCAGAAGATCTCCCAGACTTCGAGAAAGACTCACAGACTCATGGCGAACTACACCGCCGCCGACGTCAAGAAGCTCCGTGAGCTCACGGGCGCCGGCATGATGGACTGCAAGAAGGCGCTGGACGAGGCCGAGGGCAACGTCGACAAGGCCGTCGAGGCGCTGCGCATCAAGGGCCAGAAGGGCGTCGCCAAGCGCGAGGGCCGCTCGGCCGAGAACGGCGCCGTGGTCTCCGTCATCGCCGACGACAACTCCTCCGGCGTCATCGTCGAGCTGAAGTGCGAGACGGACTTCGTCGCCAAGGGCGAGAAGTTCCAGGCCGTGGCCAACGCCATCGCCCAGCACGTCGCGCAGACGGTTCCGGCCGACCTCGAGGCGCTGCTTGCCTCCGAGATCGAGGCCGGCAAGACCGTCCAGGCGTTCGTGGACGAGGCCAACGCCAACCTCGGCGAGAAGATCGTCCTGGACCGCTTCGCGCAGTTCACCGACGGCTACGTCACCGCCTACATGCACCGCACCATGCCCGACCTGCCCCCGCAGATCGGTGTCCTGGTCGAGTTCGACAAGCCCAACGCCGAGGTCGCCAAGGGCGTCGCCCAGCACATCGCCGCCTTCGCGCCGAAGTACCTCTCCCGCGAGGACGTCCCGGCCGAGGTCGTCGAGACCGAGCGTCGCGTCGCCGAGGAGACCACCCGCGCCGAGGGCAAGCCCGAGGCCGCGATCGCCAAGATCGTCGAGGGTCGCCTCAACGGCTTCTTCAAGGACGCCACGCTGCTCGGCCAGCCGTACGCGCTGGACAACAAGAAGTCGGTCCAGAAGGTGCTGGACGAGGCCGGTGTCACCCTGAAGCGCTTCTCGCGCATCAAGGTCGGCATCTGAGTCCGTACCGCGATCGACGCGCGACCCGGCGAGAAAACTCGATAGGGTCGACAGCAGTCGTCCGCGCACACCGCCACACCCGGGCGTGTGGCGGACGGCAGCAGATCTGACGAGGAGGCCATTGCCGCGCATGGGAGCGAAAAACGACCCCATCGGCAATGGCCTTCTTCGTATGTGCAACACGTGAAAGAGGCGGGATTCCCATGACCACCAAGGCCGACAAGAGCGACGACGGCAAAGTGAACGGCCGGTTTCTGCTGAAGCTGTCCGGAGAGGCCTTCGCCGGTGGCGGCGGCCTGGGCGTGGACCCGGACGTGGTGCACAAGATCGCCCGCGAGATCGCGGCCGTCGTCCGCGACGGCGCGCAGGTCGCGGTCGTCATCGGCGGCGGCAACTTCTTCCGCGGCGCCGAACTCCAGCAGCGCGGCATGGACCGCGCTCGCTCCGACTACATGGGCATGCTCGGCACCGTGATGAACTGCCTCGCTCTCCAGGACTTCCTGGAGAAGGAGGGCATCGACAGCCGGGTGCAGACCGCCATCACCATGGGCCAGGTCGCCGAGCCGTACATCCCGCTGCGCGCCGTGCGCCACCTGGAGAAGGGGCGCGTGGTCATCTTCGGCGCCGGTATGGGCATGCCGTACTTCTCCACCGACACCACCGCCGCCCAGCGCGCCCTGGAAATCGACGCCGAGGCGCTGCTCATGGGTAAGAACGGCGTGGACGGGGTCTACGACTCCGACCCCAAGACCAACCCGGACGCCGTCAAGTTCGACGCTCTCGGCTACGGCGAAGTCATCACCCGCGACCTCAAGGTCGCCGATGCCACCGCCATCACGCTGTGCCGTGACAACAAGCTCCCGATCCTCGTCTTCGAACTCCTCGCGGAGGGCAATATCGCCCGTGCCGTCAAGGGTGAGAAGATCGGCACGCTGGTGGGCGACCAGGGCAGCCGGGACTGACCGGCACACCCCCGTCGCCCGGGGTGCACCACCTGTCCGACGGACGGGACGCGCCCTGACCGGGGGATGGACAATGTCCTGCCGGTCGGGAACCGTGCAGGAAGCAGACGCGACGCAGCCGGCCGCCGCCCGACTTCAGGAACCGCAGCCGGGCCTCACTCAAGACACGCAGGAGCAAGTGGTGATCGAAGAGACCCTCCTCGAGGCCGAGGAGAAGATGGAGAAGGCCGTCCTGGTCGCCAAGGAGGACTTCGCCGCGATCCGCACCGGCCGTGCGCACCCGGCGATGTTCAACAAGATCGTGGCCGACTACTACGGTGCCCTGACGCCGATCAACCAGCTGGCCTCGTTCTCGGTGCCGGAACCGCGCATGGCGGTCGTCACGCCCTTCGACAAGAGCGCTCTGCGCAACATCGAGCAGGCGATCCGCGACTCCGACCTGGGCGTCAACCCCAGCAACGACGGCAACATCATCCGTGTGGTGTTCCCCGAGCTGACCGAGGAGCGCCGCCGCGAGTACATCAAGGTCGCCAAGGGCAAGGGCGAGGACTCCAAGGTGTCCATCCGCTCCGTGCGCCGCAAGGCCAAGGACGCCATCGACAAGGCGATCAAGGACGGCGACATCGGTGAGGACGAGGGCCGCCGTGCGGAGAAGGAACTCGACGACCTGACGGCGAAGTACGTCGCCCAGGTGGACGAGCTTCTCAAGCACAAGGAAGCGGAGCTGCTCGAAGTCTGATGAGCGACTCTTCCTGGGGGCCGCCGGTGGGGCAGGCCGGGTACTGGGGCTCCAGCGAGGGCGGGCCGGTCCGGCCTGCCCAGGGGGCCGCCCCGGCGGGTCCCGCGCACGATGCGCCGCAGGCGCAGCAGACTCGCCCCGTGCCCATCGTGCCCGACGTTCCCGCGTACGGCGGAGACCAGGACGACGAGCGGGGGACCGCTCGGCTGGGTGGCCCCCTCTTCCGCGACGAGACCTTCCAGCACCGGCCGGTCCCGGCCGACAGCCAGAATCCGGAGCCCATGCCCGACGCCCCCCAGCCGCCGCCGGCGCCGAAGAAGAAGAGCGCCGGCCGTGACCTGAGCGCGGCCATAGGGGTCGGCGTCGGGCTCGGCGTGGTGATCATCGCGTCGCTGTTCATCGTCAAGGCCGTGTTCGTCGGTGTGATCGCGATCGCCGTCGTCGTCGGCCTGTGGGAGCTGACCAGCAGGCTGCAGGAGCGCAAGGCCATCAAGGCGCCGCTCGTGCCGCTCGCGGTCGGCGGTGCGGCCATGGTGGTCGCGGGTTACGTGCGCGGGCCCGAGGGCGCGTGGGTCGCCATGGCCCTCACCGCCCTCGCCGTGCTGGCCTGGCGTATGACGGAACCACCGGAGGGCTACCTCAAGGACGTCACGGCCGGCGTCTTCGCGGCGTTCTACGTGCCCTTCCTGGCCACGTTCGTCGCGCTCATGCTCACCGCCGACGACGGCTCCTGGCGGGTCCTCACCTTCCTGCTGCTGACGGTCGTCAGCGACACCGGGGCCTACGCGGTCGGCTGGCGCTTCGGCAAGCACAAGCTCGCCCCCCGCATCAGCCCCGGCAAGACCCGCGAGGGACTGCTGGGCGCGGTGCTGTTCGCCATGGTCGCGGGCGCACTGTGCATGCATTTCCTGATCGAGGGCGGCACCTGGTGGCAGGGCCTGCTGCTGGGTCTCGCGGTCGCGGCCAGCGCCACCCTGGGCGACCTCGGCGAGTCCATGATCAAGCGGGACCTGGGCATCAAGGACATGGGTACCTTGCTGCCCGGCCACGGCGGCATCATGGACCGCCTGGACTCGCTGCTGCCCACGGCACCGGTGGTCTGGCTGCTGATGGTGCTCTTCGTCGGCGGCGGCTGACGGCTGACGGCTGAACGAGGGCCGCACTTCGGCGGTAAGGCCGCACTCCGGCAGTGAGGGCTGCGCTCCGCTCCGGCAACGAGGGCCGCGCTCCGGCAGTAAGGCTGCACTCCGGCAACGAGGGCTGCCCTCCGGCAACGAGGGCTGTCCTCCGGCCATCGAGCCACGGAGCCACCGGCTTGGCTCCCGGCCCCCGTCCTGAACACCGGGCGGGGGCCGTTGCCGTGCCGTCGGCCCGGCCCGGCGATCCGGGCCCGGCCCCGGATGCCGCAGCAGAAATCGCCGGGCCGGCGGGTCGGCGACAGACTCCCTGAGAGGACGGCGTGTCCTCAGCCGCCTCTGACGCCGCAGGGAGTGTGCCCATGCCCCTCGAACCCACCCCGGCCCCGTCAGACCCGGCCGCCACCGAGCCGGGCTCAACTGCAGGCCAGCGGGACTCGGCCGGGGCCCCGGCGGAGTCGGCGGTCGCCTCGCCGGAGCCGGCCGTAGCCCGGCCCGGCCCGGCCGCGGCCCAGTCGGCCACTCCGCCCGGCCCGGCCGCGGCCCAGTCGGCCACCGCAGCCGCGTCCTGCCCTGCCGTTTCGCCGCTCAGCCCCGCCGTCACCCCGCCCGGCCCGGCCGCCGGCGCCGGTTCGCCGCCGGTGCGGTTCTGGGCCGTCGACGATCTGCCCGCGCTGGAGCCCGATCCGTTCCTGGACGAGATGCTGCGGGACGAGCCGGTCACCCGGATCAAGCTGCCGTACGGCGAAGGCCACGCCTGGCTGGTGACCCGGTACGAGGACGTCCGCTTCGTCACCTCCGACCCCCGCTTCTCCCGGGAACAGGTCGTCGGCCGCGACGTCACCACCATGCGCCCGGTGCCCGTGGCCTCGCAGACGGCGGGCCTGCAGTACATCGACCCGCCCCGGCACACCCGGCTGCGCCGGGTCGTCGCCCGTGCCTTCACCGGCAAGAGCATGCGGCGGCTGCGGCCGCTGGCCGAGCGCAGGGCCACCGAACTGCTCGACGCCATGGAACGCGCGGGCGCACCGGCCGACCTCATGGAGCACCTGCACGGGCCTTTCCCGGTCGCCGTGGTCCGCGACTTCCTCGGCGTGGAGGAGAAGGACTGGCATCGCTGGGCGGCGACGGGCGAGGCCCTGCTGTCCGCGGGCACCGAGTCCGAGGAGCGCGCCAGGGAGGCCGCCGGGGCCACCCGGGCCCGCATCGTCGAACTGCTCCAGCGCCGCCGCGCGGAGCCCCGCGAGGACCTCGCCGGAGTGCTGGCGCAGGCCGCCGGGGCGGGCGAGATCACCGACGACGAGGCGATCTCGCTCGCCACCGCCATCCAGGTCAGCGGCGGTCACGCGGTCCGCAACAACAGCGGCTCCATGATGTACGCGCTGCTCACCCACCCCGGGCAGATGGACCGGCTGCGCCGCGAGCCGGAGTTGCTGCCCCGGGCGGTGGACGAGCTGTTCCGCTATGTCCCGCACCGCAACGGCGTCGGCATCCCGCGCGTCGCCACGGAGGACGTCGAGGTCGGCGGCCGGCTGATCAGGGCCGGCGAGGTCGTCTACAACGCCTACGTCTCCGCCAACCGCGACCCCGAGGTCTTCCCCGACCCCGACGCCCTGGACTTCGACCGCGAGCAACGGGCCCACCTGGCCTTCGGGTACGGCCCGCACCACTGCCTGGCCGCCATCATGGCCCGCATGGAGGCCGAGGTGATCATCTCGACCGTGCTCGCCCGGTTCCCCGGCATCCGGCTGGCCGTTCCGCCCGACAAGGTCGAGTTCCAGCGCAACGGCCTGATCCGCGGCCCCAGGACCCTGCCCGTCACCTGGTGACAAGACCGGAAGAGGAATGCCATGGACCTCCAGCTCACCGACAAGGTCGCCGTGGTCACCGGGGCGAGCAAGGGCATCGGCCTCGCCATCGCCGACGCCTTCGCCCGTGAGGGCGTCCGAGTCGTCGCGGGCAGCCGGAGCGTCACCCCCGAGCTCGAAGCGCTCGGCGCGAGCCACGGCGTCATCGCGGTCCCGGTCGACCTGTCCGCGGCGGACGGGGCGGACGCGCTGGTGCGGGAGGCGGTCAAGCGGTGCGGCCGGCTCGACATCCTGGTCAACAACCTGGGTGCCGCGACCTTCCGCCCGAGCTTCCTCGACATCGACGACGCCGAGTGGCGACGGATCTTCGACCTGACGCTGTTCAGCGCGGTCCGGGCCGGCCGCGCGGCGATTCCCCACCTGCTGGCGGCGGACGGGGGTGCGATCATCAACATCAGCTCCGTGAACGCGCGCCTGCCGTTCCCCGCGGTCGTGGACTACTCCGCGGCCAAGGCCGGGCTGACCAGTCTGACCAAGTCGCTGTCGGAGGAGTTCGCCCCGCGCGGTGTCCGGGTCAACGCGATCGCCCCGGGACCGGTCCGCACCCCCTTCTGGACCGCTCCGGGCGGCTTCGCCGATGCCACCGCCGCCCAGGCCGGCACCACCGCGCAGGAGGCCATGGATGTGCTCGTCCCGCGGGACATGGGCATCTCCACCGGGCGGGTCACCGAACCCCGCGAAGTCGCCGACCTGGCCCTGTTCCTCGCCTCACCCCGCGCCGGCAACATCACGGGAGCCGAGTTCACGATCGACGGCGGCCAGATCAAGACGCTCTGAACGGTTCCGCAGCGGAGCGGTACACAGCCGTGCCGATCGCCCACAAACCTGCCCGATTGGGGGATCAGACAGCGCCGTGTTCGTCATTGCGCTTTTTGATCTTTTCCTCACTTAGCAACCGAAACAAATCTTTACTGTCTAGGTTGTCCAAGAAAAGGCCTGGGAAGCCAAGATCCGAGCTTACTCGGTGTACAAGTTCGCGAACATAGGGATGCAGCGTCGCGAGAACAATCACATCCCCGTAAGTAGACGCCATGTCTTCCGTTACGTTGTCCAAGTCGTGTTCGTATCCAGCTTGGAACTCACATGCGATGCGGAAAACCTCGTCCTCGTCCGCTAGAGCCTTCACTTCATATTGCACTGCAAAAGTGATGGATTTGGCCCCAACCGAAACGCTTGGACGCAGTTCCGTAACCACGCTGTAAGGTGGGTCAGGTTTCCGATCGAGTACCTTCGCCTCAAGGGAGTTCAATCGGATTCCCTGCAGATAGGCAGATTCGTGCAACACCGAAGCAAGGCGCAGCGATTCTGTGTATTCGGCAGGCGTCTGCATTTCAGCGATTCACACCCTCGCGGCGCAGTGCATACACAGCAGAAGACCAGGAAGAACTTCCGCTGAAAGCGGCATCCGCACCATCCGTAGACCAAGCAGCATGGACACTGCTCCGCTCGCGCCGGACGGCTCCCACTGCGTACGCATTGCTGAAACGCCAATCGCCTCCGTCATCTTTGAGTCGAACGTCCAGCCGGCAACCTATCGCCCTGGCGTAGCGCTGCATGGTCGACAGGCGCGGGTCCGTACCACCTGATTCAAGCTCGGAAACCGCAGACTGAGTGGTCTCCATGCGCTCAGCCACGGCGGCCTGACTGATTTTCCGCGCCTTACGCCGGGCGACCATTCGGCGAAGTAGTGAACTGCGGCTACGCGCATCTTCGAAGGCAGCCTCGAACTCGGGATGCGCCAGTTCCTCCCCGATCAGCTCATCGAGGTCATCCAGCTCGTCTCGGTTCATGACACCCCTTGAGTCTAGTCGCGTGCTGTCCAGTCCTTCAGTCTCTCGATCGCCAGATCTTTCGCTACCTTGGGAAGCTTCCTGTCCTTCTTATTGATGACATGAAGGGCAAGAAGCACTTGATCACGACTCCCGACCGGCGAGTAGAGAAGTCGGTAAGTGCAGTCAGCAAAGAAAACGCGGACGGCGAAGATGCCGTTGCCCACCGATTCCTGTTCGTAAGGCATGTGCTCTTGCCTCACGACACGCTTCATCGCTTCAAGGATAGCCGCACGGGCCCCCACCCCAAGGCTCTTAAGATCCTCTCGAACAACATCTTTGTCGTTACGGGTCTTATAGAACCGCCATCGTCGACTGGTCAGACTGCCCCCTCCCGCAGACGCACTCCAGCCACGGAGGCGCTGCGCACTGCGCGCGACTCCCCGCCCCTTGGTTGCGTAAGGGAAGTGTAGCTGTGAGTTACCTCCACGGAAGGGTCTTGGTTGACTGTTTCGAGAGTATCGGCTAGGACCGATGGCCGCAAGCTACGTACGGTTGTTTTTCCTGTACGTACGGTGAAAATGCTCCGGATGGGTGACGGTTAGATCAGGCGTCCGTCAGGCCCCAGTACTGTGCTTCCGAGGACCCTTGCCTCAGGTGTTTACGTCAACATCCTCGGAATGGCTCATTCCGGGTCGGCGTCGCAGGCAACGGCGCACCTGCTGCCTGGCATGTGGTCGCAGCGTTCTGACATCCACGAGTGCATCAACGCCAGCGGAGGGCGGCGACATCCAGCAGTCGCGCGCGGCACCGGTGCACGAGGGGGCCCTAGCCCGACCGGTTGGGGAACGCTCCTAATACGGTGGTCGCGCACGAGCGCCCTCGGTGATCAGTTGTGGTTGTGCAGCGACTGGGGCAGTCGAACCAGGTCGACAGCAGTCCGGCGACGGTTGCGCATATCAGGCCGGTGGAAGCAAGAACGGCGGGAGCTGTGACCTCTGCCGCTTGCTCGAGGCCTACGAGTTCGATGCGCTCACAGATGCGCAGAAGTCCCCTATCGTGCTCTCGCTGGGCACTTCGCGTTCGAGCCTGCTCCTGCGCTCTTCCTCCGAGAGCGGTTGGTGACACGCCTGTCGGTTGTTGATCATGGGTGGACCTCCGGGCGTAGTGGAGATAGCCGTCGCGGGGTCCTCGCGTCGGGCCCCGAGCGAGTGTTTCATTGCGTGACATCGTCGACGCACAACGTCGATCAGGCGCGGACGCCTGCGAACCGTCGCACCAGGTGGCTGTACTTGGCCGGGAGCCGGCGTCCGGTCGCACATGTTGCCAGGAACTCGGCGTCTCCCGGCAATGCGCTCACCGCTGGGTCAACTGCTACCGCAGCGAGGTCTGGCCAGCCAGGGCTGCACGACCGCTCCAGCCGCCCGCACACCTGCCTCCCGCCGCACGGCCGCCGAGGTCGAAGAGCGCGTCTTTGACGCCCGCCGTCGCCTGTGACGGGGACCCGAGCAGATCAGCGAGACCACCGGTGTCCCGGCCCGCACAGTGACCTGGATCCTGCGCCGCCACCACGTCCCGGCCTGGCGGCGTGTGACCCGCTGACCGGACAGGTGATCCGCGCGGTGTGCACCAGCATCGAGCGCTATGAGTACGCCCGCCCCGGCGGGCTGGTGCACGTGGACGTCAAGAAGCTCGGCAGGATCCGCGACGGCGGTGGCTGGCGGGCCCACGACCGCAGCGAGAACGTCCGCGAACGCGGCATCGGCAACGAATATGTGCACGCCGTGGTGGACGACCACTCTCGCCTGGCTTACGCCGAAATCCTCCCGGCTGAGAAGGGTGTCACCTGCGCTGCCGTCCTCATCCGCGCTGCCGCGTTCTTCGCCCGACAGGGCATCACCCGCATCGAACGTGCGCCCTGCCGCGCCGTCCCCCGGCCCAAAGTGCGAGTGGATCATCGGCGCGCATGAGGGGATTCGGGAAGTACTGGGGCTGGGTTGTCTTTGCTGTGCTCCTTGCGGGCTGGCTGACCTTCGACTTCGGGTCGGTCGTGCTCCTTGTCCTGTCTGGGGTCGGCGCCTCCTACTTCTTCTTCAACGTGCCCGTCTGGTGCGGAGCCGAGGGACGTGGTGGTTCGTGCCGAAACAACAGTTCTGGCGCCCTCATGGGCCGCCACCTCCGCCAGCACAAGTGGCAGAAGCTTGAAGATGCTGTTCTGGAGTGCCCGATGGGCACGACTCCGACAGGAGCTGTTTCAGAACGCGACCGCCACTGGCCAGCCTGGGTGGCATACTCGCCGTCACATCAGGCGTAGCAGACCCCCTGCGACCCCTGTTCGGCAAGGGCTGGTAAAGCGGGACTCGCGCGCAGTCTGGGCCGTCTCCGGGCCGTGCGTGGTCGCACGACGTGGACCAACAACGACAGAAGCCCACAGCATCTGAACTGGTCGGAGCCGCGGGCTTCGTCAGCCTCGCTGGGGCGCGGGACTCTTGATCAGTGGACCGGCTTGTGACTCCACTCTACGGAAGTGACGCATACAGGCGCCCTGATTCCCACTTCCTATCAAGCTGTGTCTTGAAGAAGTCGTACCACCCGGGATCGTTCTGCCGAGTGACTGTAAAGGTTGGCCGCTGCCAATGATCCGCCCGGAAAGTCGATATTCGCATGACGATTTTTCCAAGTTTGGCCGACGGGTCGGAAGTAATTACCGTGTTGTGGGGAACGTAACTGAGGGTCTTGATCTCCAATTTTCCAGCTATAGTTTCTTGAATCGGTGCAGCCAGACTTCTCAGGTTGGCCTCCAAGTTGGAGCTAAGTTCGTCTGCACTATGATTCTCTGCCTCGCTTGCCGCGATAGCCATGGCACTGCTATGCGGTTCAATCACGAGAATTTTGATATGTAGACCTTTGGTGACAGCTCTCCTGATCTCATCCGTGTATGAGACAAGATGTATTCCGAGTGTCCAGCCGTGAAGCCATACTTCTCGCGATGATGAGATCATCTCCCTGATCTCATCCCTGTCGTCAACCTCTGAGAAGAAGCGATCTGCACTCGGCCGGGCTTTGATTTCACCCAGAGACAGATTGATCTTTTCGCCCTGCGAACGCAACCGCAAAAGAGATATGGCCACAAGAGCCAGGATTGCGAGAATCCCTGAGGTTACCACCCCCTGCGAGACGTTCCCCACTAGGCCCAGAACGCCGAATGTAGCCGCCGCTACTACGGTTACATAGAGATCCAAGCTGCGTATAGCGGTACGCGCCATGATCGAAAACCTAGGACCAGGCATGTTCCCCCCAGTTAGCGGACCTTCTCCACAGGGGTTCTCTCCCACGTGGCATGCCGCGAACCATGCATGGAACAGTGCGCGTGGCCCGCTGGCCTCTGAAATTCCGGTGACGGAGTTTGCGCGGGAGCTGGGCGGCAACCGTCGCAGCTCACGGCCATGTCGGTGGGGATGGGCCTCCCAGCTCTCGGAACCTTCGTCAGCGGGGAAGTCCTCCGGGAGGTCGCCTCCAACCGTCAGGTCACAGTTCAGCTCGATGAGTGGCTGGCAGCCGACGAGTGATCCCCGCTGGGCCGTCCCTGGGCCGTCCGAGGCCACCCAACGGCGACCGGTGACGCCTGCTAACCACAGTCGTAGCGAGCGACGGCCCCAGGTCACCCGATTGGATCTGCGACACTGGTAACGCCATGCCTAAGCCCGGAGAACTCACTTTCGTCGCCCCGCGCGGAGCCAAGAAGCCGCCGCGGCACCTCGCCGACCTCACGCCCGCCGAGCGCAAGGACGCGGTGGCCGAGATCGGTGAGAAGCCGTTCCGTGCCAAGCAGCTCTCGCAGCACTACTTCGCGCGCTACGCGCACGACCCCGAGCAGTGGACCGACATCCCCGCCGGGGCGCGCGGCAAGCTGCGCGATGCGCTGCTGCCGGAGCTGATGACCGTCGTCCGGCATCTGTCGACCGACCAGGGCACCACGCGCAAGACGCTGTGGCGGCTGTTCGACGGCACCCTCGTGGAGTCCGTCCTGATGCGGTACCCGGACCGGGTCACCATGTGCATCAGCTCGCAGGCCGGATGCGGCATGAACTGCCCGTTCTGCGCGACCGGCCAGGCCGGACTGGACCGGAACCTGTCCACCGCCGAGATCGTCCACCAGATCGTCGACGGGATGCGGGCGCTGCGCGACGGCGAGGTGCCCGGGGGTCCGGCGCGCCTGTCCAACATCGTCTTCATGGGGATGGGCGAGCCGCTCGCCAACTACAAGCGGGTGGTCACCGCCATCCGGGCGCTCACCGACCCCGCCCCGGACGGACTCGGCCTCTCGCAGCGCGGGATCACCGTCTCCACCGTCGGGCTGGTGCCGGCCATCCACCGGTTCTCCGACGAGGGCTTCAAGTGCCGCCTCGCCATCTCCCTGCACGCCCCCGACGACGAACTGCGCGACACCCTCGTCCCCGTCAACACGCGCTGGAAGGTGCGTGAGGTGCTGGACGCCGGGTTCGAGTACGCGGAGCGCTCGGGCCGCCGGCTGTCCATCGAGTACGCGCTGATCCGGGACATCAACGACCAGGCATGGCGCGGTGACCGGCTCGGCCGGATGCTCAAGGGCAGGCCCGTGCACGTCAACCTCATCCCGCTCAACCCGACGCCGGGGTCCAAGTGGACCGCGTCGCGGCCCGAGGACGAGAAGGCCTTCGTCGAGGCCATCGCCGCGCACGGTGTGCCCGTCACGGTCCGGGACACCCGCGGTCAGGAGATCGACGGGGCGTGTGGTCAGCTCGCGGCCACCGAGCGGTAATCTGACCGCGTCCACACATCTTCATATTCCGACAGGGGAGCGCCACAGCGCTGAGAGTGCGGCGACCGGGCCGCAGACCCTCTGAACCTCGCCCAGGTCATTCTGG
The DNA here is from genome assembly GCF_040426375.1 of Streptomyces sp. NPDC096012. Taxonomy (NCBI): domain Bacteria; kingdom Bacillati; phylum Actinomycetota; class Actinomycetes; order Kitasatosporales; family Streptomycetaceae; genus Streptomyces; species Streptomyces sp. NPDC096012. The sequence continues at coordinate 85,147 of NZ_JBEOTD010000011.1, forward strand.
GTAGGGAGTTCGGTCATCACTCAAGCTGTTGCGCCCTGCCCGGGAGCCCTCGTGGCGGCCGGGCGGGGCCGCGTCTCTTCCTGGCCAACCCCAGGAGGACATCCAGTGCACCACAAGACCCTCACGGCCGTGGCGGCCGGCCTCGGCCTGTTCGCCCTGCCCGCTCTGACCGGGTGCGGTTCCACCGGCGGGAAGCCGGCCACCGACTCCAGGACCGTGACCGTGGTCAGCCACAACTCGTGGTCCGCCTCCAAGAACGTGCTCGCGGACTTCGAGAAGCGGTCCGGCTACCACGTCAGGTTCCTCGAGGACGGCGACGCCGGGCAGGCGGTCAACAAGGCCATCCTGACCAAGGACAACCCGCAGGGCGACGCCTTCTTCGGCGTCGACAACACCCTGCTCTCGCGCGCCCTGGACAACGGCCTCTTCCAGCCGTACACGGCCAAGGGGCTCGACCGGGTCGGCGCCGCCTACCAGCTCGACAAGGACAGGCACCGGGTCACGCCCGTCGACTACGGCGACATCTGCGTCAACTACGACAAGGCCTGGTTCGCCGAGCACAAGGTGACCCCGCCGCAGACCTTCGCCGACCTCGCCGAACCGCGGTACAAGAACCTCCTCGTCACCGAGAACGCGGCCACCTCCTCGCCCGGGCTCGGCTTCCTGCTCGGCAGCGCCGCGAGCTACGGCGACAAGGGCTGGCCGGACTACTGGAAGAAGCTGAAGGCCAACGGCGTCAAGGTCGTCGACGGCTGGGACCAGGCCTACTACCAGGAGTTCTCCGGCTCCTCCCAGGGCCGGAAGGCGGGCGGCGACCGGCCGCTCGTGGTGTCGTACGCCTCCTCTCCGCCCGCCGAGGTGGTCTACGCCAAGAAGCGGCCCGGCACCGCCCCGACCGGTGTGGCGACGGGCACCTGCTTCCGGCAGACCGAGTTCGCCGGCGTGCTCAGCAACGCCCGGAACCCCAAGGGCGCCAAGGCGTTCGTCGACTTCCTGATCTCCAAGGAGTTCCAGGAGGACATGCCGCTCAACATGTACGTCTACCCGGTGGTGCGGGGCGCCGCGGTGCCCCCCGAGTTCACCGAGTACGGGCCGGCCGCCGAGCACCCCGAGACCCTGGCCCCCGGCAAGATCGCCGCCGACCGCGACCAGTGGGTCAAGACGTGGACGTCACTCGTACTGAAGTGACCGCCCGCGGGCGGAGCAGGCGCGCGAGCGCGGCGCGGCTCGGGCTCATGGCCCTGCCCGTCGCGTTCTTCGCGCTGTTCTTCGCCTGGCCGGTGGCCGCGATCGTCGCGCGCGGCCTGAGGACGGACGGCACCTGGCGGTTCGGGCGGATCGCGGACGTGGTCGCGCAGCCGGACATCCGGCACGTGCTGTGGTTCACCACCTGGCAGGCGCTCGCCTCCACCGCGCTCACCCTGCTGCTCGCCCTGCCCGCCGCCCACGTCTTCGCCCGCTTCGACTTCCCCGGCAAGCAGTTGCTGCGGGCTGTCGTCACCGTCCCGTTCGTGCTGCCGACCGTCGTCGCCGGCAGCGCCTTCCTGGCACTGGTCGGGCGGGGCGGGCTGCTGGACGAGCTGTGCGGGGTACGGCTGGACACCACGGTGTGGGCGATCCTGCTGGCCCACGTCTTCTTCAACTTCGCCGTCGTCGTCCGCACGGTCGGCGGGCTCTGGGCCCAGCTCGATCCCCGGCAGGGGGAGGCCGCCCGGATGCTGGGCGCCTCGCCGCTCGCCGCCTGGCGGAAGGTCACCCTGCCCGCACTCGCGCCCGCGGTGGCCGCCGCCGCGCTGATGGTCTTCCTCTTCACCTTCACCTCCTTCGGCGTCGTGCAGATCCTCGGCGGCCCCACCTTCTCCACCCTCGAAGTGGAGATCTACCGGCAGACCTCCGAGGTCCTCGACCTGCCCACGGCCGCCGTCCTCACCCTCGTCCAGTTCGCCGCCGTCGGCGCGATCCTCGCCGTGCACGCCTGGACCGTACGGCGGCGGGAGAGCGCCCTCAGGCTGGTCGACCCGAAGCTGACCGCCCGCCGCCCGCGCGGGCCCGGCCAGTGGGCGCTGCTCGCCGGGGTCCTCGCCACCGTCGCGCTGCTCCTGGTGCTGCCGCTCGCCGTCCTCGTCCGGCGCTCCCTCGACGCACCCGGCCTCGGCTACTACCGGGCGCTGACCGAGACCGACGGCGGCACCTTCCTGGTGGCGCCCGTGCACGCGGTGTGGACCTCGCTGGAGTACGCCGTCGCCGCCACCGCCATCGCCGTGCTGATCGGAGGTCTCGCCGCCGCCGCGCTGGCCCGACGGGACGCCGGGCGGCTGGTGCGGGGCTTCGACGCGCTGCTGATGCTGCCGCTCGGCGTGTCCGCGGTCACCGTCGGCTTCGGCTTCCTGATCGCACTCGACAGGCCACCGCTGGACCTGCGCCAGTCCTGGATCCTGGTGCCGCTCGCCCAGGCACTGGTGGGCGCGCCCTTCGTCGTACGGACCATGCTGCCCGTGCTGCGCGCGGTGGACGGCCGGCTCCGGGAGGCGGCGGCCGTGCTCGGCGCCTCACCGTGGCGGGTGTGGCGGGAGGTGGATCTGCCGCTGGTGCGGCGGGCGTTGCTCGTCGCGGCCGGGTTCGCGTTCGCCGTCTCGCTCGGTGAGTTCGGGGCGACCGTGTTCATCGCCCGGCCCGACAACCCGACGCTGCCGGTCGCCGTGGCCCGCCTGCTGAGCCGCCCCGGGGACCTCAACTACGGCCAGGCGATGGCCCTTTCGACGATTCTGATGCTGGTGTGCGCGGTCGCGCTGCTCGTCCTGGAGCGGCTGCGCACCGACCGGACAGGGGAGTTCTGATGCTGCTGAGCCTCGATGCCGCGACCGTGCGCTTCGGCGGGCGGGCGGTGCTCGACGCGGTCGGCCTCGACGTCGCCGAGCACGAGGTGGTGTGTGTGCTCGGGCCGAGCGGCAGCGGCAAGTCGACCCTCCTGCGGGCCGTCGCCGGGCTGCAGCGGCTGGACTCCGGGCGGCTGCTGCTCGACGGCCGCGACCAGGCGGGCACGCCCGCGCACAGGCGCGGTGTCGGGCTGATGTTCCAGGACCACCAGCTCTTCCCGCAGCACGACGTCGGCGCCAACGTGGCCTTCGGGCTGCGCATGCACAAAGTCGCCAAGGGTGAACGGGACACCCGGGTGGGCCAGTTGCTGGAGCTGGTCGGGCTGCCCGGGGCCGCCCGGCGGGCCGTGGCCGGCCTGTCCGGTGGTGAGCAGCAGCGCGTCGCCCTCGCCCGGGCGCTCGCCCCCCGGCCCCGGCTGCTCATGCTGGACGAGCCGCTCGGCCAGCTCGACCGCTCACTGCGCGAACGGCTGGTGGTCGAGCTGCGTGAGCTGTTCGGCCGGCTGGGTACGACCGTGCTCGCCGTGACCCACGACCAGGGTGAGGCGTTCGCGCTGGCCGACCGGGTGGTGGTGATGCGGGACGGGCGGATCGCGCAGTCCGGGACGCCCCTGGAGGTCTGGCAGCGGCCCGCCGACGCCTTCGTGGCCCGCTTCCTCGGCTTCGACAACGTGGTCCCGGCGACCGTCGCCGGTACGGTCGCCGACACCCCCTGGGGCAAGCTGCCGGTGCCCGACGGCTCGGCGCAGGGCAGCCGCACCCTGCTCGTGCGGCCCGCCGGGGTGCGGCTCGTGCCGGACGACGCGGGCCTGTCCTGCACGGTGACCGCCCGGACGTTCCGGGGCACCCACGTGGCCGTCCGCCTCCGGCCGCAGGACGGTCCACCGCTGGAGGCGGCCTGCGCGCTCCGCGACGCACCGGAGGCCGGAGAGACGGTCGGCGTGGAGTTCGACGTGGCGGAAATCGTCGTGCTCGATTGATCACCCGCCCCTAGGCTGAGGCCATGACTTCGCTCGCACATGACCGGTACTGCGATGAAATCGCCTACCAGGTCGGGCAGTTTCGCGCTCTGGTGACCTCCGGCGCCGATCTGTCCGCCACCGTGCCGACCTGCCCGGACTGGTCGCTCGAACGGCTGGTGCGCCACATGGGCGGCGCCCTGCGCTGGGCGGCCGCCCTGGTGCGCGCCCGGGCGCAGGAGGCGATGGCGCGCGAACAGGTGCCGTTCCGCGGGGGGCCGGAAGTCGAGGGCGACGCGGCGGCGCTGGACGCCTGGCTGGCAGAAGCCGGCGACCTGGTGGTCGGCGCCCTGCGCGAGGCCGGCCCGGACACCAAGGTGTGGTCGTGGACCGGCATGGCCAGCTCCGGTTTCTGGGCCCGCCGGATGGCCCACGAGATCACGGTTCACCGCGCGGACGCCGCGCTCACCGTGGGGCTGCCCTACGAGGTGGCGCCCGACATCGCCGCCGACGCGCTGGACGAGTGGCTCGAGCTCGTCGAGTGGGTGCAGCGCAACGCACCGCACGAGGCGGCGAAGGAGCTGCGCGGCCCGGGGCGCAGCATCCACCTGCACGCCACCGACGCCGAGCCGGCCCTGAACGCCGAGTGGCTCGTCGAGCTGGGCGAGGAGGGGGTCAGCTGGCGGCGGGGGCACGAGAAGGCGACCGTGGCCCTGCGCGGGCCGCTCACCTCCGTCCTGCTCGCCATCTACCGCCGGCTGCCGCTGGACACTCCCGGCCTGGAGATCCTGGGCGAGCGCGAGCTGCTGGAGTTCTGGCTGCAGCGCACCAGTTTCGGCTGACGGCACCCCGCGACCGCGCCCGGGCGGGCCCCGAAGGAGCGCCAGGGCGAAGGAGCGCCAAGGCGGGCCCCTCCGGCCCCCTCGCGCCCGGGCGGGCCCCGCAGGAACGCGCGGGCAGACCCCGAAGGAGCGCGCGGGCGGGCCCCTCCGGCCCCCCGGAAGCTCCTGGACAACGACTGCGGCCCGTCCCCCGGGGACGGGGGGACGGGCCGCGGGGCGGTACCGGAAGGGAGCGGTCAGCCGTCGTTGCGGGCGCCACGGCGGCGCATGCCGAGGAAGACCGCGCCGCCGCCGACGACGACCAGGGCGGCCGCGACGCCGACGATGAGGCCGGTGTTGGAGTTGGCGCCGGTCTCGGCGAGGTTGGAGTCACCGACGGCCGGGGACGGCGCGTTGCTCGGCGCGCTCGCCGGGGCGGAGCTGGACTCGGAGGCCGACGGCGTCGGGCTCGCCGAGTCGGCCGGGGCCGACGCGGACGGCGCGGGCTTCGTGGAGGGCGGCGGCGTCGGGGACTGGCTGTCCTCCGTCTTGCAGGCGGTGGAAGGGGTCAACAGGTCGGGCTTGACGTCCTCGTCGACGAACTTGCCCGCCGTGACGTGGACGCGGTAGGTGGCGTTCGGCTTCCAGTCCTCCGGGAAGGTGACCGCCGTACCCCCCTTGGAACCCTTGACCCGCTGGTCGCCCACCTTCGTCTCGACGCCACCGCTGCCTTCGAGGAAGACGCTGACGGTGGCGGGGACGCGGGTGGCGTCGACGTCGGTCACGACGATGACGCCCTTGTCACCGTCGCACTTCGCCTCGGCCTTGAAGTCGCGGATGTCGCACGCGAGGGCGGAGCTGGAGAGGCCCAGCACCACCGCGGCCGAAGCGGAGGCGACACCCAGGATACGCACGGAACGGCGTGCGCTAAGACGAGTTATGGACACGTTTGTCCTTTACAGAGCATAACTGCGGGGGGCTGCGGGGGATTTGGGACGCGTGGCGAGGTGAGGTCCCAGCACCCCCAAGAGGCTCACAGGTTTATAAGCGCTCCGTCAGCAGTGTCAATGAATATGCCGTCCACACCCGTTGGCTTTGCCGTCTTATTAACCGCCGAGACGTTTGATGGCGTCCTGGGCCTGCTCGATCCGGTCAACGAGGGCGATACGGGACTCCGTCGACCGGCCCCGCGCCGGCGACCGCGACAGCGGCCAGGCCGGCAACTCCCGCGTCCGGTACGCCTCCTCCACGCGCCCCATCGGCGTCGGCTCGCCGCCTGACCCGTAGTAAGTTCGCCGCCCGGCCGGGCGGCACCCGCGTTGGCGGCCGTCCCGCGCGCCGTCGCGTGGCCGCCCATGGCGCCCAGCACCCGGGCGCCGGCGAGGAGTTCGTCCAGCGGGTCGGAGACGGCGTCGTCGTGGATCGCCCTGGGCATCGAGGCGAACACGCCACCGTCGGCCTCGGTCCGCGGGAAGCACCGGCACGGAGGTCCGACGCGGAAGGTCAGCCCTGGACCGCGGCCGGATCCATCCACATGATCTCCCAGGTGTGGCCGTCCAGGTCGTCGAAGGCGCGACCGTACATGAAGCCGTGGTCCTGGGGCTCGCCGCTCTCCGTGCCGCCGGCCGCGAGTGCCCTGCCGACCAGCTCGTCGACCTTCTCCCGGCTCTCGGCGCTCAGACACACGAGCACCTCGCTCGTCGTCGTCGCGTCGGCGATCTCCTTCTTGGTGAAGGTGGCGTAGAACGGCTTGGTGAGCAGCATCGCGAAGATGGTGTCGCTGATCACCACCGACGCCGCCTTCTCGTCGCTGAACTGCGGGTTGATCGTGAAGCCGAGTTCCGTGAAGAACCTCTTCGAGGCGTCGAGGTCGTTCACGGGCAGGTTCACGAAGATCATCTGCTGGTACATGGGGGCCTCTTCCGTCGGGTGTTTCTCCCGCGCTGTTTCGCGGTCGGTGGGTAGACCGGCGGCCCCCGCCGAACTCATCGGCGGTCGAAGGTCTTTTCGTGTCGGATCGCTCAGCGCGCCAGCGGCAGCGCCGCGAGCGTGGCGATCACCAGGGTGAGCGGGCCGAACACGGTCAGCAGGGCGGCCGCGCGCAGGGCGGCGGCACCGCGCAGCATCGCGGCCGGCGCGCCGAGGCGGAGCAGTGCCGCGATGGTGTCGGCGCGGGACTGCCGGGCCTCGACGGCCGCGGTGAGCAGGGTCGCGACCGTGCAGCCGGCGACGACGAGGGCGCCGAGGGCGGTCAGCGGACCGGCGGCACGCGCGGAGTGGTCGTACAGGGTGGCCAGGGCGTAGCCGGCGGACGCCACCGCGCAGACCACGCCGAGGGGGCGGCCGATCCGGCCGGCCTCCGTCATGAGGACCCGGCCCGCGAGCAGCCGGAGCGCGCCCGGACGCGCCGACTGCAGCAGCCGCCCGCACAGCTCGGTGAGGCCGGGAGCGGCGAGGACGAGCCCGGCGGCGGTGAGCACCCAGCCGATCAGTACGGCGACGGCCCCGCCGGGGAGGCTGGTCAGGGAGGGGGTGGAGCCGGAGCGGTTCGCGTACGCCGGCACGGCGAGCCCCGCGGCGAGGAGGGCGATGCCCCAGGGAAGACCACCGGGAGCGCGATCCGCCGGTGCCGGTGCCGGTGCCGGTGCCGGTGCCGGTGCGGAGGCGGGAACGGGCGCCGGGGCGGTGGCGTCGGTGTGCGGGGCCGACGGCCCGGGAACGGTCGCGGCGGCCGGCGCAGGCTGAGTGCCGTCCGCCTCCGGAGCCGGAGCCGCCGCCGGAACGGACGCCGCCGGAACGGACGCCGCCGGAACGGACGCCTCTGGGACGGTCACCTCTGGGACGGCCGCCGCCGAGCGGTCCGTCCCCGGCACGGCGGCCGCCGTCGAGCCGGGCGTCTCCGGGGCGGTGGCCGCGGCGGCGCGGCCGGCCGCGGCCCGGCGGTCGCGCCGCCCGGGGTCCGTGCCGTCCCCGGCTTCCGTGCCCGGGGCACCGGTGACGGCCTTGCCGGCCGGCCGGTCGCCGCGTCGTGCGCCGAACCTCGCGTACGCCCCGAACGTCTCGCGCGCGGCCGCGTGGCCGTACGCCCCGAAGCGGCCGAACCTGCGCGAGCCCGGCACGGCCGGGCGGGGGTCGGTGGGGCGCAGGGCGAGGGCCACCGCCGCCGAGGTGATCGCCGGGGGCAGGGCGAGCAGGGTGAGGGTGGCCGGGACGGGGAGGGGCTGGTCCGCGGCCAGGAAGTCCGCCGCCGCCCCGTCGAACGGCATGCCCGTCAGGTCGCCACGCAGGTGCAGGAAGACCAGCAGGGCCAGCATCGAGCCGAGGAGGCAGGACAGCGCCGTGGTCAGGGCCGAGATCACCATCAGACGGGCCGGGCCGAGGCCGACGGCGGACAGCCCGGTGCGCGGCCGGGTGCCGGGGTCGGTGCGGGCGACCGCGAGCGCGAAGTACACGGTGGCGGCCAGCGGCACCGCGCACCAGGCCAGTCGCAGCGCGGCGGCGTCCGCGGCCTTGGGGTGGTTCAGGGCGTAGCCGAGGCAGGACAGCAGGAGGAACCCGGTGCCCGCCGAGGCCGCCGCCACCAGCAGGCGGCGCAGCTGGACGGCGGGCCGGGCGGCGCGGGTCAGACGGAGAGCGAGCACGCGGCCCGGCCTTCCGCTTCGAGGGCCTCCGGCAGGTGCACGGTGTTCACGCGCCGACCGTCCAGCAGGCTCACCGTGCGGTCGGCGAGGGCGGCGGTGTCGGAGTCGTGCGTGGCGAGGACCACGGTGATGCCGTGCGAGCGGGCCGCCGCGGTGAGCGTGCGCAGGACGTGCGCGCGGTCGGCGCGGTGCAGCGGGGCCGTCGGCTCGTCGGCGAAGAGGACCGTGGGCGCGGGGGCGAGCGCGCGGGCGATCGCGACGCGCTGGCGCTCGGCGTGCTGCAGTTCGTGCGGGCGCCTGCGCGACTTGTCGCCGACGTCCAGGCGCTCCAGCCACTCCAGCGCGGCCACCTTGGCCCGGCGGCGGCCGGTGCCGCGCAGCATCAGCGGGAGCGCGGTGTTCTCCCAGACGTTCAGCTCAGGGATCAGGACCGGCTCGGGGTCGATCCACCCGAAGCGGTCCCGGCGCAGCCGCTCCCGGCCCGCCGGTCCCAGGGTGTGCATGGGCGCGCTGTTGAACCAGACCTCGCCGTGCCGCACCGGTACCTGCCCCGACAGGCAGCGCAGCAGCGTGGTCTTGCCGCTGCCGCGCGGGCCGCCGACGGCGAGGATCTCGCTTTCCCGCACGCCGAGCGAGACCCCGGTGAGTCCGGGGGAGCCGTCGGGGTGCGTGAAGTGCAGGGAGCGTGCCCAGAGCACGTCGTTGTCCGGCGGAGCCTCCATGGGCGTACACCTCGGTTCTGATCCGTTTTCCCGTGCTCGTTCCCCCGTCTGGGGGAACGAAGGCTGGGCCGATCGGTCACTGGAACGCTAGGCAGCCGGGGCGGTGCGGCCGGACAGCACACGGCCCCGGGCCGCCGTTCTCACTCGAACGGAGGGCACCGGGGCCGGGATCGATCATCCAGTCAGATGATCAGAGTTTCGTCCACGCCTCCGTGAGGGTGGCGCGCAGGATCTGCTCGATCTCGTCGAAGGTCTCCTGGTTGGAGATCAGCGGCGGGGCGAGCTGGATGACCGGGTCGCCGCGGTCGTCGGCACGGCAGTACAGGCCGTTGTCGAACAGCGCCTTGGAGAGGAAGCCGTACAGGACGCGCTCGGTCTCCTCCTCGTTGAACGACTCCTTGGTGGCCTTGTCCTTCACCAGTTCGATGCCGTAGAAGAAGCCGTTGCCGCGGACGTCACCGACGATCGGCAGGTCGTGCAGCTTCTGCAGGGTCTTCAGGAAGGCGCCCTCGTTGTCCAGCACGTGCTGGTTGATGCCCTCGCGCTCGAACAGGTCGAGGTTGGCCACTCCCACCGCGGCGGAGACCGGGTGGCCGCCGAAGGTGTAGCCGTGCAGGAAGGTGTTGTCGCCCTTGTAGAACGGCTCGGCGAGCCGGTCGGAGATGATGCAGGCGCCGATCGGGGAGTAGCCCGAGGTCATGCCCTTGGCGCAGGTGATCATGTCCGGGACGTAGCCGAACTTGTCGCAGGCGAACATCGTGCCCAGGCGGCCGAAGGCGCAGATGACCTCGTCCGAGACGAGCAGCACGTCGTACTGGTCGCAGATCTCGCGGACCCGCTGGAAGTAGCCGGGCGGCGGCGGGAAGCAGCCACCGGCGTTCTGCACCGGCTCCAGGAACACGGCCGCGACCGTCTCGGGGCCCTCGAAGAGGATCTGCTGCTCGATCTGGTCGGCGGCCCAGCGGCCGAAGGCCTCCGGGTCGTCGCCGAAGAGCGGGGCGCGGTAGATGTTGGTGTTCGGCACCTTGTGCGCGCCCGGGACGAGCGGCTCGAAGGGGGCCTTCAGGGCCGGCAGGCCGGTGATGGACAGGGCGCCCTGCGGGGTGCCGTGGTAGGCCACCGCGCGGGAGATGACCTTGTACTTGGTCGGCTTGCCCTGCAGCTTGAAGTACTGCTTGGCGAGCTTCCAGGCGGTCTCCACGGCCTCGCCGCCACCGGTGGTGAAGAACACCTTGTTCAGGTCGCCCGGCGCGTAGTCCGCGAGGCGCTCGGCCAGCTCGACGGCCTTGGGGTGGGCGTAGGACCACACCGGGAAGAAGGCCAGCTCCTGGGCCTGCTTGAAGGCGGTCTCGGCGAGCTCCGTGCGGCCGTGACCGGCCTGGACCACGAACAGACCGGCGAGACCGTCGAGGTAGCGCTTGCCCTTGTCGTCGTAGATGTAGGTGCCCTCGCCCCGGACGATGGTCGGGACGGGGGAGTTCTCGTACGAGGACATGCGGGTGAAGTGCATCCACAGGTGGTCGTACGCGGTCTTGCTGAGGTCCTTTGAGGTCACGGTTATCGGGTTCCCCACATGTAGGTCTGCTTCTTGAGCTTGAGGTAGACGAAGCTCTCGGTGGAGCGCACGCCGGGCAGCGCCCGGATGCGTTTGTTGATGACGTCCAGCAGGTGGTCGTCGTCCTCGCAGACGATCTCGGCGAGGATGTCGAACGAGCCCGCGGCCATCACCACGTACTCGACTTCCGACATGCCGGTCAGCGCGTCCGCGATGGACTCGACGTCGCCCTCGACGTTGATCCCGACCATCGCCTGCCGGCGGAAGCCCACGGTGAGTGGGTCCGTGACGGCGACGATCTGCATCACGCCCTGGTCCAGCAGCTTCTGGACGCGCTGCCGCACGGCCGCCTCGGACAGGCCGACGGCCTTGCCGATCGCGGCGTACGGCCGGCGGCCGTCCTCCTGGAGCTGCTGAATGATGGCGAGGGAGACGGCATCCAAGGTAGGGGTGCCGCTCCTGGACTCGCGGGACAAGTCCCTCTGGTCTGCGCTTCGACTGGCCACGACCTCACTCTGCACGACGTCTCGATAGTTTCGCAAGGCCTGAGCGATGAAATTCGTTGTCTAGCACCCCCCACTGTGCGGATTTCGCAGAAGCGCGGGGGGTGGGGGTGTTGAAAACGTCGGTACGGCGATTATGGTGGGGTGTCTCAGCGACTGGACAGCCGGAGCGGGCTGCACCGGCTGAGCCGCTCGAACCCTCGAACCAGATCAGGAGGCCGGCAGTGAGCACCGAGCTGCGTCGTCTGCGCAACTACATCGACGGTGAGTTCCGGGACGCCGCCGACGGACGGACCACCGAGGTGGTCAACCCCGCGACCGGCGAGGCGTACGCGACCGCGCCGCTGTCCGGACAGGCGGACGTCGACGCCGCCATGGAGGCCGCCGCGCGCGCCTTCCCGGCCTGGCGCGACACGACGCCCGCCGAGCGGCAGAAGGCCCTGCTGAAGATCGCGGACGCCTTCGAGGAGCGCGCCGAGGAACTGATCGCGGCCGAGGTGGAGAACACGGGCAAGCCGGTCGGGCTCACCCGCACCGAGGAGATCCCGCCGATGGTCGACCAGATCCGCTTCTTCGCGGGCGCGGCCCGGCTGCTCGAGGGCCGCTCGGCCGGCGAGTACATGGAGGGGCTGACCTCGATCATCCGCCGCGAGCCGGTCGGCGTCTGTGCCCAGGTCGCGCCCTGGAACTACCCGATGATGATGGCCGTGTGGAAGTTCGCCCCCGCCATCGCGGCCGGCAACACGGTCGTGCTGAAGCCGTCCGACACCACCCCGGCCTCCACGGTCCTGATCGCCGACATCATCGGCTCGGTCCTGCCCAAGGGCGTCTTCAACGTCATCTGCGGCGACCGTGACACCGGCCGCGCCATGGTCGAGCACCCGACCCCGGCGATGGCCTCCATCACCGGGTCCGTCCGCGCGGGCATCTCGGTCGCCGAGTCCGCCTCCAAGGACGTCAAGCGGGTCCACCTGGAGCTGGGCGGCAAGGCCCCGGTCGTCGTCTTCGAGGACACCGACATCGCCAAGGCCGTCGAGGACATCTCCGTCGCCGGCTTCTTCAACGCCGGCCAGGACTGTACGGCCGCGACCCGCGTCCTCGTCCAGGAGTCCATCCACGACGAGTTCGTGGCCGCGCTCGCCAAGGCCGCCTCCGAGACGAAGACGGGTCAGCCGGACGACGAGGACGTCCTCTTCGGCCCGCTGAACAACCCGAACCAGCTCAAGCAGGTCTCCGGCTTCATCGACCGCCTGCCGGCGCACGCCAAGGTCGAGACCGGCGGCGAGCGGGTCGGCGACAAGGGCTACTTCTACGCCCCGACCGTCGTCTCCGGCCTCAAGCAGGACGACGAGATCATCCAGAACGAGGTCTTCGGCCCGGTCATCACCGTGCAGTCCTTCTCGGACGAGAACCAGGCCGTCGAGTGGGCCAACGGCGTCGAGTACGCCCTCGCCTCCTCGGTGTGGACCAAGGACCACGCCCGCGCGATGCGCATGTCCAAGAAGCTCGACTTCGGCTGCGTGTGGATCAACACCCACATCCCGCTGGTCGCCGAGATGCCGCACGGCGGCTTCAAGAAGTCCGGCTACGGCAAGGACCTGTCGGCGTACGGCTTCGAGGACTACACGCGCATCAAGCACGTGATGACCTCGCTCGGCGAGTAACACCCGGCGCCCTTCGGGGAGTCGGCGCACGCGGCGGGACACGATCGGCCCCGGACGGGATCACCTCCCCGCCCGGGGCCCTCGCCGTTCCCGGGCCCGGCCGGTCGGCGGGGCGCTGATCGACAGGGTGTCCGGGAGGCCCGGGCTTGCTCGACGCAGCGTCGATTGCCCGTTCGAGCGCCGGGGCGGCATGCTGCCGGGGTGCCCCGGACTTCCTCTCGTACCCCCGTGCCGTCCCGCCGTTCCCTCCTGCGCGCACTCGGCGGCACCGCCGCGCTCGGTGCGCTGGCCGGCTGCGGGGTCCCCGCCGCCTACGTCGCGCCGGCCGACCGGGCCGTGACCGACGCCTCCGCGGCCGACAAGAAGCTGACCTGGGCGAACTGGCCGCTGTACATCGACACCGCCGACGACGACCCCGACAAGCGGCCCACGCTGGGGGCGTTCGGGAAGCGCACCGGGATATCGGTCGACTACGTCGAGGAGATCAACGACAACGACGAGTTCTTCGGCAAGATCAGCCCGGCGCTCATGAACCACCAGTCGACCGGCCGCGACCTGATCGTCATCAGCGACTGGATGTGCGCCCGGTTCGTGCGGCTGGGCTGGGTGCAGCGGATGGACCGGGCCGGCCAGCCGAACGTGGCGAAGTACCTCGACCCGCTGCTGCGTTCACCCGCCTTCGACGAGGGCCGCCGGTACACCGTGCCCTACCAGTCGGGCATCACGGGCATCGCCTACAACCGCAGGAAGCTCGGCCGCGAGATCCGGCACGTGAGGGACCTCTGGGCGAGCGACCTGAAGGGCCGGGTGACGCTCCTGTCCGGCCTGGACGAGTCCTTCGCGTTGCTGATGCAGGGCAACGGGGTGGACATCACCCGGTGGACCGCCGACGACTTCCACCGGGTCTGCGACCAGGTGGAACGCGAGGTCCACCGCGGCCAGATCCGCCGGTTCACCGGCAACGACTACACCAAGGACCTGGTCAGCGGCGATGTTCTCGCCTGCCAGGCCTACTCCGGCGACGTCATCCAGCTCCAGGCGGACAACCCCGACATCCACTTCGTCGTCCCCGAGGAGGGCGCCGAGCTGTGGTCGGACTCCCTGATGATCCCCGACCGGGCGCGCCACAAGGCCAACGCCGAGCGCCTGATCGACTACTACTACGAGCCCGAGGTCGCGGCGAAGCTCGCCGCCTGGGTCAACTACGTCTGCCCGGTCCCCGCGGCACGCGAGATCCTGGCCGCCGACCACGACAAGGACACCGCGGCCCTCGCCGACAACCCCCTGATCTTCCCGGACGCCGTCATGCGCGGCCGCCTCGCGATCGCCCGGGACATCACGACCACGGAACGGCTGGAGTTCGCAAAGCGCTGGAACGGCATCGCGGGGCTGTGAGGGGCGGCCGGCCGACGTCGGCCGAACCACCCTCGGTACTCCGTGCGTTCGGCACCGTGGCGTCAGATCTCCTCGGTCGGCCACCCCAGGAGCCTCGCCCCGATGACGGCGGTCTGGAGCGTGTAGCGGTGCACGGGGTCCGCCGGGTTGCTTCCGGTCAACTGGTGGATGCGCTCCAGCCGGTAGGTGAGCGCGCGGACGCTGAGCGCGAGCCGGCGTGCCGCCTCGGCCGCGGTGCACCCCGACGCGAAGTACGCCTCCAGCGTCCACAGCAGCGGCTCGGCACCGCCCCGCGCGGCTCGCAGCGGCCCCAGCGCGTCGACGACGAGGTCGGCCATGGCCTGCCGGTCACGCATGAGGACCGGATACACGAGCAGGTCGGCCGCCCGCACCACCGGTTCCCGCAGATTCAGCCGATCGGCCAGCTCCAGGGTGCTCAGTGCCTCCTCGTACGAGTGGACCACGCCGCCCGCACCGGGCTGCGGGCGCCCGATGGCCACACGGCTGCCGTTCGCCTGCCCGGCGAAGTAGGCCAGGACCTCCTCCTGGTCGCCGGGCGCGATGCAGATCAGCCGCCCGTTCTTCGTCGCGAGCAGAACGCGCCGGTCGCCGAACCGTGTGATCAGGGCGGTCTCCACCCGGCGGGTGACCGGGGCGGTGTCGTCGTACGCCTCCGGCCCCTCGGCCACCGCGACCGCGTGCGCGCGGGACAGGACGAGACCGAACCGCTCGGCCCGCTCGGCGAGCCGGCCCAGGTCGCTGCGGCCGTACAGCAGATCGTCGACGAACTCCCGCCGTGCGGCCTCCTCCTGACGTACCGCCAGGTACTGCGCCCGCTCGTACCCCTCGGCGAAGGCGTCGATCGCCTGCTCCACCGCGGCCAGCATGCCGCCGACGGCGGCGGCCCTGGTGCCCTCCGGCCAGCACGTCCGGGTGGCGGACAGATGCAGCCGCACGAGTTCGCGCAGGCTGTGCCCGGCCTCGGCGGCCCGCTTCCCGAGCGCGCGGCGCTCGTCCAGTTCCCCGCGGGTGAGCCGGCGCCCGGTGGCGGAGACGTCGGCCAGTATCCGTGTGTACCCGCGCAGGTGTTCGGCCGTCTCCGACTCCGTCATCGAGTCCCCCTCTTTCCGCCCTGCCGTTGACGTGTCCTTGACGGCCTTTGGTGAACGGAGGGTAGTCAGCGTTGCCGGAAACCGGCAACGCGGGTCGGCGGGGGAGGCGTTCGGCGGCTCCCGGCCGTCCCGGTTCCCGCGGCTTGAGGGACGGGGCGGGCGCTCAGGTGGTCGCGCGTCCGCCGGAGTCCGGCAGAAGCCGGGGGGTGCCTTGGGGGCGCAGGGCGTGGAGGACGTCGACGCGGTTCGTCGTGATCGAGTCGACGCCCAGGTCCAGCAGGCGGCGCATGGAGCGGCGGGTGTCCGGGGTCCACACCGACAGCAGGTGGCCGGCGCGCCGGACGTGGGCCGCCAGGTCCCGGGTGACCAGGGAGAAGCGGTAGTTGAGCCAGCGCGGGCGGACCGCGGCCAGCAGCGCGGGCCGGGGCGGTGCCAGGGTCGTCCAGGTCAGGGCGATCTCGGCGGCCGGATCGGCGGCCCGGACGGCGAGCATGGCCTCGGCTCCCGCGCAGTAGTAGACGCGCTCCCGGGCCCCGCTGTGCCGGACCGCGTCCATGACCCGTTCCACGAGCCGGCGGTCGACCCGCCCGCAGAGGTCCACCATCACCCTGCTGTCCCCGGTCGCCGCCATCGCCTCCGCGAGCGTCGGCACACCGCCCGCCGTGAGCCGGCGCACCTCCTCGGCGGACAGCGCGCGCAGTGGCCGGTCGACCTCCCACAACCGCGCCAGCGTCTCGTCGTGCAGCAGCACGGGGACGCCGTCACGGGTGAGCCGTACGTCGACCTCGACCGCGTCCGCGCCCTGGTCGAGCGCGGAACGCAGCGAGTCGATCGTGTTCTCGCGGAAGCGGTAGGGGTCGCCGCGGTGGGCCACGGCGGTCACGGTCTGCATGGCCCCATTGTGGCCGTGGCGCGGGCACCGCGGTGCCGCGAGGCGTCCGAAGGGGCGGCCGGGCGACGAGCGGGCCTCAGCCGGCGAGCCAGTCCGCGGTGTAGGTGTCGATCTCGGCCATGATCCGCGCCTTGCCCAGCGCGTCCAGGAACGACGCCTCGACGGCGTTCCTGGCGAGGTCGGCGAGCCCGCGCTCGTCGAGATCGAGCAGGCGGGCGGCCACCGCGTACTCGTTGTTCAGGTCGGTGCCGAACATCGGCGGGTCGTCCGAGTTGATCGTGACCAGCACGCCCGCGCGCGTGAACTCCTTGATGGGGTGCTCGTCCAGCGTGCGGACCGCGCGGGTGGCGATGTTGGAGGTCGGGCAGACCTCCAGCGGGATGCGGTGCTCGGCGAGGTGGGCGAGCAGCTCGGGGTCGCGCGCGGAGCTGGTGCCGTGGCCGATGCGCTCGGCCCGCAGTTCCTTCAGCGCGTCCCACACCGTCTCCGGCCCGGTCGTCTCACCGGCGTGCGGAACGGAGTGCAGGCCGGCGGCGATGGCCCGGTCGAAGTACGGCTTGAACTGCGGCCGGGGCACACCGATCTCGGGTCCGCCGAGCCCGAACGACACCAGGCCCTCCGGGCGGATCCGGTCGTCGGTGGCCAGCCGCGCGGTCTCCTGCGCGGACTCCAGCCCCGCCTCGCCCGGAATGTCGAAGCACCAGCGCAGTACGGTCCCGAACTCGGCCTCGGCCGCCTTGCGGGCGTCCTCGATCGCGGCCATGAACTCCGTCTCCTCGATGCCGCGCCGGGTGGAGGAGAAGGGGGTGATGGTCAGCTCGGCGTAGCGCACCTGCTGGCGGGCCAGGTCGCGGGCCACCTCGTAGGTCAGCAGCCGGACGTCCTCCGGGGTGCGGATGAGGTCCACGACCGACAGGTACACGTCGATGAAGTGCGCGAAGTCGGTGAAGGTGAAGTAGTCGGCCAGGGCCTCGGGGTCGGTGGGCACCTTGGAGTCGGGGTGCCGGGCGGCCAGTTCCGAGACGATGCGGGGGGAGGCGGAGCCGACGTGGTGGACGTGCAGTTCGGCCTTCGGCAGCCCGGCGATGAAGGTCCGCAGATCGCGGTCGGCCGTACCGGTGGCCGGGACGGAGCTGCTGTCGGACATGGGGTCCTCCCCTGGACGGGCGCCCGCGGAACGGGGTCCGGTCCGGGCGCGGTGATCGGCTGATCGGTGACGCGGGATCATCGTAGGCCCGGGCCCGCACGGCCATGGGCTGCCCGTAGCATGACGGAACGTCCAGCAGAGGGGTCTTCCAGCATGTCCGACGAGGCGCCGCAGTCCATATCACCGGAGCAGACCGCCGGTGACGGGCCGATGCCACCCCGGACCACCGGCGGGCAGACGTCGCCTGGGGAGGCCGAGGGGCAGACGTCGCCTGGGGAGGCCGAGGGGCAGACGTCGCCTCGGGAGGCCGACGGGCAGGCGTCGTCCCCGGTGTCCCTGGACAAGGGTGCGGCGACCCCCGCTGCCGACGCGGCCTCGGGTCGGGGACCGGTCCCGGCCGGGGGCTACGACTCCTTCCACGACCAGCGGACGCTGATCTCACTGCCGACGGCCCCGCCCGCACCCGCGCCGGACGGGATGCCGCCCGCGCCCGCCGGGACCCCGTCCGCGCCGTGGGCCGGCCCCGCCGCCTCCGCCACGCCCCCGACGCCTCCGCCTCCGGCCGGCCCCTTCGCACCCCCGGTTCCCCCGTCCCCGGTTTCCTCGTCCCCGGCGAACCCCTTCGCCCCGCCGGCCCCGTCCGCGAACCCCTACGTCCCGCAGGTCGCGTCCGCGAACCCCTACGCCCCGCCTGCCCCGGCAGCCTCCGGCAATCCGTTCGCCCCGCCGGTGCCGGGGCCGCACGGGGGAGCGGAGCCCGTGCCGCCGCCGCCCATCGCGCCCGACGGCCCGGGACAGGTGCCGTACGGATACCCGGGCGGGTCGCCGGCCTACGGCTACCCGGGGCAGCCACAGCCGGTGTACGGCGCCCCGTACCCGGCGCCGAACGGCTACGCGGGCTACGGCTGGCCCGGTGTGCAACCGGCCCCGAGCGACGGCCTGGGAACGGCTTCCCTGGTGCTCGGCATCCTGGCGTCGATCGGCTTCCTGCTGTGGCCGGTAGCGCTGATCCTCGGCATCCTGGCGATCATCTTCGGCGCGATCGGCAGAGGAAGGGCCCGCCGGGGCGAGGCCACCAACCCGGGCGTGGCCCTGGCCGGGCTCATCTGCGGAGTCGCCGGCATCGTCCTGGTGCTCGGCCTGTTCGCCTTCGCGATCGCCTTCGCCACCTGAGACGAACCCGCGGCGCGTCCGGCGCCCGCACAGACGCGCCCGCCGTCGCAGGCTCGCGGGGTGAGCAACAGTGGCCCGGCCCCGCCATCCCCCAAGGAGACAGCCCCGGGCCGGCAAAATCGACGCCCGCCGCGGCCGGGACCCCCCTGAGTTCCCGGCGCCTGCTCAGGCCGCCCCGCTCAAGCCCGACCCCTGGTCAGGCCGCCCCCCTCAAGCTTCGAAGGCCCCTCAGGCCGTCCGCCGAAGACTCCCCGAGGGCTAAGGGTCTCTGTCATGCCCGTCGCACGGGCGGACCGTGCCGCCGTGGACGCGTCGGCGACCGCCTGGGCGCTGGCCGCCCGCGGCGATGACCCCGAGGCGGCCGACCACTTCGTCCCGCGCCCTGCACGCCGATGTGCTGCGCTACGTCACCCACCTCAGCGGCGATCCCCGCACCGCCCACGACCTGACCCAGGACACCTTCGCGCGGGCGTTCGGCAGCCTGCACCGTTACGAAGGACGGGCCTGGGCCCGTACCTGGCTGCTGTCGATCGAGCGCCGCGCGGTCGCCGGCAGCCTGCGGAGCGCCGCGGTCCGCCACAGGATCGCGGACGACGTCGACTGGCAGACGGCGGTGGAGGGCGCCCAGCCCTGCGGCCTGCCGGGCTTCGACGGCGGCATCGCCCTGCTCGACCTCCTGGAGGCCCTGCCCGGCGAACGCCGGGAGGCGTTCCTGCTGACCCGGGTGGCCGGGCTGTCGTACGAGGAGACGGCCGGGCTCCTCGGCTGTCCTGTAGGCACGGTCCGCTCCCGGGTGTCCCGGGCGCACGAGGCCCTCGAACGGCTGCTGCGGCAGGCCGACACGGCGAGCACCCTCGCCGCCTGACGCCGTCCGGCGCCCTGAGCGTCACCGAGCGCCTTCCCGGCGGCACGGTCCTCGGACCGGGCGGTGCCGCCGGGAACCCGTGGCGTGCGCATGACGCCGAACCTTCCGAGGCCAGAGCAAGTCGTAGGCCACTAAGCGGAGTTGACAGTATCTCGGGGCCCCCGGCTTCCGCCCCGGCTGCTACTGCTGCGATACCGGCCCGGCGGCAGCTGAACCCGCGGTACGTGGGTGACTCGGCATCAGTCCCTGGCAGGGCGGAGTCGTGCCGGGGTCCCGTACCGGGTCCCCGGCCGCGTGGACCCGGTCGCCTCGGGAGTGCGGCTGGAGGTCGGGGCGGATAGCCTGGAAGCGGGCGTATTGGAGACGTCGCCGGTCTCACGCGGTGTCGAACGCGCTCGTCGCGCCCTCGTCGGACGACGATGCTGCTCGACACCACCTTCCTGCTCCAACCCCTTGGTAGGCGGGAGCGACGTGATGGGCCTGTTGCCGGTGGAGATCAAGGTCGACATCGAGGACGACGTGGCGATGGCGCTGTCGGCCCTGGGCGGGACTCGTGGTGCGCCGACGATGCGCCGCATCTGGTTCGCGGAGGACCGGGACGGCGTCGTGGAGGGACGGGCACCGCTCCTCGACGGCGGGGTGATCGTGCGCTTCAGAAGCGGTGACGGGACGGACGACCTGACCGTCAAGTTGCGTCCGTGTACACGGGATCAGCTGGTCGGACAGTTCCTCGAGGCCTTCGAGCTGGTGCCGTTCACCTACCGGATCGAGCAGGACTGGTCCGGGGAGAACCGTGTGCTGGCCGCCTCCCTGGTGCACGTACACCCGGCGGGGACGCTGGCGGGCGCGGTGGAGGCCGGCGCGGACCCCGCCGCGTCGATCGACTCCGTGCAGGACCAGTTCCTGCACGCCTGCGCCCGTCCCGTCCGGCTGGACCGGCTCGTCGCGCTGGGGCCGATCCTCTCGACCAAGGCCGACGACGTTCCGCTGGGCGACCTGGATGTGGATCTGGAGGTGTGGTCGGTCGCCGGCCTGAAGTTCCTGGAGGCCTCGATGCGCGTGAAACCCAAGGACCATGAGAAAGCGGGGGAGTTCGCCGCCCGCGCCGAGCGCAGGCAGCGGAAGCTGGAGGACGCGGTGCGCGACCGCGGGGTGACACCCTCCGAGCACCCCGAGAGCAAGACCCGACGCGTCCTCACCGCCTTGGCCGGAGCCCGGCACAACTGAGGACGGCACACCCGGCCAGGCCGAGGCCCCCGCCCTCGGCTCGCCGTACCTCAACACTCCCGTGCCGGATCGACGTTCACGACACGCCCGGTCGGGCCGTAGGTCGGCGCGGGGCCCTCCCCGCGGCCGGAAGTGCTTTCGCCACGCCGTTCCCAAGGCCGTACACCATGCGATGGTGGTCAGGCCAGGTCATGCACGGCGCACAGCGCAGCTGGCGTTCCGTCAAAGAATGTTGAAGGGTTCACGGTTTGGGGTCGTGAACGCATGATCCCGTGCCGTGCTCCGATGGCGGGAATGCGACGCCCGGGGGAAAATGGCGGTGAGGCGAGCAGCGTCATGGCGCGTTGTTCCACGTTCTCCTCGATCTCCACGACCTCGGATGAGGCGTTTCCGCATGGCTTTCCACACCATCCGTCCTGTCGCCCCGGGACTCCTCGACGCGTTGCACAACCGTTCCGGTGACGGCCACCAAGGTGGCCACGGCGACGACGGTGACGGCTTCCACGGACACTTCGACGGGCGCCGGCCCGGTGGGGGCGGACCCTTCGACGGAGAACGGCCCGGGCACCCGCACGATCCCGGTCCGCAGACGCCCGCGGAGCCCGGTCCGGGGGACGCCGAGGACGTCGCCGAGGGACCGTTCCGGGTGGTACGGCCGACGGACATGCTGGTCGTCGACATCAGCCTGGTCAACCTGCGCTTCGACGGCCACCGCCTGGTGCCGCGGGATCCGGGCACACCCTCGTTCGTCCTGGCCGGACTGCCGCCGCAGCATGTCCTGGAGCAGGCCATCCTGGGCGGGAGCACGCCCCCGCCCGGCCCCGTCAAGGCCTTCACCGCCGGCCCGACGACGCTGGCCTTCTCCGTGCCGGCCGACCTGGCCGGCCTGGACCTGTCGCTGGACGCGCTGCTCGACTGGGAGCGACTCGTGCCGTTGACGGTTCCGGTCGGACCGCAGACCCCGGACACCCCCGGGTCGTCCGTCTTCCAGGGCGTCCCCAGAAGTGTCATCGAATTCCCCACCCGGCTGCTGATCACCTACGACGAGCCGGTGGGCTGGCTGAGCCGTCCGGAGCCCCATCAGGCCGACGGCCGGGTCGCTTTGTGGCACGCACGGCTGCACGGCACGCAGGACGACGGGGACGTACGGCTGCGGGCCTTCGCGGCGGTGCGGGACCGCGGCGCACTCCTCGCGGAGGGCCCGCTCACCGTGGCGAACCTGGAGGACCTCGTCACCCTCACCAGCCGGGCCGAACTCGTCGTACCGGGAGGCGGCCCCATCGACGTCCCGAGCGCGCCGTTGCACTCCGAGCAGTTCATCCTCACGCCGTTGGGCGCCTCGGCCCACCTGCACGGCGCCTGGGAGGCGGCACCCGAGAGCGATAAGCCCCGGTACCCGCCGGCCGGCCGGCCCTTCCCGGATCTGGAGGCGTACGACCACATCACGGGCCTGGGGCGCGACCAGTACATACGCGTGGTCACACGGGGCCGCTTGAGCACCGGCCACCTGGCGTCCCATGTGGAGGAGTTCCGGCGAGTGTTCGTCGCTCATCCGAACGACGGGATAGTCGCCTACCTGCAACACGAGGACCACGTCATCGTCAAGCAGCCGGTGGTGCAGTACGACCAGGAGTCCCGCTACACGTACGCCGGACGGGAAATGCCGTTCCGCAGTCTGCGCATCACCGACCGGGCCACTCCGCTCATCCAGCCACCAGACCCATCGTCGGAGCCGCAGGCCGATCCGAGGAAGCCCCTCAGGGACCGCGACGCGTTCTGGGTGAAACTCCGGGGATCCGGAACCGACCACCAGTTCACCCTGATCGGCACGGACTACGAGGACAGAAAGGTCAGCTTCACGATGCCGCTGATCTTCGTACCCGACGGACTCCCCGATCCCGGGCCGCGGTTGAAGACGCTCCTCGCGGAGAACCCCGGCCGCATGGACTGCCGGCTGGGGGGCCAGGTGATGGCCATGGCGCAACCACCCGCCGATGCTCCCGGCAGCACCAGCCACGCGGTCGGCACCCTGACCTTCGGGCTCGGAACCATCGCGCGAACCCCGCAGGAAGAGGACCGCTTCGTGGTCGGCCTGCCCCACGTGCGAGCGGCCGACGTGCGTGTCCCCGCCGTCGAGCAGTTCACCGGAAACGCCGGCGGGGCGGCGGTCGTGTTCAACGAGACCTATCTCAAGCAGACCATGGACAAGCACCCGGCCGGCGCTTACCTCCAGCTCCAGAATCCGATCTCGATCGCACTCGCCGCGGAGAAGGCCGGTGGGATCGCCAGCCCCAGGTCCGAGCTCAAGCTGATCACCGCACAGGCCGGTGTCGTCCCGGACCTCTTCAAGACGGAAGCCGCTTCCGGGGCGGTCCTCGGCGGCAGTGACCTGGACACCGTGAGGAACGCGTTCGGCGGAGCCAAGCTCCTCGGCAAGATCTGCCTGGACCGGTATCTGCAGGACATCAAGGACCAGCTCGGCACGCCCCAGAAACTGGGCGAGAAGCAGATCGAGGACATCCTGCGGGCCCCCGACGGCCTGTTGCCCACGCCCGTGCTGCGCATCCGCGACCTGGCGGACGGACAGGGCAAGGAACTGCGTTATGTCTGGAAGACGAGGCTGGGCAAGGCGGGGCCGGGCAAACCGGGCGAGCAGGACTCGTTCCCCGTCGACCTGGAGAATGCCGTGCTGACCCTGGACGCCCGGACCGTGCGCTCGAAGGACGCCGTCGACCAGGCCACCGTGCAGGGCAAACTGACCGACTTCAAGCTGGTCTTCGCCGATTTCGTCGAAGTGCACTTCGCCGAGCTGTCGTTCAGGTCCGGCCCGGGGAAGAAGCCCGACGTCACCGCCGGCGGTCTGGCGCTGAGCTTCAAGAAGGACCTGGAGTTCATCAACACCCTGCGCGATGCCCTGCCCGCCGACGTCTTCGGCTCCGGCGCGTACGTGGACGTCGACGGCACAGGAGTCCGGGCGGGCTACAAGTTCGCCGTCCCGACCCTCGGGATCGGTGTCTTCACCCTGTCGAACCTCTCACTCGCGGCCGAGCTGGTGATCCCCTTCGAGGACGAGCCCGTCACCTTCCGCTTCTCCGTCGCCGAGCGAGAACACCCCTTCCACGTGACGGTGTCCCTGTTCGGCGGTGGCGGCTACTTCTCCATGCTGGTGAACACGAGCGGCCCCCCGCAGATCGAAGGCGCCATAGAGTTCGGCGGTGCCGCGGCCCTGAACCTCGGGGTCGCGAGCGGCGGCGTCTCGGTGATGGCGGGTATCCGCTTCACGAGCGGGAAGGAGCAGGCCCTCAGCGGATATCTGCGCTGCAGCGGTTTCCTGTGTGTGCTGGGCATCGTCACGATCTCCGTCGAATTCTCGCTTGAACTCACCTACGAAAAGCACGGACACCAGTCGTTCGTCCACGGCAAGGGCACCCTCACGGTCAGCGTACGGATCGCCTTCTTCAGCAAGTCCCTGACGCTCGAGCTCGAACGGAGCTTCTCCGGTGCCCCGGGCGACCCGTCCTTCCGCGAATGCGTCCCGCTGGACCCGTACTGGCGCGAGTTCTGCGAGTCGTACGCCCCCCAGCCCCTCGGGTGATGTCCATGCGCTTCGAACAGCACATCAACTGGACGGTCCTCCCGGCCGGACTCTCGGACGACGGCACCCTTGCGCAGGTGTCGGTGTTCGTCGCACCCCGGCTGTACACCCCCGACGGGACCAGCGGAACACTGGCGGACTTTCCCGACTTCCTCAGATGGCCGGAGAAGGTCACGGCGGCCACCTTCGAGTTCGCCACCGCGGACGGCACCGTGACGCCGCCCGTGCCCGTACCCTTCACCGGTCCGCTGGTGCCGCAGGGCCCGGCACCCGACACCGGCCTGTGGACGAGTCTGTTCCACGAAGGCACCGAGCTGGAGCCCTACTCCTGCGACGCACCCACGCGGAAGACGCGCAGCTACTCGACGCAGGAGGTCAGGAGGTTCACCAAGGACGTCTACGTCAGGGCGGCGAAGCAGCATGCCGAAGCACCGCCTGTGACGCAGGGCCTGCTGACGTCCCCGGACGCGGGCAACGCACACGCCGAGAAGCACGTGGCGCAGGGTTCCGGTGGCCGCGTGGATCCGCCGGAGCTGGCGCAGCTGGCCGAATTCCACAGCCCCTCCGCTTCGGCCCCGTCCGCGGCCCACGGCCCGTCGGCCGGGGTGCAGCCGCTCGCCGGCGAACAGCCGGCGCCCGGTGGACAACTGCCGGACGGCGAGGAGCGTCCCACCCGGCCGCCCCGCACCGACTTCCACACGATGCTCACCTCGTTCGGCGACCACCCCCTGCTGCTCCGCCGCCTCGGACTGGTCCTGGACTTCGTCCTGCCGGCCGGGCTCCCCGATTCCGACGGCCATCGGTTGCTGACCGTCGTTCCCCATTGGAACTCCGCACTGGGCGGTGACTCGCACGACGTGCCCTGTCTCACCCGCTACTTCCTCGGTGTGGATCCCCTCCCCTCGAACCCGCCCGCGCCCGGCCGCCGCATCTTTCTCCCAGCGGAGCAGCCGCCGTCCGACGGCGACCCGCTGGCGTCGCCGTCCCGCGGCCTCGTGGAACTGGCGGCGCACTTCCGCGTCGAGCAGGCGGACATCGACGGAGCCGCCCTCAAGATGCTCTCGGTCCCCCCGGACGCCAAGGGCCTGTCCCCGGTCCGCACCCACGGGATCTCGCTGATCCGGAACGACCGCGAGACCAAACTGCGTGCCGAGCTCGACCGGGCGGCCGAGCTCGACAAGGCGTTCAGCGAGGTGGTGGCGCGGCGGCGGGAGCAGGCGCAACCGCCGGCCACGGCGGCCACGGCGGCCACACCGGCCACACCGGCCAGCGCGGCCACACCGGCCACCCAGGACGAGCCGCCCGCCCCCGTACTCACCGCCGAGGACCTGGTCCGCGGCCACCGGATGGACATCTGGGACGAGCATCGCAAGGGATGGTTCTCGCTGCACGCCCGCGAGGTGGAGTACCGGCAGGCCCATGGCGGGCCGCTGCTGCTGACAGCCTCCGACGAGGGCTTCTTCCAGGCTCACCTGGTCTCACCACCGAGCGATCCGGCGCTCTACGTACCGGAGCCGCTGGCCGTCTGGCGCGGTTTCTCCCTGTCCGCGCCCCTCCCCGGCCTGGTGCTGGACGCCGACGACACCCCGGTTCCGCCCGGGAACGAGGCACCGCCGGGACTGCCGATGGAGATCACGGTCAAGCCGGCACACGGTTCACTGCCCACCCTGCGGTACGGCCACGAGTACCGGGTACGGCTGCGCACCGTCGACCTGGCCGGCAACGGCCTCGACCTCACGCAGGCCGACGCCCTGCACCTGCCCGGTGTGGCGGTCCCCGAACCGCCGCTCGTCTTCCAGCGGTTCGGCGCCGTCCCGGCGCCGTCCGTGGTGCCCAGAGCGCCGTTCGCCGAAGGCGCCTCGACCTTCCGCATGGTGATCCGGAGCAGCCCGGGCGCCGGACCGCCGCCGGCAGCTCCGTCCGGCCCCACCGAGGAGGGGACGAGGGTCATCCTGGCCAATGTCCGGCCCGACCTGACCAACGCGGACATCCAAGTCGTCCAGCGGGCCCTGATGGCCGAGGGCCATCACCTCCCGGGCGGCGCGGACGGCAACTTCGGCGACCGGACGAGGGCCGCCTATGCCGAGGAACAACGAGACCAGGGCTTCTCCGGGCGGGACGCCGACGGCACCCCCGGCTGCCAGTCCCTGACCGAGCTGGGCCGCAAGAACGGCTTCACCGTCGACTGCGGCCCCGGCCCGGCGACGGCCCCCCGAACCGGCGGCACCGCCGAGCAGTACGCCGCTGAGTTCAACCGGTCACCGCTGGTCACCGAGGAAGGACACGTCCCCTACCAGGGTGCCGACGAACGCCATGTGGTGGCGCCGAAGGCGTCGTTGCAGTGCGTGGAGTGGCACGGACTGCTGGACGAAGCCATCGGCTCCACCGACCACGCCGTCCAGGACGCGGTCTACGAGCTGGCGGTACGCGAGAGCGCCTCCCTGGACGACCCCGGTCCGGACGTGCGCCTGGAACCCATCGACTCACCGGCGGCGGACCCCGCCGATCGGGCGGTGATCGCCCTGCACACGGGCGAACAGGTCGACATGCGCGGCCTCCCCGATCCGCTGGCCCGCGGAGCCGCCCTGCTGGACCTGCCGGGAATGCCCCCCGATCAGCCCTTCCTCGTCCCCTGGGACGGCGATGTCTGGCACCGCCCCAGGTCGTTCCGGGTGAGGCTGGTCGAAGGAACCGCGCCGCCCCACTTCGACGAGGCGTCCCGGGTGCTGACCGTGTCGCTGCCCAAGGGCGCCGTGGCCATCGTCCGCGTGTGCTCCGGCATCGACTTCGACGCGAACCTCATGGGCATGGCCTCCTGGTGCCGGGAGGACCCGGAGCCGACGCCCGGACTCGCGCCGGAGCCGGAGGAGGTCGTCGAGGCGAGGAGAACGGCAGAGCTGCAGAATGCGGACCGGGTGCTGGAACTGGCCGCGGCCAGCCGGCACTGGATGTTCACTCCCTGGCACGAGCTGACTCTCGTCCACGCTGTGCAACAACCGCTGAAGACGCCCGTACTGAACCTGTCCCCCTCGGCGACCCCGCGCGCCGCGCACGCGACGGCCGAGCACCTCGCCGGCACCATCGCGCTGGACGAGAACAGCACGGGCCGGATCGACCTGGTCGCGGAGTGGACCGAGGTGACGGACTCCGGGCCCGACGGGCGTGACGTCCGGACGGTCACCGCGCCGGTGTTCGGACTGCTGACGGCGAGGGCCGACCGGACGGGCGTCCCCGGCACCGAACCCGCCGTCCTCCAGAACGGCGTCCTGACCTTCAGCACCAAGGCGGCCGAGGAGAAGGCCACGACCAAGCAGGGCCAGCCTCTCCTGGAAAAGCACGAGTTCGGTGACACCAGACACCGCGTGGTGCGCTACAGCCCACTGGCGGGCAGCCGGTTCGGCGACTACTTCCCCCCGAGTTTCGCCGAGCCCGGTGCGGGGGCGTTGACCGTACAGGGCGCCCCGCAGGAACACTCGGTCCTCAGCAGCGCGGCGCCCACGGCACCGCGGGTCCTGTACTGCGTACCGACTCTCGCCCTGGAGCGGGACGACGGGGCGTCCGGCGCCATCGTCCAGCGCAGGCGCGGCGGAGGCATCCGGGTGTACCTGGACCGCCCGTGGTTCTCGTCGGGAGACGGTGAACTGCTCGGCGTCGTCCTCGGCGAGCCGCCAGGCGGCGATCCGGCGTCCGTACGCGACGCCTCGGTCACCCTCATGGGCCGCGACCCCGTCCACCGTTCCGCGGCCGTCGTGGCACCGACCGCGGACGTGTTCACCAACGCGGCCGTGCCGCCCAGGAAGCTGTCGCTGTCCACGTCCTCCGGACCGCTCCCCGTGACGGTCGTGGGCTTCGCCCCGCGGTTCGACGCGGACGAGAAGGGCGGCCGCTGGTTCTGCGACCTGGAGCTGGACACCGGCCAGACCTGTCTGCCCTTCGTCCGGCTCGCTCTGGTCCGGTACCAGCCCGATTCGATCCCCGGAGCCGAGATCTCGGCGGTCGTCCTCGCCGACCTGGTCCGCACCCTGCCCGACCGGGAACTCACGGTCAGGGCCGGCCAGCCGCTCTCGGTCAGTCTCACCGGTCCCTCCTGGGACCCCACCGACTCCCTGCCGCCGCGGATCACCGCCACGCTGCAGCGCCGGCACGACGTCGTCGACGACCAGGACCTCGGCTGGGTGACCCTCCAGGACACCGCCACCCGACTCACCTCGGTCGACGCGGAGTCCTCCAACACGCCGTTCTACACGGGCCAGATCGCGGTACCGCCCGTGCGGCACGGGGTACCGCTGCGCCTGCTGGTCATGGAGACGGAGGGCCTTCCGGCCGACGGCCCCGCCCCCGCCCCGCTCCCGGGGCCGGTGATCTACTGCGACACCGTCGATCTTCCGCCCGGACAGGACGGTCATCACGACCGCGATCACGAGGACGGCGACCACGAGGACCGTGACCACGAGGACGGCGACCGGCGGGGCGGGTTCCACCATCACTGACACAGGGTCGATGGAACCCGCGGTGGGCATCAGCGTCCGCCATCACGTGAAGGTCCGGCCATGACGAAGGTCTGGCCATGACGAATCGGGTCGAGTCCTCCGTCGACGGCTACGGCTACCACTAGGCCGAGTCGCACGTCCTCAGGACCCGTGCGCCGACGTCCTCGTCGCCGCGGGGGAGAGGTAGATCCGTCAGCCTTCCCGCCGGACCGAGGTCCAGTCGCGGGCGTAGGAGGGCGGTGCGCCCGAGCCGTCGGTGAGGACCACGACCGGTGTTCGCTGTGCCGCCCGCTCCCCGCCCCCTGGTCTTCCCTCAAGCCCCGAAGCAAGCTCACGCCACCCCGCTCAAGCCCCGGCGCCCGCCAGTCTCTCCCGGGTCCGCATCAGGGCGAAGCCCAGCAGGTTCGGGCCGCGCCAGCGTTCCGGGTCCGAGGCCGCCTCGTCGGTCGCGGCGAGGCCGATGCCCCAGACGCGGTCCACGGGGCTGGCCTCCACCAGGACCCGGTCCCCGGTGCCGAGCAGGAACATCCGAAGATCGTCGTCGGCCGCGAACTTGTGCACGCCGCCCTCGACCACGATCCCGAAGCGCTCCCGCTCCCATATCGCCTCGTCGAAGCCCCGCACCAGCCGTCCCGCCTTCTTGGCCTCGGAGGGGTGCGCCGCGGCCAGCACCCGCCGCTCCGCCTCCGCGTCCCCGAACAGCCGCGCCTTGCCCGCCATCATCCAGTGCTCGGCCGTCGCGTACTCCACACCGTCGGCCACGAACGGTGACGGCCACCACTGGCTGAGACAGCTCGGGCCGATCCTGCCGTCCGGCAGCGGCCGGTGCCCCCAGAAGTGCAGGTACTCGACGCGGGTCCCCGCCCGGACCTCCCTGATCAGGGCTTCCACCCCGTCGATCTTTCCCATGCACGCGAGTCTGGCACGCACCACGGACACTCCGTCCGTCCTTTTCCGCCCCGACTCGACACCTGGTCGACAGATTCCGTCGCGTAACCAAAAGGCAACAACGGAATCACTTGTTGGAGGCCTGCTGCTCTGTCAGGATCGGCACTCAAATCGAGCTGGAGCTACGCCACCCGCCCCCGGGACGGGCGAACGGCGGAGGAGAGCGACATGCACAACCCGGGCACCGCCACCCCGGAACGATTCCCCGCGCAGGAACGGTTCTCGGAGGGAGCGCAATTCATCGCCGGCCGCCTCACCAGGGGCACGTCGGGCCGTACCCACTCGGTGGTGGACCCCGCCACCGGTGCGGGGGTGTACACGTACGAGCTGGCCGGTACCGACGACGTCGACGCGGCCGTCGCCGCCGCGCGGGAGGCCTTCCCGGGCTGGGCGTCGGCCACCCCGGGCGAGCGTTCGGACGCCCTGCACCGGTTCGCCGCCGTGGTGGCCGAACGGGCGGAGGAGTTCGCCCGCGC
Organism: Streptomyces sp. NPDC096012; assembly: GCF_040426375.1. Classification (NCBI taxonomy): domain Bacteria; kingdom Bacillati; phylum Actinomycetota; class Actinomycetes; order Kitasatosporales; family Streptomycetaceae; genus Streptomyces; species Streptomyces sp. NPDC096012. The sequence goes on from NZ_JBEOTD010000011.1 coordinate 115,208, forward strand.
GGAGTCCCTGCAGTGCGGGAAGCCGCTGAAGCTCACGCGTGAGTTCGACGTGCCGGGGACCATCGACAACATCGCCTTCTTCGCCGGTGCCGCCCGGCATCTGCAGGGGCAGTCCGCCGGTGAGTACTCCGGCGACCACACCTCGTACGTCCGGCGCGAGCCGATCGGTGTGGTCGGCTCCATCGCCCCCTGGAACTACCCCCTCCAGATGGCCGCCTGGAAGATCCTCCCGGCGATCGCCGCCGGCAACACCATCGTCCTGAAGCCCGCCGAGCTGACGCCGCTCACCTCGCTGCTGTTCGCCCAGGCCGCCACGGACGCGGGCATCCCGGACGGTGTCGTCAACATCGTCACCGGCACCGGCAAGGAGGCCGGCGAGCGCCTGGTCGGCCACCCGGACGTGGCCATGACCTCCTTCACCGGGTCCACCGGTGTCGGCAAGCGCGTCGCCGAGGTCGCCACCGCCACCGTCAAGCGGCTCCACCTGGAGCTGGGCGGCAAGGCCCCCTTCGTGGTCTTCGACGACGCCGACCTGGAGGCGGCCGCCAACGGCGCGGTCGCCGGCGCGCTCATCAACACCGGACAGGACTGCACGGCCGCCACGCGCGCGTATGTGCAGCGACCGCTGTACGACGCCTTCGTGGAGCGGACGGCGGCCCTGATGGAGACCGTGCGACTGGGAGACCCGTTCGCCGCGGGCACCGATCTCGGGCCGCTCGTCTCGCACCTCCAGCGCGACCGCGTCGCCGGCTTCGTGGACCGGGCGCGCGGCTACGCGCGCGTGGTGACCGGCGGCGAGGCCCCGAAGGGCGACCTGGAGGACGGCGCCTTCTACCGGCCCACGCTGATCGCGGACGCGGCGCAGGACAGCGAGGTCGTCCAGTCCGAGATCTTCGGTCCGGTACTCGTCGTACTGCCCTTCGACAGTGACGACGAGGGCATCCGGCTGGCCAACGACACCCCCTACGGCCTCGCCGCCTCCGCGTGGAGCGGCAACGTCTTCCGCGCGAACCGGGCCACCCGCGAGATCAAGGCGGGCTGTGTCTGGATCAACGACCACATCCCGATCATCAGCGAGATGCCGCACGGCGGATACAAGGCCTCCGGCTTCGGCAAGGACATGTCGGCGTACTCGTTCGAGGAGTACACGCAGGTCAAGCATGTCATGTTCGACAACACCGCGGTGGCCAGGAAGGACTGGCACCGCACCGTCTTCGGGGACCGGTAGAGAAGACCGGGCCAAGGACCAGGCCGACCCCTCCCGAAAGGGCACCACGCGCATGGAGCAGTACGAGCCCGACCGCCCGACCCCGGCCCAGGCGGCCGCCATGCGGCGCAGCCTGCACAACGGCCGGGCGGCGATGACCCGCCGGTCACTGCTGCGCGCCTCCGCGGGCGGCGCGCTCACCGTCGGCGCCCTGGGGGCGCTGAGCGCCTGCGGGATCCCCGCGGCCGGCAAGACGCAGGGCGGCACGTCCGCCGAGGACCACTCGGCCCAGGAGAAGGTTGTGGCCTTCTCCAACTGGACCGAGTACATCGACGTCGACGACAGCGGCAAACGCCACCCGACGCTCGACACCTTCCGCAGGCGGACCGGCATCAGGGTCGACTACACCGAGGACATCAACGACAACAACGAGTTCTTCGGCAAGATCAAGCCGCAGCTCGCCGCGGGCCAGGACACCGGCCGCGACATCCTCGTCCTCACCGACTGGCTGGCCGCCCGGCTGATCCGCCTCGGGTGGGTCCAGAAACTGGACCCGTCCAACCTGCCGCACGCCTACAGCAATCTGTCGCCCCAGTTCCGCAACCCCGACTGGGACCCCGGCCGCGCCTACTCGTACCCCTGGCAGGGCATCTCGACGGTCATCGCCTACAACAAGAAGGCGCTGGACGGCATCGAGGTCAAGTCCGTCTCGGACCTGCTCGACAACCCCAGGCTCAAGGGGCGCGTCGGTTTCCTGTCGGAGATGCGCGACAGCGTGGGCATGACGCTGCTCGACATGGGCAAGGACCCGGCGAAGTTCACCGGCGACGACTTCGACGCGGCGATCGCCCGCCTGCAGAAGGCCGTGGACAAGGGCCAGATCCGCCGCTTCACCGGCAACGACTACACCTCCGACCTCACCAAGGGCGACTTCGCGGCCTGCTTGGCCTGGGCCGGTGACGTGGTCCAGCTCAAGGCGGACAGCCCCGACGTGGACTTCGTCATCCCCGACAGCGGCTACATGACGTCGACCGACAACCTGTGCGTCCCCAACCGGGCACGGCACAAGACGAACGCCGAGCGGCTGATCGACTTCTACTACGAGCCCGAACAGGCCGCCGCGCTCGCCGCCTACATCAACTACGTGACTCCGGTAGACGGCGTGAAGCCCTACCTTGCGAAGATCGACAAGGAAGCGGCGGACAACCCGCTGATCGTTCCCGACAAGGCCATGCAGGCGAGGTCCCATGCCTTCCGCTCCCTGAGCCAGAAGGAAGAGACGGCCTACGAAGAGAAGTTCGCGAAGCTCACAGGGGCGTGACGACGATGAAGACGACACCGGACAACAGCGGCGACGTCCGCCTCTCCGGAATCTCCAAGACCTACGGCAACGGCTTCACCGCCGTACAGCCACTCGACCTGACCGTGCCCCAGGGATCCTTCTTCGCCCTGCTCGGCGCCTCCGGCTGCGGCAAGACCACCACCCTGCGCATGATCGCCGGTCTGGAGGACCCCTCCTCGGGCACCGTGCACCTCGGCGACCAGGACGTCACCCAACTGCCGCCGTACCGGCGGCCGGTCAACACGGTCTTCCAGTCCTACGCCCTCTTCCCGCACCTCGACATCTTCGAGAACGTCGCCTTCGGCCTGCGCCGGCGCGGCATCAAGAGCGTGAAGAAGCAGGTGGAGGACATGCTGGAGCTCGTCCAGCTCGGTGAGCAGGCGCGTAAGAAACCGCACCAGCTCTCCGGCGGCCAGCAGCAGCGGGTCGCCGTGGCCCGGGCCCTGATCAACCACCCGAAGGTGCTCCTCCTCGACGAGCCCCTCGGCGCCCTCGACCTGAAGCTGCGCCGCCAGATGCAGCTGGAGCTCAAGCGCATCCAGACCGAGGTCGGCATCACCTTCGTCCACGTCACGCACGACCAGGAGGAGGCCATGACCATGGCCGACACGGTCGCCGTGATGAACGCGGGCCGCGTCGAACAACTCGGCGCGCCCACCGACCTGTACGAGAACCCGCGGACCACCTTCGTCGCGAACTTCCTCGGCACCTCCAACCTCATCGAGGCCGAGGTCGACACCAGGAACGGTGACGACCTCGTGCTCACGGCGGGCGGCGGCAAGCTGGTGCTGCCCGAGGCGCGATGTTCGGCCCCGACGGCGGCCGGCGGCAAGGTGCTGGTCGGCGTCCGCCCGGAGAAGATCGCCCTCACGCACGCCGACGACGCGGGCTCCGTCCCCGAGGGCCGCAACCGGCTCACCGGCAGGATCGCCGACGCGAGCTTCATCGGCGTCTCCACGCAGTACGTGATCGACACCCCGGTCTGCGACGAGTTCGCGGTGTACGCGCAGAACGTCGAGCGGGACGGCCGGCTCGTCCCCGGCGCCGAGGTCGTCCTGCACTGGAGCCCGGCCCACACCTTCGGTCTGGACGCGGCCCAGTCGCTGCTCGCCGGAACGGTGGGCTCCGCGGGCACCGAGGAAGAGGTCGCCGCCTGATGTCGACGCTCACCGAGGCGCCCCCGCCTCTCGCCCCCGTCGAAGCCGCGAGGAAGCCCGCGCGCAAACGCGGCCGGTTCACCCCGTACTGGCTGCTGCTGCCCGGCCTGCTGTGGCTGGTCGTCTTCTTCGCGCTGCCGATGCTCTACCAGGCCTCCACCTCGGTGCAGCAGGGCTCGCTGGAGGACGGCTACCGGGTCACCTGGCACTTCGCCACCTACTGGGACGCGCTCGCCGAGTACTGGCCGCAGTTCCTGCGCTCGGTCCTGTACGCCGCCGCCGCGACCGTCCTGTGCCTGGTGCTGGGCTACCCGTTGGCCTACCTGATCGCCTTCCGCGCCGGCCGCTGGAAGAACCTGATCATGATCCTGGTGATCGCCCCGTTCTTCACCAGCTTCCTGATCCGCACCCTGGCCTGGAAGACGATCCTCGCCGACAACGGCCCGGTCGTGCACACCCTGAGCTCGCTGCACGTCCTGGACCTGACCAACTGGATGGGCTGGACGGCCGGCGACCGGGTGCTGGCCACGCCCATGGCGGTCGTCTGCGGCCTCACCTACAACTTCCTGCCGTTCATGATCCTGCCGCTCTACACCTCGCTGGAGCGCATCGACGGCCGGCTGCACGAGGCGGCGGGCGACCTGTACGCCAAGCCGTGGACCACCTTCCGCAGGGTGACCTTCCCGCTGTCGATGCCGGGCGTCGTCTCCGGCACGCTGCTGACCTTCATCCCGGCGGCCGGTGACTATGTCAACGCCGAACTCCTCGGCTCGACCGACACCCGCATGATCGGCAACGTCATCCAGACGCAGTTCCTGCGCATCCTGGACTATCCGACGGCGGCGGCTCTCTCCTTCATCCTCATGGCCGCCATCCTGGCCATGGTCACGATCTACATCCGCCGGTCCGGGACGGAGGATCTCGTCTAAATGCCCTTCGTCACCTGGCTCAAGCGCCGTCTGGTCGTCATCGCGGGCCTCATCACACTCGCCTATCTCCTGCTGCCGAACATCATCGTCACGGTGTTCTCCTTCAACAAACCGAAGGGGCGCTTCAACTACGAATGGCAGCACTTCTCGACGGACGCCTGGAAGGACCCGTGCGGCGTCGCCGACATGTGCGGCTCGCTGTCCATCAGCCTCCAGATCGCCGTCTGGGCGACGGTCGGCGCCACCGTCCTCGGCACGATGATCTCCTTCGCGCTGGTCCGCTACCGCTTCCGCGCGCGCGGCGCCGTCAACTCGCTGATCTTCCTGCCGATGGCGATGCCCGAGGTCGTCATGGCCGCCTCGCTGCTCACCCTGTTCCTCAACATGGGCGCCCAGCTGGGCTTCTGGACGATCCTGATCGCCCACATCATGTTCTGCCTCAGTTTCGTCGTCACCGCCGTCAAAGCGCGCGTGATGTCGATGGACCCGCGCCTGGAAGAGGCCGCCCGGGACCTCTACGCCGGACCCGTGCAGACCTTCCTGCGGGTCACCCTGCCGATCGCGGCACCCGGAATCGCCGCGGGCGCGCTGCTCTCCTTCGCGCTCTCCTTCGACGACTTCATCATCACCAATTTCAACGCCGGCTCGACCGTCACCTTCCCCATGTTCGTGTGGGGTTCGGCGCAGCGCGGCACGCCCGTGCAGATCAACGTGATCGGTACGGCCATGTTCCTCGTCGCCGTACTGTTCGTCCTGACCTCCATGGTCATCAGCAATCGCCGCAACAAGCAAAAGGCGTAAAGCTCTGTAGGGAGTTGAAATCATGGCCCCAAGCGCCATGAGTCGTGGCAAAGACAACTGGATCGCCGCTCTTTCCGAAGCCCGGCCGGTCCCGTACTGGCTGGAAGACCCCGGCAAGCCGCCCGCCGAGCCCGCCCTCACCGGCACCGAGACCTGCGACCTGCTGGTCGTCGGCGGCGGCTACAGCGGACTGTGGACCGCGCTCAACGCCAAGGAGCGCGACCCGGGGCGCGACGTGGTCCTGCTGGAAGGCCGTGAGGTGGGCTGGGCCGCCTCGGGCCGCAACGGCGGGTTCTGCGCCGCCTCCCTCACGCACGGCCTGCCCAACGGGCTGACCCGCTGGCCCGGCGAGATCCACAGGCTGGAGGAGCTGGGCCGGCGCAACCTCGACGAGATCGAGGCCGCCGTCGCCCGGCACGGCATCGACTGCGACTTCGAGCGCACCGGTGAGATCGACGTCGCCACCGAGACCTACCAGGCCCGGGAACTGCGCGACTGGCACCGGGAGCTGACGGAGCAGGGCCTGGCCGACGGCGTCGAGTTCCTGGACACCGACGCCGTGCGCGAGCAGGTCGATTCGCCCACCTTCGAAGCGGGCCTGTGGGACCGCCGGGGCGTGGCCATGCTGCACCCGGCGAAGCTGGCCTGGGGCCTGAAGCAGGCGTGCCTCGCCCTGGGCGTGCGGGTGTACGAGCACACACCCGCGCTGACCCTGAAGAGCTACGGCGCCGGCATGGCCGTACGCACCCCGTACGGCGCCGTCCGCGCCCGCAGGGTCGCGCTCGGCACCAACGTCTTCCCGAGCCTGCTGCGCCGCGTGCGCTCGTACACCGTGCCGGTCTACGACTACGCGCTCATGACGGAACCGCTGAGCGCCGGGCAGCTGGCCGAGATCGGCTGGAAGAACCGGCAGGGGCTCGGCGACAGCGCCAACCAGTTCCACTACTTCCGGCTGTCCGCCGACAACCGCATCCTGTGGGGCGGCTACGACGCGATCTACCCGTACGGCGGCCGGGTGCGCGCCGAGTACGACGACCGGCCGGAGACGTACGCCAAGCTCGCGGGCCACTTCTTCACCTGCTTCCCGCAGCTGGAGGGCGTCCGCTTCACCCACGCCTGGGGCGGCGCGATCGACACCTGCTCCCGCTTCTCGGCGTTCTTCGGCACCGCCCACCAGGGCAAGGTGGCGTACGCGGCCGGATACACCGGTCTCGGCGTCGGGGCGACCCGCTTCGGCGCCGACGTGATGCTGGACCTGCTGGACGGAGAGCGCACCGAGCGGACCGAGTTGGAGATGGTCCGCAAGAAGCCGCTGCCGTTCCCGCCCGAGCCCTTCGCCTGGACGGGCATCGCCCTCACCAAGTGGTCCCTGGCCCGTGCGGACGCGCACGGCGGCCGGCGCAACCTGTGGCTGCGGACGATGGACCGGCTGGGACTGGGCTTCGACAGCTGAGCCGCCGTCCGGCACCGGAGCGGTCGGCGGCACCGGGACCGCCGGACGGCACGGCAACGGCCGGACTGCGCCGGAACCGGGACCGCCGGCCCGCAGGGCAACCGCCGGATTACACCGGCACCGGGACCGCCGGACGGCACGGCAACGGCCGGACTGCGCCGGCACCGGGACCGCCGGCCCGCAGGGCAACCGCCGGATTACACCGGCACCGGGACCGCCGGCCCGCAGGGCAACCGCCGGATTACACCGGCACCGGCACCGCCGGCCCGCACGGCAACCGCCGGACGGCACCGGAGCCGCCCGCCGGCAGCGGAGTGGCCGGCAGTGGTATGTGATCCAGGTCACCGGAAAGGGGACGCGGAACCCGCGTAATGCTCCCCGCGGAGCCTCCCTCTCTCCTCCCGACGCGAGCGCGTCGCGCGAGAGAGGGAGGCTCTGTGATGACTGGGGCGAAGGCGGCGGCCGACTGGCTGGCATCCGGCACACCGGATCCCGAGGCCTGCCGCCGGGAATGGGAGCGCAACCCCCTCGGGGTCGCCCTGCTGCCCGCCGGCAAGGCCTGGGACGTCCTGATCCTGCCGGGAGAACTCGGCTACCCGACCCTGGACGTCCTCACCCGCGTCCTCGGTCGACCCGGCCCGGTGCTCGCCGACTTCGGGGACAAACGGGTCGGGTTCTTCGTGCCGCCCGGCACCGCGGCCCGCTGGCTCGGCACCGGCATCCGTACCGCGGGCCCCGGCACCTGGATCGTCGTGCCCTACCCGGGCCGGGCGACCCAGGGGGTGCACTGGCTGGTCCCGCCGGACGGCTCGGGCACCCTGACCGATCCCGCCCTGCTGGAGCTGGCGATGCACGAGGCGGCGGCGGGCCTGGCGGTGGACCGGGGTGAGGACGGCTAGCGCCGGGACACCTTGACAACGAGATTGGTCTGGACCAAGTTGAGTGCGCTCCGCCCCCTCCAACTCCCCTGTCCCCGGAGGTCCTTGTGGAACGCGCCCCGCGCGCTCACGGCGCACGACGCCCCAGATCCGTATCCGCCCTGCTGACGGCCGCGCTGCTGGCCGTGTCCGGCGTCACCGCACTCTCGTCGGCCGCCCGTGCGGCCGACGCGGACATGATCCGCAACGGCGGCTTCGAGTCCGGCCTCTCCGGCTGGACCTGCACGGCCGGCACCACGGTGAACTCACCTGTCCACAGCGGGGGTTCCGCACTGCAGGCGACCCCGGCCGGCAGCGACAACGCCCAGTGCACCCAGACGGTGACCGTCCGGCCCGACTCCCAGTACACCCTGTCCGGCTACGTCCGCGGCTCCTACGTCTACCTCGGCGCGAGCGGCACCGGCACCACGGACGTCTCCGCGTGGACCCAGTCCGCCCCCGACTGGCAGAAGCTCGGCACCACCTTCCGCACCGGCGCCACGACCACCAAGGTCACCATCCACACCCACGGCTGGTACGGCACCGGCCCCTACCAGGCCGACGACATCTCCCTCGTCGGCCCGGGCGACGGCGGCGCCGGGCAGCCGCCCGCCGCGCCGGCCGGCCTGCGCACCACCGCCGTGACCTCCTCCTCGGTGACCCTGTCCTGGTCGGCGGTCACCGGCGCCACGGGTTACGCCGTCTACCGCGACGGGGCCAAGGTCCAGACCGTGACCGGCACCTCGGCGACCGTCACCGGCCTCGCGGCCTCGACGGCGTACGGCTTCCAGGTCTCCGCGAGCAACGACGCCGGCGAGTCGGCGAGGTCGGCGGTCGTGACCGCGACGACCGGCGCCGGAAACGGGGGCGGCTCCACCGGCCTGCCCGCCCACGCCCTCGTCGGCTACCTGCACTCGAGCTTCGCCAACGGCTCCGGCTACACCCGTCTCGCCGACGTGCCCGACAGCTGGGACGTCATCGACCTCGCCTTCGGCGAACCCACCTCCACCACCTCAGGCGACATCCGCTTCAACCGCTGCCCCGTCACCGAGTGCCCGAACGTCGAGAGCGACGCCGACTTCAAGGCCGCGGTCAAGGCCAAGCAGGCGGCCGGCAAGAAGGTGCTGATCTCCATCGGCGGCCAGAACGGCCAGGTCCAGCTCACCACGACCGCGGCCCGCGACACCTTCGTCTCCTCGGTCTCGCGCATCATCGACACCTACGGCCTCGACGGCCTCGACGTCGACTTCGAGGGCCACTCGCTGTCGCTGAACGCCGACGACACGGACTTCAGGAACCCCACGACACCCGTCGTCGTGAACCTGATCTCGGCCCTGAAGACCCTGAAGGCCAAGTACGGCTCCGCGTTCGTGCTCACCATGGCGCCGGAGACCTTCTTCGTGCAGAACGGCTACCAGTACTACGGCACCGGGAAGTGGGGCGGCCAGGACCCGCGCTGCGGGGCCTACCTCCCGGTCATCCACGCCCTGCGCGACGACCTCACCCTGCTGCACGTCCAGGACTACAACTCGGGCCCCGTCATGGGTCTGGACAACCAGTACCACTCCATGGGCGGCGCCGACTTCCACATCGCCATGACCGACATGCTCCTCACCGGCTTCCCGGTCGCGGGCGACCAGAACAACGTCTTCCCGCCACTGCGCCCCGACCAGGTGGCCATCGGCATGCCGGCGTCGACGAACGCGGGCAACGGCTACGTCTCCCCGTCCGAGGTCACCAAGACCCTGGACTGCCTGACGAAGAGGACGAACTGCGGCTCGTACGCGACCCACGGGACCTGGCCCGCCCTGCGCGGTCTGATGACCTGGTCGGTGAACTGGGACCGCTACTCGAACTGGGAGTTCCAGAAGAGCTTCGACGCCTACTTCGGCTGAGAGCGGCGATCCGGCCCAGCGCCAGGGCGAGGACGGTCAGCAGCACCGTGCCCAGGCACCAGGCGGCCACCACGTCCAGCGGCCAGTGCCAGCCACGGCGGACCAGGCCGTATGACACCCCGAGGACCAGGGCCGCACAGCCGGTAACCAGGATCCGGCGGGTGACGGGCGAGCGGAGCCAGGGCAGCAGGAGCAAGGTCGCGGAACCGTACGCGATGGTCGCCGTCGCCGTATGTCCTGAGGGAAAATAGCCGACGGCCGGGGGCACCACGGGGGTCCCCGGCCGCGCGGTCCACACCTTCAGCGGTACGACGACCGCCGGGACCAGCGCCATCGGCACGGCAGCGGCGAGCGGCGGCAGCCACCACCGGTCCAGACCCGTGCCCCGCCCCCGCCAGGCCGCGTACCCGAGGGCGGAGGCGAGCACGGGGACGGCGACCGTGATGTTGCCCAGGTCGGAGAGCAGTTCGGAGAACCGGTCCGGGTGGACCAGGGAGTGGCTGAGCCGGGCGTCCAGGCGCAGCAGCGGACCGTGGGCGACGACCTGCCAGGTGATCAGGGCGAAGAGGACGGCCGGGACGCCGATGAGCGAAGCGCGACGGGCTGGGGGCGACACGACGCCCAGCTTGGCAGACACCCGGGAGAAGGAGGTCGGCCGCCCCGGAACAGGGGGGGTGGTTCCGGGGCGGCCGTCCGGACCGGAACGTCGCGCGCCCCGGGGGGTTTGGGGCGGCGACCGTCCGATCGGTGAGGAGATCCCGGCGTCAGGCGCCGGCTGTGTGCGCGAGGGCACGACCAGGTCGAAGCTGGGGAGGCCTCGGCCTGAGACCGCCCTCAGTTCCCTGCGGGCGGGGTGTATCTCTCATCTGGAGAGAACCTACGGCAGCCCGAGGCGCTTGGGCAGACGGAAACGCGTCCCGTCATCCACCCCGCACACCTTCTTCACACGGCCTGCCGCAGGCCCCCGTCAGAGGTGCGGACCACTCGCTCAGATGCGCGAGAAGGCCTGCTCGATGATGTCCAGACCCTCGTTGAGCAGGTCCTCGCCGATGACCAGCGGGGGCAGGAAGCGCAGCACGTTGCCGTAGGTGCCACAGGTGAGGACCAGCAGGCCCTCGGCGTGGCAGGCCTTGGCGACCGCGGCGGTGGCCTCCGGGTTCGGCTCCTTGGTCGCGCGGTCCTTGACCAGCTCGACGGCGATCATCGCGCCACGGCCGCGGACGTCGCCGATGACGTCGAACTTCTCGGCCATCGCGGTGAGGCGGCCCTTCATGACCTCCTCGATGCGCTTGGCCTTGGCGTTGAGGTCCAGCTCCCGCATCGTCTCGATGGCGCCGAGCGCACCCGCGCAGGCGACGGGGTTGCCGCCGTAGGTACCGCCCAGGCCGCCGGCGTGCGCGGCGTCCATGATCTCGGCGCGGCCGGTCACGGCGGCCAGCGGCAGACCGCCGGCGATGCCCTTGGCGGTGGTGATCAGGTCGGGCACGATGCCCTCGTCCTCGCAGGCGAACCACTGACCGGTCCGGCAGAACCCGGACTGGATCTCGTCGGCGACGAAGACGATGCCGTTGTCGTTGGCGAACTTCACGATGGCCGGCAGGAAGCCCTTGGCCGGCTCGATGAAGCCGCCCTCGCCGAGGACCGGCTCGATGATGATCGCGGCGACGTTGTCCGCGCCGACCTGCTTGGTGATCTGGTCGATGGCCTGCGCGGCGGCCTCGGGGCCGGCGTTCTCGGCGCCGGTCGGCCAGCGGTAGCCGTAGGCGACCGGCACGCGGTACACCTCGGGGGCGAACGGCCCGAAGCCGTGCTTGTACGGCATGTTCTTCGCCGTCAGCGCCATGGTGAGGTTGGTGCGCCCGTGGTAGCCGTGGTCGAACACGACCACGGCCTGCCGCTTGGTGTACGCACGCGCGATCTTGACGGCGTTCTCGACGGCCTCGGCGCCGGAGTTGAACAGCGCGGACTTCTTGGCGTGGTCGCCCGGGGTCAGCTCGGCCAGCGCCTCCGCGACCTCCACGTAGCCCTCGTACGGGGTGACCATGAAACAGGTGTGGGTGAAGTCGGCGAGCTGGGCGGAGGCCCGGCGCACGACGGCCTCGGCGGAGGCGCCGACGCTCGTCACGGCGATACCGGAGCCGAAGTCGATGAGCCGGTTGCCGTCGACGTCCTCGATGATGCCGCCGCCCGCGCGCGTGGTGAACACGGGCAGTACGGAGCCCACGCCCTGGGCGACCACGGCGGTACGGCGGGCCTGCAGCTCCTGCGACTTCGGGCCGGGTATGGCGGTGACGACGCGGCGCTCCTGCGGAAGTGCGGTCATGAGGGGCTCCCTGATGATCTTGCGTACCGGGCGGTCCCGGGGCTGTTCCGGGCGGTGGGTTTTCGGACGCATACCTATCTTTCTTCGCAGGCTAGGTCCGGGTGCCCGGGGTGGGCATGCTCCATGTGGGCGTTGTCGACGGCTTCCATTGTCCGCCGTGGACATAGCAGGGTGACCGCCGTACGCCGGCGTGGACACGGCGGGGTGACCGCCATACGCCGGGTCGGCGGCCCCTCTCGGCCACGTAAGCGGTGAACTCCCCTTGCCGGGGCGTTAGATTGCTCGCTGATGGTGGACGGAACGGCTGGTCAGGGGGCAAGGCGGATGGACAGCGACGGCACACGCGACACCCGAGCCACGCACACGAACCCGGTACCGCGACCGACGGAGCCGACGGACGTGCCCGCGGCCTCCACGGACGGGCCGACAGCGCCGCGCCACGGTTCCGCCCTGCCACCCCGGCCGACGCGGGCACCCGACGTGATGGTGACCCCGCCCGCACACCCCTCACACGCCCCGCAGACCCCACATCCCCGCTCCCCGGTCGCCGACTGGCTCGACGAGCCGCGCCCGGCCGTCGAGCCCGGCATCTGGCGTTACGGCTATCGCCTGCCCAAGATCGCTCGTCCGGGACAGCGCCTGGCCCCGGTCACCGTCATCGGCTTCTTCGTCCCTCTGGTGGTGGGGCTCCTGCTCTGGTCGCTGTGGCGGCACGGGAGCATCCCCTATCAGTGGGCCGTCCTGAAGCTGCTCACTCCGGACGACTGGTGGTGGGCCGGCACTACGAGTCCCAAGGGATCGCAGGGCGGTGAGGCCATCACGGTCGCCGACGGTGTGTTCTTCGCTCTCCTCGTCTATGCCATGGCCCGTCTGGGCAGCTGGTCCGACATCATCCGGCACGTTGTCACCCGCCGTACGCAACCCGCCCGTGCCCTGATCGCCGCCCTGGGCGCGCTCATCTCGCTGGCTTTCGTGTTCCCGGGCGCCTTCGGCCTGGGCTGGAACGCCCTGCCGGTGCAGGATCCGTTGTTCTCCCTCATCGTTCTGATCACCGGCGACTACGCGGTGTTCGCGTCGGAACCGCTCACGGACGGGTTGTACGCGCTCATCACCGTGCTCGTGCTGTGGCCGTTCGCCCGTATCGGCGGGTGGTGGCCGTATGCGAAGGAGGCGCTCGCCGCGCGCGAACGAGCGAACGCCGATCAGACCGGTCAACCGGCCGTCGACCGGCGGCCGTCCCAGTGGCCCGAACTGCGGGAAGCAGGTCAGCACCAGGCCGCCGACGTGCTCGTCGCCGAGGTGAACGCCGGCCGGATGAACGACGTGGACTGCGCCCGGGTCGGTCACATCTGGACCATGGCCCGTGCGGGGGCGCGGCTGGCGTCCTTCACCGAGACGGTGCTGCGCGAGGGTGCCGCTGCGTGGACCCACCCTTCCGGTATGCGCGACCTCCCGGGTCGGACCTCCCGGCACGATCTGCTGACCGGGCAGGTGCGCGTCGGGCAGTGGGCCGCGGGGGAGCGCACCCCGCTCGCGTACGGCGGGGCGGGAGCGGCCCTCGGACCCGACACCCTGGGCACCTCGCTGCTGGCCGTAGGCCCTTCGGGCTCTGGCAAGACGCGCCACCTGGTTCGACCCGTCACCGAGTCGCTCGGCTTGCAGGCCCTCGCAGGACAGTGCGCCGTAGTCGCCGTCTGCGCCGCCGGCACCCCGCTCGGCTCCGACTCCGCCTACGACGTCGTCGTGCGCCTCGGGGACCCGGCCTCCGTGTACGACCTCGACCCGTACGCCGACTCCGCCGACCCGGACGAGGCGGCCGCCTTCCTGGCGGAAGGGCTGGTCGGCGACCTGGACACGGTGAGCGGGCAGCGGGCCGTCACGGCGCTCGCCCAGCTCCTCGGTCCCTACCGGGCGGCGTACGGACGCTTCCCGTCACTCCCGGTGCTGAGGGAGCTTCTGGAAGGGGAGCCCTCGGCCCTGGGCGCGCTTCGGGTGGCGCTCGCGGCCGATGAGCACACCATGATGCGTCGCGAACTCGATGCGCGGTCCAGGCAGGCGAGCAGCGTGGGCGATCCCGGCCCGGTTCTGGCCGACCGACTCGCCGTGCTGGACCGGCCGGCGTTCGCCGAGTTCTTCGGCGCGGAGCGGGGAGCCCAGCCGTTCTCGTTGCGGGCCGTCGCCCACCACCCGCTTCGCGTTCGCATCGATCTGCCCGACCGCGGACACGAAGAGGCGTCCCGACTCGTCACCCGGCTGATCCTCGCGCAGTTCGGCGCCGTCGCGATGGCGAGCGGACGGACCCACTTCGCATGCCTCGTTCTCGACGACGCCACGGGGGCGGTGACGACCGAGTCCGTGCGGCGCATCCAACGTCTGCGCTCCCACAACGCGGGGGTGATGTTGGCGCTGCGCACAGTCGGTGACATCCCCGACGCGCTGCACGGGCCGCTGTACGCGGCTGTCGGCTGCCGAATGGCGTTCTCGGGGGTCACCACGTGGGACGGCAGCCGGTTCGCCGAGGCCTGGGGCACACAGTGGGTGGAGACCCAGGACGTGGCCCGGCACACGGTGTTCGCGGACCAGCCGATGACACGCGCGATCCATGCCCTGCGCAAGCTGGTCACCGGAAAAGCCGTGACGACAGAGGCGGTCACCGTGCGGCAGGTGGAGCGGGAGCGGTGGTCGGCTTCCGAGTTGGCTCATGGGGTGCCGCCGGGGCATGCGGTGTTGTCGCTGACGACCGTGCGCGGGGAGCACGCGCCGCCGTTGCTGGTGGATCTGCGGGGGTGAGGGCCGGCGCGGAGCCGTGAGGGCCAGGGCCGGCTGGGACGCGGGGTGAGGGACGGCTGAGACGCGGGGTGAGGGCCGGCGTGCGGGGGTGGGGGGACCTGGGCGGAGGCGGAGCTGCTGGAGTTGCTCGGGGCCGCCGGGGTGAGGGGCCAGCGTGGGATCGTACGGTGAGGCAGAATCGGCGTAGGCCGTTCATACGCGACGGCCAAAAGATCACCGCGCGCCCCGGACCCCGCCCCGGACCCCCGCCCGCCCTGGACGCCACCCGCCATGGACCGGCCCCGCCCGGCCCCCCTCCCACCCTGAGCCCTCCTCGCCACGGACCGGCCCCCCGCCCTGGACGCCACCCGCCACGGACCGGCCCCGCCCGGACCCCCTCCCACCCTGAACCCTCCTCGCCACGGATCGGCCCCGCCCACGCCGGGCCCCGCCCGCACCCCCTCATCACCTCACCGTGAAGGCCCCATGCCCCCGACGCTCTCCTCGCTCGTCCACCACTCCGCGCTCAAGCTGACCGTGCGCGCGGGCGAGGACCGTCTCGACGTGCCCGTCCGCTGGGCGCACGTCAGCGAGCTGGCCGACCCCGTTCCCTACATGGAGGGCGGCGAGCTGCTGCTGATCACCGCGCTCAAGCTGGACGCGGAGAATCCGGAAGCCATGCGCCGGTACGTACGGCGGCTGGTCGGCGCGGGCGTCGTCGGACTCGGTTTCGCCGTCGGCGTCAACTACGAGGCGATCCCCGAGGCCCTCGTCGAGGCCGCCCGGGACGAGGGGCTGCCGCTGCTGGAGGTCCCCCGCCGCACCCCCTTCCTCGCCATCAGCAAGGCCGTCTCCGCGGCGATCGCCGCCGACCAGTACCGTGCCGTCACGGCAGGCTTCGCCGCCCAGCGCGAGCTGACCAAACAGGCCCTGAACTCCGGCCCCGAGGGCCTGCTCGCCGCACTCGCCGTCCAGGTCGACGGCTGGGCCGCCCTCTACGACGCCTCGGGTGCCGTCGTCGCCGCCGCACCGGAGTGGGCCGGCCGGCGGGCCGCCCGGCTCACCGCCGACGTCGAACGCCTGCGCGATCGTGCCGCTCCCGCCTCCTCGGTGGTCGGCGGACCCGAGCACGAGGACCGGGTCGAACTGCACTCCCTGGGCACGGGACGGCGGCCGCGGGCCGCGCTCGCCGTGGGCACGGCCGCCGCTCTCGGCACCGCCGAGCGCTACGCCGTCCACTCCGCCATCGCCCTGCTCACCCTGACCACCGAACGCTCCCGCTCCCTGTACGCCGCCGAGCAGCGGATCGGTACGGCGGTGCTGCGCATGCTGCTCGCTGGGGAGCCCGACCATGCCCGCGCCGTCGCCGGGGACCTGTACGGGGCCCTGCTGGACGCGCCGTTCCGGATGATCGTCGCCGAGTCGGTGTCCGGGCCGGCCGCCCGGGCGCACGCCGACGGCCACGCGCGCGTACCCACGGCCGCCGCCAAGCCGGGCGCTGTCGCCAAGCCGGGGACCTCCTCGAGGCCAGGGGACGCCGCCAAGCCGGGGACCTCCTCGAAGCCAGGGGACGGCGCCAAGCCGGGCACCCCCGCCAAGCCCGGCGCCCCCGAGAAGGCCGCGGACGCCGCCAAGCCGGGCCCCGCCGCCAAGCCGGGGGCCGTCTCCAGGCCGAGTGCCGCCGCCGCCGGCACCGGTGGTGAGCCGCTGGGCGGGCTCGCCGAGATCGTCGAGTCCGCCGCCGCCCGCTCCGGGGAGGCCGTGCTGGTCGTGCCGGAGGGCGAGCGGCTGGTGGTGCTCGCCGCGGACGGAGGCGCGGCGGCGGCCGCCTGCGTGCGGTACGCGGGCGCGCTGGAGGCGTCGCGGACGGTCTCCGACCAGCCGGCGGTGACCCCGGGGGACGAGTACGAGCTGGTCGTGGGCCTCTCCGCGCCGACGGGCCCGATCGCCGCCGCGGCGGCCTACAAGCAGGCCGAGCAGGCGCTGTCGGTGGCCCGGCGCCGGGGGCGGGTGCTCGTGGAGCACGAGCAGCTGGCCGCCGGGTCCGTGCTGCCGTTGCTGGCCGACGACGCGGTGAAGGCGTTCGCGGACGGGCTGCTGCGGGCGCTGCACGAGCACGATGCGACGGGCCGGGGGGACCTGGTCGCGTCGCTGCGGGCGTGGCTGTCGCGGCACGGGCAGTGGGACGCGGCCGCGGCGGACCTCGGTGTGCACCGGCACACGCTGCGGTACCGGATGCGGCGGGTCGAGGAGATCCTGGGCCGTTCGCTGGACGACCCGGACGTCCGGATGGAACTCTGGCTCGCCCTCAAGGCGACGTCCCCCGACTGACCGCCACCGGCACCCACCGGCAGACTCCGCCATTCCGGCGTACCTCGCGTCCCGACTGCTACGGCTCGGACAAACGACCGTCGGTCGACCGCGGCCTACGGTGGACCCCGAAAGCCAAGAACTCCCTCCAACGCGGAAAGGCCGGGACATGACTTCCACCCACGCCTTCTGGCTCGCCGGCCGCCAGGTCACCGGCGAGGACACCTTCGACGTCACCTCCCCGTGGGACGGCCGCGTCGTCGGTAAGGTCAGCGTGCCGACCGACGCCCAGGTCGAGGAGGCCGTGGCCGCCGCCCACGCCGTGCTGGACGAGTTCGCCGCCACCCCGGCGCACGTGCGCGCCGCCGCCCTCGACCACGTCAGCAAGCGGCTGGTGGAGCGCACCGAGGAGATCGCCCAGCTGATCTCCGCCGAGAACGGCAAGCCGATCAAGTGGGCCCGGGGCGAGGTCGGCCGTGCCGTCTCCGTGTTCCGGTTCGCCGCCGAGGAGGCCCGCCGGTTCAACGGCGGCGAGGCGCAGCGCCTCGACACCGACGGCGGCGGCCAGGGCCGGCTCGCGCTCACCCGCCGCTTCCCGAAGGGCGTCGTCCTCGGCATCGCGCCGTTCAACTTCCCGCTGAACCTGTGCGCCCACAAGGTGGCCCCGGCGATAGCCGCCGGTGTGCCGATCATCCTGAAGCCGGCCCCGGCCACCCCGCTCTCCGGGCTGATCATCGGTGACCTGCTCGCCGAGACCGAGCTGCCGGCCGGCTCCTGGTCGATCCTCCCGGTCGCCAACGACCGCATGCCGGCCCTCGTCCAGGACGAGCGCCTGCCGGTGATCTCCTTCACCGGTTCCGAGACGGTCGGTTACGCGATCATGGACTCGGTGCCGCGCAAGCACTGCACGCTGGAGCTGGGCGGCAACGGCGCGGCCGTCGTGCTCGGCGACTACGCGAGCGACGCGGACCTGGACTGGGCCGCGACCCGCATCGCGACCTTCTCCAACTACCAGGGCGGCCAGTCCTGCATCTCCGTGCAGCGCGTGATCGTCGACGCCGCCGTCCACGACCGCCTGCTGCCGCGCATCGTCGCCGCCGTCGAGGCCCAGGTCACCGGTGACCCGTCCGACGCCAAGACCGACGTCGGCCCGCTGGTCAGCGAGGACGCCGCCAAGCGCGTCGAGTCCTGGGTCAAGGAGGCCGTCGAGGCCGGCGCGACGCTCCTCACCGGTGGTGACCGCGACGGCGCCTCCTACGCGCCGACCGTCCTCACCGGCGTACCGGCGGACGCCACCCTCGCCCGCGAGGAGGTCTTCGGGCCCGTCCTCACCGTGCAGAAGGTGGACGGCGAGGCCGAGGCGTTCGCCGCGGTCAACAGCTCCAAGTACGGCCTCCAGGCAGGCGTGTTCACCCACGACCTGCAGGTCGCCTTCCGTGCCCACCGCGCCCTGGAGGTCGGTGGCGTGGTGATCGGCGACGTCCCGTCCTACCGTGCCGACCAGATGCCGTACGGCGGCGCCAAGCAGTCCGGCGTGGGCCGCGAGGGCGTGCGGTTCGCGATGGAGGACTACACCTACGAGCGCGTGCTGGTCCTCACCGGTCTCGCGCTCTGACCTGCCACCGACAGGTCGGAACGGAACGGCCGCAGCCCACTGTGCGGGGGCTGCGGCCGTTGCGCTCTCCGGGAGCCGTATTCGACCCGATCGGACCGCGAGGGGTGGTGGGGTCGGCCCGTTTCAGGTACCAACGATCCAGTAGCACTGGTCGGTAAGGAACGGTCCGCAATCATCCCTCTTCGCGGCGAGGTGAGCCTCAATGTCCGCCACCACCACCCCACGCACCAATGTCACCGAGCGCGAGGCCCGTCAGGTGGCGGAGGCCGCCCGGCAGCAGGACTGGCACAAGCCCAGCTTCGCCAAGGAGCTGTTCCTCGGGCGCTTCCGGCTCGACCTCATCCACCCCCATCCGCTGCCCGACGAGGAGTCCGTCCGGCGCGGCGAGGAGTTCCTGGCCAGGCTGCGCGTCTTCTGCGAGACGGCCATCGACTCCGCCCGCATCGAGCGCGAGGCCCGCATCCCCGACGAGGTCGTCGCCGGCCTCAAGGAACTCGGCGCCCTCGGCATGAAGATCGACCCCAAGTACGGCGGTCTCGGCCTCACCCAGCTCTACTACAACAAGGCGCTGGCCCTGGTCGGCTCCGTGAGCCCGGCCGTCGGCGCGCTGCTCTCGGCCCACCAGTCGATCGGCGTGCCGCAGCCGCTGAAGATGTTCGGCACCCAGGAGCAGAAGGACGCCTTCCTGCCCCGCTGCGCCCGCACCGACATCTCCGCCTTCCTGCTCACCGAGCCGGACGTCGGCTCCGACCCGGCCCGCCTCGCCACCACGGCCGTACCCGACGGCGAGGACTACATCCTCGACGGGGTGAAGCTGTGGACCACCAACGGCGTGGTCGCCGACCTGCTCGTGGTCATGGCGCGGGTGCCGAAGTCCGAGGGCCGCAGGGGCGGCATCACCGCGTTCGTGGTGGAGGCCACAGCCGAGGGCGTCACCGTCGAGAACCGCAACGCCTTCATGGGCCTGCGCGGCATCGAGAACGGCGTCACCCGCTTCCACCGGGTCCGGGTGCCCGCCGCCAACCGCATCGGACCCGAGGGCGCCGGACTGAAGATCGCGCTCACCACCCTCAACACCGGCCGGCTCTCGCTGCCCGCGATGTGCGCCGGCGCCGGCAAGTGGTGCCTGAAGATCGCCCGTGAGTGGGCGGCCGAGCGGGAGCAGTGGGGCAAGCCGGTCGCGCTGCACGAGGCCGTCGGCTCCAAGATCAGCTTCATCGCGGCCACCACCTTCGCCCTGGAGGCCGTCCTCGACCTGTCCTCGCAGATGGCCGACGAGGACCGCAACGACATCCGCATCGAGGCCGCCCTCGCCAAGCTCTACGGCTCCGAGATGGCCTGGCTGATGGCCGACGAACTGGTCCAGATCCGCGGCGGACGCGGCTACGAGACCGCCGAGTCGCTGCGGGCGAGGGGCGAGCGCGGGGTCCCGGCCGAGCAGATCCTGCGCGACCTGCGGATCAACCGCATCTTCGAGGGCTCGACGGAGATCATGCACCTCCTCATCGCCCGCGAGGCGGTCGACGCCCACCTGTCGGTCGCCGGCGACCTCATCGACCCCGACAAGTCCCTGTCGGACAAGGCGCGGGCCGGCGCGAGCGCGGGCGTCTTCTACGCCAAGTGGCTGCCGAAACTCGTCGCGGGCCCCGGCCAGCTGCCCACCGCGTACGGCGAGTTCAAGCACGACGTCGACCTCTCCGGCCATCTGCGCTATGTCGAGCGCACCGCCCGCAAACTCGCCCGGTCCACCTTCTACGCGATGTCGCGCTGGCAGGGCCGGATGGAGACCAAGCAGGGCTTCCTCGGCCGGATCGTGGACATCGGCGCCGAACTGTTCGCCATGAGCGCGGCCTGCGTCCGCGCCGAGCGGATGCGCGGTGAGGGCCGGCACGGCCGCGAGGCCTACCAGCTCGCCGACGCCTTCTGCCGCCAGGCCCGCATCCGCGTCGAG
Organism: Streptomyces sp. NPDC096012; assembly: GCF_040426375.1. NCBI lineage: Bacteria > Bacillati > Actinomycetota > Actinomycetes > Kitasatosporales > Streptomycetaceae > Streptomyces > Streptomyces sp. NPDC096012. The sequence goes on from NZ_JBEOTD010000011.1 coordinate 135,877, forward strand.
GAACTCTTCGGCCGCCTGTGGACCAACACCGACGACCTCGACCGCAAGGTGGTCAAGGGGGTCCTCGGCGGCGCGTACGAGTGGCTGGAGGAGGGCGTCATCGATCCGTCCGGCGACGGCGTGTGGATCGCCGACGCCACCCCCGGCCCCTCCGCCCGGGAGAACGCCCGCCGCCCCTACGGCGGCTAGCAACGCGGCCCGCCCCCATCCCGCGCCGGCCGGCCGGTCACGAAGAGGCCCGGCCGGCGCTGTTCCCCGTACGTGCGGCTCCTCGTGGTGCCCGTACGTGCGGCTCCCCGCTGTTCCCCGTACGTGCGGCTCCGTACGTGCGGCTCCTCACGGTGCCCGTATGTGTGGTTCCTCGCCGTGTCAGTACGTACGGCTCCTCGCGGTGCCCGTACGCGCGGCTCCCCGCGGCTCCCCGGACCCGCGGCCCCCGTACGCGCGGCTCCCCGCGGCTCCCCGGACCCGCGGCCCCCGTACGCGCGGCTCCCCGCTGTTCCCGGGCCCACGGCGCCCGTACGCGCGGCTCCCCGCGGCTCCCCGCGCGGCACCGGTACGAATCCGCCGGAACCTCACGATCCCCACCGGTCTTCCACCACGGACGGGCCGTCGCGTCCGCCGATGAGAGCGGTCGATCCACCCGCCCGGGGGACGCGCTGTCCTGGCGGCCGTCGCTTGCGGCAACAATGGGGGGATGACCGACAGTCCCGCCCGTCCGGCGCCCCTCGCCGACCCGCACCTCGTCTACGACCCCCTGCCCGGGGCCGGACCCAAGGACGTGGTGATCCTCGGTTCCACCGGATCCATCGGCACCCAGGCCATCGACCTCGTGCTGCGCAACCCCGACCGCTTCCGGGTCACCGCCCTGTCCGCGAACGGCGGCCGGATCGCCCTGCTCGCCGAGCAGGCGCGCCGGCTGCGGGTGCGGACCGTCGCGGTCGCCCGCGAGGACGCCGTACCCGCCCTGCGCGAGGCGCTCGCCGGCGAGTACGGCGCGGGGGAGCCGCTGCCGGAGATCCTCGCCGGACCCGACGCGGCCGCCCAGGTCGCCGCCTCGGACTGCCACACCGTGCTCAACGGCATCACCGGGTCCATCGGCCTGGCGCCCACCCTGGCCGCCCTGCGGGCCGGCCGCACCCTCGCGCTGGCCAACAAGGAGTCGCTGATCGTCGGCGGCCCGCTGGTCAAGGCGCTCGCCCGGCCGGGGCAGATCATCCCGGTCGACTCCGAGCACGCCGCCCTCTTCCAGGCCCTGGCCTGCGGCACCCGCGCCGACGTGCGCAAGCTGGTCGTCACCGCCTCCGGCGGCCCCTTCCGCGGCCGGACCAAGGCGGAACTGGCGGACGTCACCGTCCAGGACGCCCTCGCCCACCCCACCTGGGCGATGGGCCCGGTGATCACGATCAACTCGGCGACCCTGGTCAACAAGGGACTGGAAGTCATCGAGGCCCACCTCCTCTACGACATTCCCTTCGACCGCATTGAGGTGGTCGTGCATCCGCAGTCGTATGTCCACTCGATGGTCGAGTTCACCGACGGTTCCACGATCGCCCAGGCGACGCCCCCCGACATGCGCGGGCCGATCGCCATCGGTCTGGGCTGGCCCGAACGGGTCCCGGACGCGGCGCCCGCCTTCGACTGGAGCAAGGCCTCCACCTGGCAGTTCTTCCCCCTGGACGACGAGGCCTTCCCCTCGGTGGACCTGGCCCGGCACGTGGGGCAGCTCGCGGGGACGGCTCCGGCGGTGTTCAATGCGGCCAACGAGGAGTGCGTCGAGGCCTTCCTGGGCGGCGCGCTGCCCTTCAACGGGATCATGGAGACCGTGACCCGGGTGGTCGAGGAGCACGGCACCCCGCTCGCGGGAACTTCGCTCACGGTGTCGGACGTCCTCGAAGCGGAGGCCTGGGCACGAGCCCGGGCCCGCGAACTCACAGCCACGACGGCGACCGCGGAGGCGCGTGCATGACGACCCTGATGTTCATCCTCGGCATAGTGGTCTTCGCGGTGGGCCTGCTCGTCTCGATCGCGTGGCACGAGCTGGGACACCTGTCCACGGCCAAGCTCTTCGGCATCCGCGTCCCGCAGTACATGGTCGGCTTCGGCCCCACCATCTGGTCGCGGAACAAGGGCGACACCGAGTACGGCATCAAGGCCATCCCGCTCGGCGGCTACATCCGCATGATCGGCATGTTCCCGCCCGACGACGCCGGCCGGATCTCCGCCCGCTCCACCTCCCCGTGGCGCGGCATGATCGAGGACGCCCGCTCGGCGGCCTTCGAGGAGCTCAAGCCGGGTGACGAGACGCGCATGTTCTACACGCGCAAGCCGTGGAAGCGGGTCATCGTCATGTTCGCGGGCCCCTTCATGAACCTGGTCCTCGCGATCGGCCTGTTCTTCGTCTCGCTCATGGGCTTCGGCATCCAGCAGCAGACCACCACCGTCGCCTCCGTCTCGCCCTGCGTCATCGACCAGAGCGAGCACCGCGACAGCTGCAAGAAGTCCGACCCGGCCTCCCCGGCCCAGGCCGCCGGCATGCGGCAGCGCGACAGAATCGTCTCCTTCGACGGAAAGGCCACGAAGGACTGGAACACCCTCTCTGACCTGATCCGCGACAGCGCCGGCAAGACCGTGCCGATCGTCGTGGACCGCGACGGCAGGCAGCTGACCCTGCACGCGAAGATCGCCACCAACCAGGTCGCCAAGAAGGACTCCAGCGGCGCCTACGTCCAGGGCAAGTTCGTCGAGGCCGGCTTCCTCGGCTTCAGCTCCGCCACCGGCGTGGTGAAGCTGGACTTCGGCGACTCCGTGACCTGGATGACCGACCGGGTCGGCGACGCCGTCGACTCGCTCGCCGCCCTGCCCGGCAAGATCCCCGCCCTGTGGGACGCCGCCTTCGGCGACGGCCCGCGCGAACCGGACTCGCCGATGGGCATCGTCGGCGCGGCCCGCATCACCGGCGAGATCGCCACCCTGGACATCCCCGCCTCCCAGCAGGTGGCCGGGTTCGTGATGCTGCTCGCCGGCTTCAACCTCTCACTGTTCCTGTTCAACATGCTCCCGCTGCTCCCGCTCGACGGCGGGCACATCGCGGGCGCCCTGTGGGAGTCCCTGCGGCGCAACCTCGCCCGGGTGCTGCGCCGCCCGGACCCCGGTCCGTTCGACGTGGCCAAGCTGATGCCGGTGGCCTACGTGGTGGCCGGGATCTTCGTCTGCTTCACCGTCCTGGTGCTCATCGCGGACGTCGTGAACCCGGTGAAGATCTCCTAGCCACGCGATGTCCGGTGCGGCCGGGGACCCCGTGGTTCCCGGCCGCCTTCCATCGGGTGGGTTTGCCGGGTGGGATGTGCCCGCGCCGGGGCCGGTGACGTAATCTCGAAGCCTGGAGCCGCCGTCCACGGGACCGGACCTTGATAGACGACTTGGGGTTGCACAGCAGATGACTGCGTTTTCTCTCGGCATGCCGTCCGTTCCGACCAAGCTCGCCGAGCGCCGGAAGAGCCGGCAGATCCAGGTCGGAACCGTGGCGGTCGGTGGAGACGCGCCCGTCTCGGTCCAGTCGATGACCACGACCCGTACGTCCGACATCGGCGCCACCCTGCAGCAGATCGCCGAGCTGACCGCCTCGGGCTGCCAGATCGTCCGGGTGGCCTGCCCCACCCAGGACGACGCCGACGCTCTCGCGACCATCGCCCGCAAGTCGCAGATCCCGGTCATCGCGGACATCCACTTCCAGCCCAAGTACGTCTTCGCGGCCATCGAGGCCGGCTGCGCCGCGGTCCGGGTCAACCCGGGCAACATCAAGCAGTTCGACGACAAGGTCAAGGAGATCGCCCAGGCCGCCAAGGACCACGGCACCCCGATCCGCATCGGGGTCAACGCCGGCTCCCTGGACCGCCGCCTGCTGCAGAAGTACGGCAAGGCGACCCCCGAGGCGCTGGTCGAGAGCGCCCTGTGGGAGGCCTCCCTCTTCGAGGAGCACGACTTCCGCGACATCAAGATCTCCGTCAAGCACAACGACCCGGTCGTGATGATCGAGGCCTACCGCCAGCTCGCCGCCCAGTGCGACTACCCGCTGCACCTCGGCGTCACCGAGGCGGGCCCGGCCTTCCAGGGCACGATCAAGTCGGCGGTCGCCTTCGGCGCGCTGCTCTCCCAGGGCATCGGCGACACCATCCGCGTCTCCCTGTCGGCGCCGCCCGCCGAGGAGGTCAAGGTCGGCCTCCAGATCCTGGAGTCGCTGAACCTCAAGCAGCGTGGCCTGGAGATCGTCTCCTGCCCGTCCTGCGGCCGCGCCCAGGTCGACGTCTACAAGCTCGCCGAGGAGGTCACCGCCGGCCTCACGGGCATGGAGGTCCCGCTGCGCGTCGCCGTCATGGGCTGCGTGGTGAACGGCCCGGGCGAGGCCCGCGAGGCCGACCTCGGGGTCGCCTCCGGCAACGGCAAGGGCCAGATCTTCGTCAAGGGAGAGGTCATCAAGACCGTCCCCGAGTCCAAGATCGTGGAGACCCTCATCGAGGAGGCCATGAAGCTCGCCGAGCAGATGGAGGCCGAGGGCGTCACCTCCGGCGAGCCGTCCGTGTCGGTGACCGACTGACCGCGCGGACACCGAACGGCGCCCCGTCCGCCCGGCCGTCCGCCCTCCGGACCACGGCGTGGCCGGACGGCCGCGGCCAGGGCCCCTACCGTGCGGGACCACGGGGCGGCGCGGTGGAATCTCGGCAGGTACAGTGCGGGGATCAGGCAAACCCCACCGTGAGGCCCCGCCCGTGCTGACCCAGACCACCTCCCGGGTCCTCGAACCGAGCGACCTGGACGCCGCGCTCGCCGTCCTCGACCGAGACCCGGTGGCCAACGCCTTCGTGACCTCCCGGGTCCAGATCGCCGGCCTCGACCCGTGGCGCCTGGGCGGCGAGATGTGGGGCTGGTACGAGGACGGCATGCTCACGTCCCTGTGCTACGCGGGCGCCAACCTGGTCCCGATCTGCGCCACTCCGCGCGCCGTCCGCGCCTTCGCCGACCGCGCCCGCCGGGCCGGCCGCCGCTGCTCCTCCGTCGTCGGCCCCGCCGAGTCCACCGCCCAGCTGTGGCGCCTGCTCGAACCCCACTGGGGCCCGGCCCGCGAGGTCCGCTGCCGGCAGCCGCTCATGGTCACCGACCGCATGCCCGCCGACATCGTCCCGGACCCCTACGTCCGCCGCGTCCGCAAGGACGAGTTGGAGACGATCATGCCGGCGTGCGTGGCGATGTTCACCGAGGAGGTCGGCGTCTCCCCGATGGCCGGCGACGGCGGCCTGCTGTACCAGGCCCGGGTCGCCGAACTCGTCGGCGCCGGCCGCTCCTTCGCCCGCCTCGACGAGCACGGCAAGGTCGCCTTCAAGGCCGAGATCGGCGCGGCGACCTCCCAGGCCTGCCAGATCCAGGGCGTCTGGGTGGCCCCCGAGTACCGGGGCACCGGCCTCGCGGCCCCCGGCATGGCGGCGGTCCTGCGCTACGCCCTCATGGACGTGGCCCCGGTGGCCAGCCTGTACGTGAACGACTTCAACACGGCGGCGCGCAGGACGTACCGCAGGGTGGGCTTCCAAGAGGTGGGCGCCTTCATGAGTGTGCTCTTCTGAAGCCCCTGTACGCTCCCGGCATGGACCTCGTGATCGGCCCCCTGGACCTCGTAGCCCACGTCGACGAGGCCCTCGCCGTCCAAGCCGTGGCCTTCGGGCTCGGCCCCGACGAGGTCGCCGTGCGCCGGCAGATCGTCCAGCGCCACATGCAGTACCAGGGCGCGAGGGCCCTCGGCGCGACCGTCGGCGACCACCTCGTGGGCTTCGTCTACGGCATGCCCAACTCGCGCACCCACTGGTGGTCCACCGTCGTGGAGCCCTACCTGCGGGCCCAGGACAACGACCGCTGGCTCGACGACTCCTTCGTCATCACCGAACTGCACGTCCACCCCGGCCACCAGAACCGCGGCATCGGCCGGGGGCTGATCACCGCCATCACCGACACCGCCGCCGAGCCCCGCTCGATCCTCTCCGCGATCGACACCGACAGCCCGGCCCGCGGCCTCTACCACTCCCTCGGCTACGTCGACCTCGCCCGCCAGGTCCACTTCCCGAGCGCATCCAGGCCGTACGCCGTGATGGGCGCCCCCCTGCCGCTGCGCCGCAAGTAGGGCCGGTCGCCCATATCCGATTTCCACCGGCGCAGCAGGCCCGGCTAACCTCCTGTGCCAACACCCTCCCTCGTTCCCGGCCCCGGCCGAGCGGGGGACCCCCATCCGGCAGGAGTACGAGAACCATGGCGAACGCACCGGTCCAGCGCATGTCCCAGTTGATGGCGAAGACGCTGCGCGACGACCCGGCCGACGCCGAGGTCCTCAGCCACAAGCTCCTCGTCCGCGCCGGCTACGTCCGCCGCACCGCCGCCGGCATCTGGTCCTGGCTGCCCCTCGGCAAGAAGGTCCTCGCCAACGTGGAGCGCATCGTCCGCGAGGAGATGGACGGCATCGGCGCCCAGGAGGTGTCCCTCCCCGCCCTGCTGCCGCGCGAACCCTACGAGGCGACCGGCCGCTGGGACGAGTACGGCCAGGAGCTGTTCCGGCTGAAGGACCGCAAGGGCGGCGACTACCTCCTCGGCCCCACCCACGAGGAGATCTTCACCCTCCTGGTCAAGGACCAGTGCACGTCCTACAAGGACCTGCCCGTGACCCTCTACCAGATCCAGACCAAGTTCCGCGACGAGGCCCGCCCGCGCGCCGGCATCCTGCGCGGCCGCGAGTTCCTGATGAAGGACTCCTACTCCTTCGACCTGGACGACGAGGGCCTCGCGAAGTCCTACGCCCTGCACCGCCAGGCCTACCAGCGGATCTTCGAGCGCCTCGGCCTCGACTACCGCATCTGCGCGGCCACCGCCGGCGCCATGGGCGGCTCGAAGTCGGAGGAGTTCCTGGCCCCGGCCGAGGCCGGCGAGGACACCTTCGCGGACTGCCCGAACTGCGACTTCGCCGCCAACACCGAGGCGATCACCTACGAGCTCAAGCCGGTCGACGGCTCGGCCGTGCCCGCGCTCGAGGAGATCCCCACCCCCGACACCCCGACCATCGAGACCCTCGCCGCCTCCCTCGGCGTCCCGGCCTCCGCCACGCTGAAGAACCTGCTGGTCAAGGTGGACGGCGAGATCGTCGCGGTCGGCGTGCCCGGCGACCGCGAGGTGGACCTGGGCAAGGTGGAGGCGCACTTCGCGCCGGCCGCCGTCGAACTGGTCACCGCCGAGGACTTCGTCGGCCGCCCCGACCTGGTCCGCGGCTACGTCGGCCCGCAGGGCCTGGGCGAGAAGGTCACGTACATCGCCGACCCGCGGGTGGCCCCCGGCACCTCCTGGATCACCGGCGCCAACAAGGAGCACACGCACGCCAGGAACGTCGTGGCCGGCCGCGACTTCGAGGTCGACGCGTACGTGGACGTCGTGGTCGTCCAGGACGGCGACCCCTGCCCCAAGTGCGGCACCGGCCTGAAGCTGGACCGTGCCATCGAGATCGGCCACATCTTCCAGCTGGGCCGCAAGTACACCGACGCCCTCAAGCTCGACGTCCTCGGACAGAACGGCAAGCCGGTCCGCGTCACCATGGGCTCGTACGGCATCGGCGTCTCCCGCGCCGTCGCCGCGCTGGCCGAGCAGACCGCCGACGACAAGGGCCTGGTGTGGTCCAAGGAGGTCGCCCCGGCCGACGTGCACGTCGTCGCCGCCGGCAAGGCGCTGCAGACCGAGCTGGCCCTGGACGTCGCCGGGAAGCTCGCCGCCGCGGGCGTCCGGGTCCTGGTGGACGACCGGGCCGGGGTCTCCCCGGGCGTGAAGTTCACCGACGCCGAGCTGATCGGCGTACCGCAGATCCTGGTGGCCGGCCGCCGCTCCGGCGAGGGCGTGCTGGAGCTGAAGGACCGCAGGACCGGTGAGCGCGAGGAACTGACGGTCGAGGAAGCGATCGCCCGGCTGTCGGCCTGAGCCCCACCGCCTGACGACGCCCTCGGCACACACCGCCGAGGGCGTCGCCACGCTCCCGCGGGCACGGCGCTCTGCCGGACACGCGGCCGGCCCGGCCCGGCATCCCCGGAGCCGCTAGAGCCAGCTTGCGAACTCCAGCAGTAGTTCCCCGTCCTTCGGCCGGCCCACCCGCAGTGCGCGGACGCCCGACTCCACCGCCCGGAACAGCGTCCAGCCCCGCAGCCGTTCCTGATCCACCTCGAGCGACTCCGCGAGCCGCTTGATGCGGCGCCGTGTGGTCGAGGGGCCGGACGGCGCGGCGATCAGGTCCTCCACCCGGTCCCGCACCAGCCGCGCCAGGTCGAAGGCGGACTCGCCGACCACCGGGTCCGGGCCCACCGCGAGCCACGGCATCCGATCTCCGGAGAGCACCTTGCTCTGCCGGAACGTGCCATGCAGCAACCGCTGCTCCGGCGGCCCGGCCAGCAGCTCCTCACGGGCCGCGAGCGCCGCGTCGACCAGCGGCGCCGTCCCGGGATCGGCCTCGGCGCCCGCCCGCATGGCCGCCGCCTGCCGCCCGGTGCGCTCCCCGACGGTCTCGAAGACATGACCGGCCGGCGGCTCCACCCACAGCCGGCGCAGCGTCCCCGCCGCCTCCAGCAGCGCCTTCGCCTCCGGCAGCGACCGCACCGACACGTCCGGATGCAGCCGCTCCAGCAGCAGCACACCCTCCGCGACGTCCTCCGGATCCGCGTCCAGCAGCTGTACGGCGCCCAGTCCGGCCCAGTGCGCCAGCGCCGCCCGTTCGCTCTCGGGCCGGGCCCGTGGCGGGGCCAGTTTCAGGACCGCCGGGCTGCCGTCCGCCCGCCGGATCAGCACGACCAGGCTGCTGCGGCCCCCCGGCACCTGGACCCGCTCGACGGTCGACCCGCGCCGGGTGACGGCCCGCTCGGCCGCCTCGGGCAGCCGCGCCAGCCAGTCGTCCCCGGCCGGTGCGGTCTCACCGAGCGCGCGCACCAGGCGCTGCGGCGGTTCGAAAGCCATGCGCGAGTCGTTCCCTTCTCCACGGATCCCGCTCTCACGGATCCTGTCGTCGCGGCCCATGCCGTCCGGGCCCTGCCGTCGCGCCCCGCCCCAGGACCCCCGTCGTGCGAGGCCTCCCGGGCGGGATCTCCCGTGCCCGCCGCCGCCCGGGACGGCTGCCCGAGACCTGCCGTACGCGACCTGCCGTAAGGGTCCGGACTTACGGCACCGGTCGTACGGGCCCGGTCCACGAGACCGGGTCGTCAGGCCCTGGCGGACGCGCACCGGTCACCGGGTCCCGTCGGGATCCGTCCCACGAGCCCCGTCACGGGTCCTGCGGGCGGGACCCGCCGCACCGGTCCCGTCGCGCCGGGCCCGGCCGGGGCCGGCCCTACCGCCCGGTCCGTCCCGTCCCGTGCCTATCCGGGCACCGAGGCGGAGGCCGACGGGGCCGTGCCGGCGGCACCGGTGCCCTCGCCGGAGGACCGCTCGGCGAGCCCAGGGAAGGCTACGCTCCTCCCGCCCCAGCGCACCGCCCGCACCGCGGACTCGCGCAGCGCCGCGGCCGCCGAGCCGCGCCGCGTGCCCGTCGCCGCCCGCACCAGGTCCGCGTACACCCCGGCCACCCGGTCCTCGAGCCCGGCGGCCAGCCGTGCCGCGGCCGCCGCGTCGGACACCTGGAACGGCAGCGCGTACGCGGCGCTCGCCGCGACCGGCTCGCCGCCCAGATCGCGCACCTCGCGCACCAGCGCGTCCCGGCGCGCCCGGTGGCCGTCGTACGCGGCCAGCGCCTCGGCGCGCCCCCGTTCGCCGATGCGGCCGCCGACGACGCCGTACCCGTACACCGCCGCGTGCTCCGCCGCCAGCGCCGCCTGCAGCGCGGTCAGCTCGGCCTCGCTCACCTGTCCGCTCACTTCGCCCCCTCCGTCAGCAGGTAGGCGTGCGCCGCTCCGGCCGCCGCGGCCGAGGCCAGCAGCCGCGCCTGCTCGCCCGGCACCTCCAGCAGGTCCGCGGCCCGCCGGTCGGCCAGAGCGCGCTCGGCGGCGGCCAGCGCGGCGACCGCGTCCCGCTCGGCGGCCGGGACCGGGGCGGGGGAGGCCGAGGACGCCGCCGGCGTGGGCGTCGCACCGCCCCCGAACGCCTGGACGTGTGCCGCGACCTGGTCGCGCAGCGGGCGCAGCCGCCCGGCCAGCCCGGGATGGGCCGCCAGCACGGCGTCGTACCGCTCCAGCAGCCCGCGGCTGTCCCGCGCGGCACGCGCGCGTGCCTCGGCGGTGGCGGACGGCCCGTCGCCGCCGGAGCCGGGATCGGCCGAGCAGCCCACCAGCAGGGCGGCACCCGCGGCCGAGGCGAGCAGTGATCTTCTGCGCGGCCCCGAGGGGGTGCGCGGTGGTGGGGAGTACGGCACTGCGGACGTCCTCGGGGAACTCGTGACAGGGGAAGTACGGCTTCGGGCGGCACGCCCGTGATCACCGTACCCGCGCGCCCCCCGCGCACCACTCACCGGCACCGCCCGTACACAGGTGGACGGCAACACCTCTCGCGACCGGATACCCTTTGACCAGACACGCGACCCATCCCACAACAGCACACGCGGCCGAGGAGTCACCCGGATGAGCACCACCCAGAGCGAGAGGCTGCGAGAGCTGCTCGAACCGCTCGTCACCTCCCAGGGGCTGGATCTCGAAGAGATCGCTGTCGACTCCGTCGGACGCAAGCGGGTGCTGCGCGTGGTCGTCGACTCCGACACCGGGGCGGATCTGGACGCCATCGCCGATGTGAGCCGTGCGCTCTCGGCGAAGCTCGACGAGACCGACGCGATGGGTGACGCGGCGTACGACCTGGAGGTCGGGACCCCCGGCGCGGAGCGCCTCCTCAGCGAGCACCGGCACTTCGTGCGCGCCATCGACCGGCTCGTGAGATTCCAGCTGACCGAGGGCGGCGAACTGGTCGCGCGGATCCTCACCGTCGACGACGACGGCCTCGAGGTCGAGGTGCCCGGGGTCAAGGGCCGCAAGGCCACCACTCGCCGGCTCGGCTTCCCGGAGATCGACCGGGCGCGCGTGCAGGTCGAGTTCAACCGCAAGGACAAGAAGGACATGAAGGAAGAGGAGGAGGCGTAGCCGTGGACATCGACATGAGCGCCCTGCGGGGCTTGGTGCGGGAGAAGGAGATCTCCTTCGACCTGCTGGTCGAGGCGATCGAGTCGGCCCTCCTCATCGCCTACCACCGCACCGAGGGAAGCCGCCGGCACGCGCGCGTGGAGCTCAACCGGGAGACCGGGCACGTGACCGTGTGGGCGAAGGAGGACCCGGAGGACCTCGAGGAGGGCCAGGAGGTCCGCGAGTTCGACGACACCCCGTCCGGCTTCGGCCGTATCGCCGCCACCACCGCCAAGCAGGTGATCCTGCAGCGGCTGCGCGACGCCGAGGACGACGCGACGCTCGGCGAGTACGCCGGCCGCGAGGGCGACATCGTCACCGGCGTGGTCCAGCAGGGCCGCGACCCGAAGAACGTGCTCGTGGACATCGGCAAGCTCGAGGCGATCCTGCCGGTGCAGGAGCAGGTGCCCGGCGAGACGTACCCGCACGGCCTGCGGCTGCGGTCGTACGTCGTCCGCGTCGCCAAGGGCGTGCGCGGTCCCTCGGTGACCCTCTCGCGCACGCACCCCAACCTGGTGAAGAAGCTCTTCGCCCTGGAGGTGCCGGAGATCGCCGACGGCTCGGTGGAGATCGCGGCGATCGCCCGTGAGGCCGGTCACCGCACGAAGATCGCCGTACGGTCCACCCGTTCGGGTCTGAACGCCAAGGGCGCGTGCATCGGCCCCATGGGCGGCCGGGTGCGCAACGTCATGGGCGAACTGAACGGCGAGAAGATCGACATCGTCGACTGGTCGGACGACCCGGCCGAGATGGTGGCGAACGCGCTGTCACCCGCTCGGGTGAGCAAGGTGGACGTCGTCGACCTGGCCGCCCGCTCCGCCCGGGTGACCGTGCCGGACTACCAGCTGTCGCTGGCGATCGGCAAGGAGGGCCAGAACGCCCGCCTGGCGGCCCGGCTCACCGGCTGGCGGATCGACATCAGGCCCGACACCGAGCAGGCTGAGGACTAGGGCCTGGTCGCGGGCGGGGAATAGATCCCGGCCGCGGGTCGCTTCGTTTACGACAACAACCGTTCGATCTTTACCCGGTAGGGATGAGGTCGGAACGGGGAGGTAGACTTAACCGTGTCTGGCCGGACGCACGCCCGAGCATGCCCGGAACGCACCTGTGTCGGGTGCCGGGAGCGAGCGGCCAAGAACGATCTTTTGCGGATCGTGGAGATCGAGGGCGCCTGCGTCCCCGATCCTCGCGGTACGCTGCCCGGCCGGGGTGTCTATGTGCACCCCGCCCTGGTCTGTCTCGACCTGGCGGTCCGCCGCCGGGCGTTCCCGCGGGCACTGCGCGTCCCGGGAGCGCTCGACACAAAGGCGTTGCGCCGATACGTCGAGCAGACAACAGTTGCCGAGCAGGCAACACCGTAAGACGTGCCGTACGGAACCCCGTGCGGCCTGGTACCTCGCGAGTCGAAAGCAGGTCGAGATTGCGATGAGCACTCGATGAGTACGCGATGAGTACGCCCATGAACTAGCGACGGTCCGGCTTCAACCCGGACCTCAAAGGAGCGAAGTGGCTAAGGTCCGGGTATACGAACTCGCCAAGGAGTTCGGTGTCGAGAGCAAGGTCGTCATGGCCAAGCTCCAGGAACTCGGTGAATTCGTCCGTTCGGCGTCTTCGACCATCGAAGCGCCGGTTGTACGTAAGCTGACCGACGCCTTCCAGGGTGGTGGCAACGGCAAGTCCGCCGGTAAGCCCGCCCCGCGCAAGGCATCCCCCAAGCCCGCCGCGCCCTCCCCGGTGCAGGCGGCACGTCCGGCTGCCCCGAGGCCGCCGGCCCCCAAGGCGGCTCCGCAGGCTCCGGCCGCGCAGCAGCCCGCCGCCCCGGCGGCGTCCTCGGCGCCCGCCTCGGGTCCGCGTCCGGTCCCGGGCCCCAAGCCCGCGCCGCGTCCGGCTCCGGCCGCCCCGGAGTTCACCGCTCCGCCGGCCGCCCCGGCCGCGCAGACCCCGCAGGCTCCGGCCGCCCAGACCCCGCAGGCTCCGGCCGCCCAGGGTCCGCGTCCCGGCGCCCGTCCGGGTGCCCCCAAGCCCGGTGGCCGTCCGGCTCCCGGTCAGGGCCAGGCGTCCCGTCCGGGCCAGGGCGCTCCGCGCTCCGGTGGCCAGGGCCAGCGTCCGGGCTCCCGTCCGGCCGGTCCCCGTCCGGGCAACAACCCCTTCACCTCCGGTGGCTCCACCGGCATGGCCCGCCCGCAGGCTCCGCGCCCGCAGGGCGGACCGCGTCCCGGCGGTCCCGGTGCCCCCGGCGCCGGTCCCCGTCCGCAGGCGCCCGGCGCCCAGGGCGGCGGTCCGCGTCCCCAGGGTCCCGGCGGTTCCCGCCCGTCGCCGTCCGGCATGCCCCGCCCGCAGGGCGGCCCGCGTCCCGGCCCGGCCGGCGGCCCGCGTCCGAACCCCGGCATGATGCCGCAGCGTCCGGCTGCCGGCCCGCGTCCCGGCGGCGGTGGCCCCGGCGGCCGCGGTCCCGGTGGCGGCGGTCGTCCCGGCGGTGGCGGCGGCGGTCGTCCCGGTGGCGGCGGCTTCGCCGGCCGTCCGGGTGGCGGTGGCGGTGGCGGCTTCGCCGGCCGTCCCGGTGGTCCCGGCGGTGGCGGTGGCGGTTTCGCCGGCCGTCCCGGTGGTCCCGGCGGTGGCGGCGGTGGCCGTCCCGGCTTCGGTGGCCGTCCCGGTGGTCCCGGTGGCCGTGGTGGCACGCAGGGCGCCTTCGGCCGTCCCGGCGGTCCCGCGCGTCGTGGCCGCAAGTCGAAGCGGCAGAGGCGCCAGGAGTACGAGGCCATGCAGGCCCCGTCGGTCGGCGGCGTGATGCTGCCTCGCGGCAACGGCGAAGCCATTCGCCTGTCGCGCGGTGCGTCCCTCACCGACTTCGCGGAGAAGATCAACGCCAACCCGGCGTCGCTCGTCGCGGTCATGTTGAACCTCGGCGAGATGGTCACGGCGACCCAGTCCGTGTCCGACGAGACGCTGGAGCTCCTCGCCGGCGAGATGAACTACACGGTTCAGATCGTCAGCCCCGAGGAGGAGGACCGCGAGCTGCTCGAGTCCTTCGACATCGAGTTCGGTGAGGACGAGGGCTCCGAGGAGGACCTGGTCGTCCGTCCGCCGGTCGTGACCGTCATGGGTCACGTCGACCACGGTAAGACCCGCCTGCTCGACGCGATCCGCAAGACGAACGTCATCGCCGGCGAGGCCGGTGGCATCACCCAGCACATCGGTGCCTACCAGGTCTCGACCGAGGTCAACGACGAAGAGCGCAGGATCACCTTCATCGACACCCCGGGTCACGAGGCGTTCACCGCCATGCGTGCCCGTGGTGCGAAGTCGACCGACATCGCGATCCTGGTCGTCGCGGCCAACGACGGCGTCATGCCGCAGACGGTCGAGGCGCTCAACCACGCCAAGGCGGCCGACGTGCCGATCGTGGTCGCGGTCAACAAGATCGACGTCGAGGGCGCCGACCCGACCAAGGTGCGCGGTCAGCTGACCGAGTACGGCCTGGTGGCCGAGGAGTACGGCGGCGACACCATGTTCGTCGACATCTCCGCCAAGCAGGGTCTGCACATCGACTCGCTGCTTGAGGCCGTGGTCCTCACGGCCGACGCCTCGCTCGACCTGCGGGCCAACCCGCACCAGGACGCGCAGGGCATCTCGATCGAGTCCCGTCTCGACCGCGGCCGCGGTGCCGTGGCGACGGTCCTCGTCCAGCGAGGCACGCTGCGGGTCGGCGACACGATGGTGGTGGGCGACGCCTACGGCCGTGTGCGCGCCATGCTCGACGACAACGGCAACAACGTCGCCGAGGCGGGCCCGTCGACGCCGGTCCAGGTCCTGGGCCTGACCAACGTCCCGGGTGCGGGCGACAACTTCCTGGTGGTGGACGAGGACCGTACGGCCCGTCAGATCGCCGAGAAGCGCGCCGCCCGTGAGCGCAACGCCGCGTTCGCCAAGCGCACGCGCCGCGTGTCGCTGGAGGACCTGGACAAGGTGCTCAAGGCCGGCGAGGTCCAGCAGCTGAACCTGATCATCAAGGGTGACGCCTCTGGTTCCGTCGAGGCCCTCGAGTCCTCGCTGCTCCAGCTGGACGTCGGCGAAGAGGTCGACATCCGCGTCCTGCACCGCGGCGTCGGTGCGGTCACGGAGTCCGACATCGACCTGGCGATGGGTTCCGACGCCATCGTGATCGGCTTCAACGTCCGTGCGGCAGGCCGCGCGGCGCAGATGGCCGAGCGCGAAGGTGTGGACGTCCGGTACTACTCGGTCATCTACCAGGCGATCGAGGAGATCGAGGCGGCCCTGAAGGGCATGCTGAAGCCGGAGTACGAGGAGGTCGAGCTCGGCACGGCGGAGATCCGCGAGGTCTTCCGTTCGTCCAAGCTGGGCAACATCGCGGGTGTGCTCATCCGCTCCGGCGAGGTCCGCCGCAACACCAAGGCGCGCCTCATCCGCGACGGCAAGGTCATCGCGGAGAACCTCAACATCGAGGGCCTGCGTCGCTTCAAGGACGACGTCACCGAGATCCGCGAAGGCTTCGAGGGTGGTATCAACCTCGGAAACTTCAACGACATCAAGGTCGACGACGTCATCGCGACGTACGAGATGCGCGAGAAGCCGCGGGCGTAACGGCCCACGGTCCTGATGCTGGCCGGCGGAACCCCGGTTCCGCCGGCCAGCACGGCTTTTCCCGAACCGACGGTGCCGGGAAACCCTGTCGAGCCATCGACGGGTTCGCGGTACCGTTCTTGATGTCCCCGACCCACACGGACCCGGGGCCATCGATCCCGTACCGGCGGGTGAACCGGTTACACACATGTACGTGGGGACTCTGTCCTTCGACCTGCTCCTCGGCGACGTCCACTCGCTGAAGGAGAAGCGCTCCGTCGTCCGCCCGATCGTCGCCGAACTCCAGCGGAAGTACGCGGTGAGCGCGGCCGAGGTGGAGCACATGGACCTCCACCGGCGCACGATCATCGGCCTGGCCATGGTCTCCGGCGACGCGGCGCACATCACCGACGTCCTGGACCGGTGCGAACGGCTGGTCGCCGGCCGCCCCGAGGTGGAGCTGCTGTCCGTGCGACGGCGCTTCCACGGCGACGACGACTGACCACGAAACGCAAGCAAGAGAAAGAACGGGAGACGGACCAGTGGCCGACAACGCGCGGGCGAAAAGGCTGGCGGACCTCATCCGGGAGGTGGTGGCCCAGAAGCTGCAGCGCGGGATCAAGGACCCGCGGCTCGGCTCGCACGTCACCATCACGGACACCAGGGTCACGGGCGACCTGCGGGAGGCGACCGTCTTCTACACGGTCTACGGCGACGACGAGGAGCGGCAGGCGGCCGCCGCCGGACTGGAGAGCGCCAAGGGCGTCCTCCGCTCGGCCGTCGGCGCCGCCGCCGGTGTGAAGTTCACGCCGACCCTGACCTTCGTGGCGGACGCCCTCCCGGACACCGCCCGGACCATCGAGGACCTGCTCGACAAGGCACGCCAGTCCGACGAGAAGGTGCGCGAGGTGTCCGCGGGCGCCAAGTACGCCGGTGACGCGGACCCGTACCGCAAGCCGGGCGAGGAAGACGACGAGACGGACGACGCCGCCGAATGACCAGCAAGCCCACCCCGCCCGACGGCCTCGTCATCGTCGACAAGCCGTCGGGCTTCACTTCGCACGACGTGGTCGCCAAGATGCGGGGGATCGCCAGGACCCGCCGCGTCGGCCACGCGGGCACCCTGGACCCGATGGCGACCGGCGTCCTGGTCCTCGGCATCGAGCGCGCCACCAAGCTCCTCGGGCACCTCGCGCTCACCGAGAAGGAGTACCTCGGCACCATCCGCCTGGGCCAGAACACCCTCACCGACGACGCCGAGGGCGAGATCACCTCGTCCACCGACGCCTCCAGGGTGACCCGGGAGGCCATCGACGCCGGCATCGCCAAGATGACCGGCGACATCATGCAGGTGCCGTCCAAGGTCAGCGCCATCAAGATCGACGGCGTGCGCTCGTACAAGCGGGCCCGCGAGGGCGAGGACTTCGAGATCCCCGCCCGGCCGGTGACGATCTCCTCCTTCACGGTGTACGACGTGCGCGACGCCGTCGCCGAGGACGGCACCCAGGTCCTCGACCTGGTCGTGTCCGTGGTCTGCTCGTCCGGCACCTACATCCGCGCCATCGCCCGCGACCTGGGCGCCGACCTGGGCGTCGGCGGCCACCTCACCGCGCTGCGCCGGACCCGGGTCGGGCCGTACAAGCTCGACGCGGCGCACACGCTGGACCAGCTCCAGAAGGAGCTGACCGTGCTGCCGATCGCCGAGGCCGCCACGGCCGCCTTCCCACGCTGGGAGGTCGACGAGCGGCGCGCGCGGCTGCTGCTGAACGGCGTCCGGCTGGAGATGCCCGGCGAGTACGCGGGCGCCGGCCCCATCGCCGTGTTCGACCCCGAGGGCCGCTTCCTCGCCCTCGTCGAGGAACACAAGGGCAAGGCGAAGAGCCTGGCCGTCTTCGGCTGAGGCATCGCGGCCCCCGAGCACTCGCGCGGACTGCTGCCTGTGGAGCGGGGCCGGCGGAGCTACGGGGTGGCCGGGTGGCACCGGCGTGGGCGGCTTGCCTGGGGAGTCGTGGCCGGGGGGAGCTGGGTGGGCGGCTTGCCTGGGGAGTCGTGGCCGGGGCATCTGGGTGGTTCTTGTCTGTGGAGCGGTGGCCGGGGCACCTGGGTGGGTGGCTTGCCTGCGGAGTCGTGGCCGGGGGGAGCTACGGGGTGGCCGTTGGCACCTGCATGGACGGCCTGTCTGTGGAGCGGCGGCCGGGGGCACCCGCGGGGGTGGCGGAGCACCTGCATGGACGGCTTGCCTGTGGAGTGGTGGTGACCGAGGGCACCCGCACAAGCGTTGTCCGTGGAGCGGCGGCCGGGCCACGGGGGTGAACCCCTGCCGCCGCTCCACGGTCCCCCCCTCGGTTCCCCCACCCCTAGGGTTATCCAGCGGCCCGCCCCTATTCACCCGTCCGGGCAGGCGCTCGGAGTGAACCAGGGGAGCGGAAGGGGGCGCGTTCACCGCGCGATCTGTCCCGTCGATCACCACGCACCTACCGTCGGGGCAGGTTAGGTGGACGGACGGGAGGTACGGCGATGGCGGGACGGGGCCCGCGCACCGGATTCGGGCACCGGGCGACGCCGGACGACACGAGTGTGAACGGCACGCACGAGACGACACACGGTACGGGTGGGCTGGCCGAGAGCGCGTGGGATGTCTGCGGCGGTACCGGTGGGTCGGCCGGGGGCGCGTGGGGTGGTGCCGGTGTGTCCGGTGCCGGTGCCGGTGGCGTGCGTGACGTGGTCAGTGGGGTCGGCCACGGTGTGCGCGGTGGGGCCGGTGGCGTGCGTGATGAGGCCAGTGGGTTCGGCCAAGGGGTGCGCGGTGGTGCCGGTGTGTCCGGTGAGGGTGCCGGTGCCGGTGGCGTGCGTGACGTGGTCAGTGGGGTCGGCCACGGTGTGCGCGGTGGGGCCGCTGAGGGTGCGTGGGGCGTACGAGGCGGTGCCGGTGTGTCCGGCCACCGTGCCGGTCGCGGACGTGGCGAGGCCGGTGGGTTCGCCGAGGGCGGCCGCGATGGTGCCGGGTGGTCCGCCGAGGGCACGTGGGGCCTGCGGGGTGAGGAGAGCGAGGCCGATCTCGCCGACGGCACGGGCTGCCCGGCCGGCGCGGGTCTCGTCCGCGTCCGTGACCTGGCCGGCCGGCCCCGCGGCACCGGCTTCCTCGCGGACCACGAGGGCACCCTTCTCACCAGCCACGAGGCGGTCGACGGCCTGCCCCGGCTGGTGCTGCACGCGGCCGGTGACCGCACCTGCGTGGTCGGCGCCGACGCCGTCATCCCGCTGCCCGAACGCAACCTGGCCCTGGTGCGCACCGAGGGCCTGGGCGTGGAGCCGCTGCCGCTGACCGTGCGGGAGCGGATCGACGCCGGCACCTATGTGCGGGTCGCCGCGGGCTGCTGGCGCGAGGCCCGGGTGCTGGCCGCCACCCAGGCCTCGTACACCGCCACGGACCGCTTCCACCTCCTCGACGACGCCTTGGAGCTGGCGATCGGCACCGCCGGGCGGGACGCGCTCCGGCTCGGCGGCGGGGCGGCCGGAGGGCCGGTGCTCGACGCCCGTACCGGCGCCGTCCTCGGAGTCCTCGGCACGGCCCTGCACACCGCCCAGCGCGACGCGGGCTTCGCGGTACCCCTGCGGCCCGCCGACGGCCCCCTCGCGGACCTCCTCGTCCGCAACGCGGCCACCGTCCCGGCCTACGGCGCCGATCTGAACCTCGCCGGCATCCAGGAGCTGACCGCCACCTCGATGCCCCAGGACGGCCCGCACGGCACCCGCACCGGCACGGTGGAGCCCGTCGAACGGGTCGAAGTGGCCAGGGAGTTGACGGCATTCGCCGACGGCGACCGGAGCGTGCTGGGACTCGTCGGCGCCCCGGGCAGCGGCCGTACGACGGAACTCGCGGCCCTCGCGGCCCGCCGGGGCCGGGGCGAGTGTGCCGCCCCCACGCTGTGGCTGCGCGGCGCCGACCTCGAGGACACCGACGCGTCCGTGGCCGACGCCGCGGGCCGCGCCCTGGAACGGGCGGCCCGGATCGTCTCCGCCTCCCGCCCGGGGCACGGCGAGGACCTCGGCGACGTCACCCCCGAACGCCTGGCCCGTCTCGCCGTCCGCGCCGGCCGCCGGTTGCTGCTGCTCCTCGACGGCCCCGAGGAGATGCCCCCGATCCTGGCCCACCGGCTGCCCGAGTGGGCCCGGGCGACCGCCGACTGGCTGCGGGAGACCGGGGCGCGGCTGGTGGTGGCCTGCCGGGAGGAGTACTGGGAGCGGGCCGGCGCCCAGTTCCCGGCGGACCTGCTGCACATCCCGCACGGCTGGGACCGGACCGGGGCCCGCTCGCCGGCGGACCTGCTCTGCACTTCACGGCCCCATCCGACACCGCCGCCCGTGGACCCGAGTCCGACCCCTGCGCCGAGTCCGTCTCCGGGGCCGTCTTATGGGCCGAGTCCGTCCTCGGGTCCGGCTTATGGGCCCAGTCCGTCCTTGGGCCCGTCTTCCGCACCGAGTGCGTCCTCTGCGGCGAGTGAGTCCCCTGCGCCGACGGCGTCTCCCGAGCCGGCGGATGACGCGGGTTCGTCGCG
Source organism: Streptomyces sp. NPDC096012 (assembly GCF_040426375.1). Taxonomy (NCBI): domain Bacteria; kingdom Bacillati; phylum Actinomycetota; class Actinomycetes; order Kitasatosporales; family Streptomycetaceae; genus Streptomyces; species Streptomyces sp. NPDC096012. The sequence continues at coordinate 156,179 of NZ_JBEOTD010000011.1, forward strand.
CGCTCTGACGGATGACGCGGGTTCGTCTCCCGAGCCGGCGGGGCACGCGGGTTCGTCGCGCGCTCCGGCCGGTAACGCGGGTCTCTCTCCCGCGCCGGACGGGCGAGCCGATCCTCTCGGCGTGCCGGCAGGCCTGCCCTACGCCCTGGTCGCAGGCGCCGCCGATACCGCAGGCGTTGGCGACGCCGCTGGCGCAGGCGCAGGCGCAGGCGCTGGCGATGCCGCTGTCGCCGGCGGCCGGTTCGAGCCGCTGCCGCCCTGTGTGTGGCTCGCCGAACTCGGCGACGACGAGGCGCGCCTGGCCCGCGCCCGCTACGGCATCCCCGACGGTGCGCTCGGCGACCGGGACGCCCGGCACCCGCTCACCCTGCGGCTGCTCTCCGAGATCCTCGCCGCCGCACCGGACACCCCGGCCGCCGCCGGCCCCGTCGACCGGCACGACGTGTTCGCCGCCCACCTCGACCTGATGTGCCTGCGCACCGCGGTCCGGATCGCCGCCGAGAACGGGCTGCGCGGCACGGCCGTACGACGGCTCGCGGCACGGGTGGCCGGACAGGTGCACGAGGCCGCCCGGCGCAGTCTCGGCCCCGGCCAGGGCGGGCTCGACCAGGCGTCGTTCGAGGAGGTCTTCCCCTGGGGGCCCGCCCCGGCCCGGCTGGGCGGCGGCACCGGCTGGGCCTCCGCCGTCCTGGCCGAAGGCCTCCTCGTCCCGGCCGGCGACGGCTACCGCTTCGCCCACGAGGAGCTGGCCGACTGGATCCAGGGCCTCCACCTCGACCTGGACGAAGCCCTGCACGCCCTCGTCCACCGCCCCCGCGGCGCCGGGGAGGCCCACCCCGTCCCCGTGCCCCGTCACCGCGTCGGGCCGGTCGTCCAGGCTCTGCTCCTCCTCGCCCGTCAGCACGGCCACCGGCAACTCTCCGTACGGCTAAGTGACTTCGCCGAGGTCCTGGACCGCGATCCGGGCTCCTGGTGGGCCGCCCGGCTGCTCGCCCGGACCCTGCTCCAGGTGCCGGACGCGACGCCGTACACCGAGGTACTGCGCCCGCTCGCCGACCGCATCGTCGCCTGGCGGCGCGAACGGCGGCCCGTACCCGCCGAGTTGGGGCCGGCCTTCTGGACCGCCGTGCCCGTCTGCGACGCCGAGCGGCTCGACCTGCTGCGCCGGCTCGTCCTGGCGGACCTGGCGCCGCCGACGCCGGGCGAGCGCTACCTCGACGCCGCCGCCCGGCTGCTCGCCGCCCAGCCCGTCGCCGTACAGCGGCAGTTGACCCACTGGTTCGACGACGAGCGGCCGCTGCCCGCGACCCCGCACGCCACCGTGGCCACCGCCGCGCAGGCGCTGCTGCACACCCACCGGCACGCCGCCCTGGACGAACTCGTCGAGGTGCTGGTGCGCAGCGCGCACCGGCGTGCCGACGAACTGCTCGCCACCCTCGCCGAGGACGAGCCGTCCGCGCTCTGCCGGGCCGTGACCCGCTGGGCACACGACGAGCGCCCCGCCCGCCGGGTCGCGGCGGTGACGTTCGGACTGCGCGCGGCCCCCCACGTCCGCTCGGCGGCCGACCGCGAACTGCTGCGCCACGCCGCACTCGCCCTCCTCGCCCGCCCCGCCGACTGCACGCTGCACGGCGGCGCCCTGGCCCTTCTGGTCCGCGACCCGGACACCCGCGACCAGCACCTCGCCGCGGTCCTGCGCCACTTCGCCGACGGCGACCCGCATGTCCCGGCCGGCGCTCTGGTCCCCGCCCTGACCACCCACCCCGAACCGGTACTGGAGACCTTCCGCGCCCGCCTGCTCGGCCCGGACGCCGGGGACACCCTGCGCACCCTCGCCGACGTCACCACCCCGGCCCTGGCCCGCCGCGTCGCCGCCCTCGTCGGTGAGGTGGTGCGGCTGCGCCCGGAGACCGCCGGGCACGTCGCCGCCTACGTCGACCGGCGGCTGGAGCAGGGGCCCACCGTCCGGCCCGTACTGCTGCCCCTCGTCACGGGTCTGCTCGACGGCGGCCCCGAACAGGTCCGGGCGGCCCTCGCCCTCGTCCTCGCAGCCGCGGGCACGCCCGCCTCGCGGCCACTGCGCCGCGAACTCCTGGAGGTCGTGTTCACGCACGAGCGGGAGCCGTCGGTCCTGGACGCCGTCCTGCACGCGGCGGCCGGAGACGGGTGCGGCCGGCAGGACGAGGAGGTGCGCGGACTGGTCCACCGCACCGGCCTGCTCCTCGTCCGCACCCCCGAGGGAGCCACCCGCTTCGACCGGGGCCTGGTCGACCTGGGCCGGCACGTGCCGGGATTCGCCGCCCTCATGACCCGCTGGCTGACCGACGCCCCGGACGACTGGGCCGCCGTGGTCGGCCCCAGCACCCGCCGCATGCTCGAGAACCTGGCGGGCGTACGTGTTCCGGCATGAGCGGCATGAGGGGCCTGAGTGGCGTGAGCGGGGGGAGTGCCGGAGCTGTGGCGGTGGCCTGGGCGGAGTGAGCGGCCGGCGGAAGCGGCGGTGTGGTGGGGTGAGCGGCCGGCGGAAGTGGTGGTGGCCCGGGCGGAGTGAGTGGCCGGGGCAGTGCCGGTGGCCTGGGCGGACTGGGTGACGCGGGCGGCGTGAGTGGTGCCCTCGGCACGGCCGGCATGAGCGGCGCGGAGGCTGCGGGCCGGGTGAAGCGCCACCCTGAGCGTGCGACCCGTCACAGGCTCCATGCCGATGCCGGAGCCGGCCACCCGGCATGGCACCCTTAGACCTGCACAAGAGTCAGGTAGACACGGACACGGGTTCGAGGAGCGGTCACAGTGCAGCGCTGGCGTGGCTTGGAGGACATCCCCCAGGACTGGGGGCGCAGCGTCGTCACCATCGGTTCCTACGACGGCGTCCACCGTGGTCACCAGCTGATCATCAAGCACGCCGTCGACCGCGCCCGCGAGCTGGGCGTGCCGGCCGTGGTCGTCACCTTCGACCCGCACCCCAGCGAGGTCGTCCGTCCCGGCAGCCACCCGCCCCTGCTCGCCCCGCACCACCGCCGCGCCGAACTCATGGCCGAGCTGGGCGTCGACGCCGTCCTGATCCTCCCCTTCACCACCGAGTTCTCGAAGCTGTCGCCCGCCGACTTCGTCGTGAAGGTCCTGGTGGACAAGCTGCACGCCAAGGCGGTCGTGGAGGGCCCGAACTTCCGCTTCGGCCACAAGGCGGCGGGCAACGTCGAGTTCCTCACCGAGCAGGGCAAGATCTACGACTTCGAGGTCGAGGTCGTCGACCTGTACGTCACCGGCGAGGCCGGCGGCGGCGAGGCGTTCTCCTCGACCCTGACCCGCCGCCTGGTCGCCGAGGGCGACGTCCAAGGGGCCAGGGAGATCCTGGGCCGCCCGCACCGGGTGGAGGGCATCGTCGTCCGTGGTGCCCAGCGCGGCCGCGAACTGGGCTTCCCGACGGCCAACGTCGAGACGCTCCCGCACACCGCGATCCCCGCCGACGGTGTGTACGCCGGCTATCTGCACGTCGACGGCGAGGCCATGCCGGCCGCGATTTCCGTCGGCACGAACCCGCAGTTCGACGGCACCGAGCGCACGGTCGAGGCGTACGCGATCGACCGCGTCGGCCTGGACCTCTACGGCCTGCACGTCGCCGTCGACTTCCTCGCGTACGTGCGCGGCCAGGCGAAGTTCGAGTCGCTGGAGGCATTGCTGGAGCAGATGGCGGCGGACGTGAAGCGGTGCCGGGAGATCGTGGCGGCGGACGCGTAGCCCCCCCCCCCCGAGGGCCGCCGCGGGTTGCACGAGTCGCGCAGGTTGCAGGAGTTACGCGGGTTCCAGGAGTTACACCAGTTCCACGACGCGAAGGGGCGGCCGGTGCGGTGAGCACCGGCCGCCCTTCGTCGTACCGCTCGTTCGCGGTCTGCAGCGGTCTGCAGCGGTCTGCGCGGTCCGCAGCGGTCCGCTGCCGGCTGCGGCCGCCTCGGCCAGCCGTCGCAGATGTTTGCGACCGCCCCGGCATGCCGAACTGCTGCCGACTGCCGACTGCCGACTGCCGACTGCCGGCTGCCGCCTACTGCTGCGGCGGTGCCTGAGGCGGCTGCTGTCCCTCCTGCGGGTGCTGGGCCTGCGGCGGCTCCTGCTGCTGCGGATGACCGGGCTGCGGCGGATACGGCTGGTGCGCCTGCTGGGGAGGGTAGGCCTGCTGCGCCTGCTGCGCCTGCTGCGGCGGGTACGGCTGCCCGGGAGCGGCCTGCGGGTAGGGCTGCTGTCCCTGCTGGGGCGGGTACGGCTGCTGCCCCTGCGGGTACGCCTGCTGGCCCTGCGGATGGGGCTGCGCAGCCTGCGGTGCCTGCGGGTAGGGCTGGCCACCGGCGTACGGCTGGCCCATCGGCGGCTGGCCAGGCATGGGCTGGCCAGGCATCGGCTGACCCGGCATGGGCTGGCCGGGCATCGGCTGACCCGGCATGGGCTGGCCGGGCACGGACTGGCCGGGCATCGGCGGCGCGGCCACCGGCGGCGGGTTGCCGTCGCTGGTCCACAGCCCGTGTGCCTGCTGGTGCCGTACGAAGTCCTCGGCGATCATGGCGGCGAGGTTGAAGTACGCCTCGCGCGTCCGGGGCCGCATCATGTCGAGATCGACCTCCGCACCGGCGGCCAGATGCTCGTCGAAGGGCACGACCACCACTCCGCGGGTCCGCGTCTCGAAGTGGGAGACGATGTCCTCGACCTTGATCATCTTGCCGGTCTCCCGGACACCCGAGATCACCGTGAGCGATCGCGAGACCAGGTCCGCGTATCCGTGCGCGGACAGCCAGTCCAGGGTCGTACTGGCGCTGCTCGCGCCGTCCACCGAAGGCGTCGAGATGATGATGAGCTGGTCGGCGAGGTCGAGCACGCCGCGCATCGCGCTGTAGAGCAGACCCGTGCCCGAGTCGGTCAGGATGATCGGGTACTGCCGGCCGAGCACGTCGATCGCGCGCCGGTAGTCCTCGTCGTTGAACGTCGTGGAGACGGCCGGGTCCACGTCGTTGGCGATGATCTCCAGACCCGAGGGCGCCTGGGAGGTGAACCGGCGGATGTCCATGTACGAGTTCAGGTACGGGATCGCCTGGACCAGGTCGCGGATGGTCGCCCCGGTCTCGCGGCGCACCCGGCGGCCGAGCGTACCGGCGTCGGGGTTGGCGTCGATGGCGAGGATCTTGTCCTGCCGCTCGGTGGCCAGGGTGGAGCCGAGCGCGGTGGTCGTGGTCGTCTTGCCGACGCCGCCCTTGAGGCTGATGACCGCTATCCGGTAGCACGACAGCACCGGCGTGCGGATCAGCTCCAGCTTGCGCTGCCGCTCGGCCTCCTCCTTCCTGCCGCCCAGCTTGAACCGCGACGCCGCCGCCGTGGGCCGGCCGCTCCTCGCCTTCTGCCGCCGGTTGTTCAGCAGCCGGTCCGCGGACAGTTCGACGGCGGCGGTGTAACCCAGCGGCGCGGCACCGGGGTTGGTCGGCTGCCGCTGGTCATGCTGGATGGGCTGCGGCCACGCCGCACCGGAGCGGGGGTCGACCGGGGCCTGGGGGGCCGTCTGCGACGCGTCGGACATGGCGGCGGGACCGCCGTCCGGGGCCTGCGGAGGCGGGGGGAACCCGTATCCACCGGGCTGCGGCTGCGGGTTGGGGCCTCCCTGGTGCGGGAATCCGTAACCGCCCGACTGGGCCGGTGGGTTGGGCATTCCGGGCTGAGGGAAGCCGTAACCGCCTGACGGTGCGGGACCGTTCGGGTTCGGCAGGGGAGCCGGGGCCTGGGCAGGAACCTGTGCCTGGGCCGGGATCTGCGCCGGGGCTGGGTGGACGCCGAAACCGTCGGGCTGGGCGGGTGAGTTGGGTGCGCCGGGCTGAGGGAAGCCGTAGCCGCCGGGCGGCGTCGGGCCGTTGGGCGCCGGCTGCTGACCGGCTGCCGGCGCGGTGGGCTGCTGCGGCTGGTTCCACGCGGCGGGCGCGGGCTGCGGTGCCTGCGGCTGGAACGGTGGCTGCGGACCGGGCCCACCGGCACCGCCGGCCGGACCCGGCCCGGCTGGCCGCGGCTGGTCGCCGGGCAGCGGTCCGGGCTGCTGCGGGGCCGGAGGGGTGGGCTGCCCGGTCTGGGCGGGCCACTGCGCCGCGGGCGCCGGGGCGGCGGGCTGGTACGAGGGCGGCAGCGGGGGCAGCCCGTTCTGCGGGGCCCAGCCGGGCTGGGTGCCCTGCGGGGCCGGGGGAACGGGCGGCGGGGCGCCGGGGCCGGTCTGGACGGCACCGGCTCCCGGGGCACCGTGCCCAGGAGTTCCGGGGTGCGCCACGGCAGGCGGGGGGAAGCCGTAGCCGCCCGGCTGGGGGGCGCCCGTCTGCGGGGTACCGGGTTCCGTCGTTCCCGCGTGGGCCGTGACGGGCTGCGCTGCGGAGGGGTGCGGGAAGCCGTAGCCGCCCGGCTGGGCGGCGCCCGTCTGCGGGGTGCCCGCCTGCTCGGCGTCCGCGTGGTGCGCGGCTGCCGCAGGCGCGGTGTCGTCCGAGGCACCGTCGGTCGGAGTGCCGCCGGCCGGAGTGCCGTCACCCGGGGTGCTGTCCGTCGACGGGCGCTGCTGAGGCACACTGCCCGGGGCCACGGCGTTCCCGGAGCCCCCGTTCGCCGCCGCGGTGTCCGAGGACTGCGGGGCGTCGGTCGGCGCGGCGCCGGTGGAGCCGTCCGGCCCGCCCGGACGCACGGCCTCGGCGGCTCCCGCCTCGGCGGCGGATGTCTCCGGGATTCCTGCCCCGGCTGCGGACGTCTCCGGTACCCCTGCCTCGGACGCGGACGTCTCGGGGACCCCCGCCTCCGCCGCGACCGGCTCCACGGCACCCGGTGCGGCCGATCCCTCGGCCGCGTCACTCGGGCCGTCCCCGACCCGCTCCTCGTCCCCGTCGGAGGCGGAGCCCCCCGAGACGGCGGCCTCCGTCACCACGTCGTCCTGCGCGGCGGCGTCGTCCCCCAACCCCCCGGTGACGACACCAGCGTCGGTGCCCCCGGCACCGGAGGCGCTCCCGGCGGCCGAGGAACCGGCGCCGGCGGGGTCCTCCGCACCGGGGACGTCCGAGGTGCCGGAGCCGGTCGTGGAACCCGAGGTGTCCGAGGAACCGGCGGAGCCTGTCGTACCGGAGACGGCTCCGGTCTCTTCCCGGCCCACCGAACTGGAATCCTCCGCCGGGTCGCCCGTCGAGCCCCCGCCCGCGAACTCCTCCGGCGTCCCCGGAGGTGATGTGCGCTCGGCGATCTCGGCCATCTGGCGCTTCAGGGCGACGGCGGAGAACCGCATGGTCGCCCCGCTCTCCAGATCGCCGTTGTCCGTCTCCGGCCCCGCCGCGGCCGAGACGGCCGGTGCCTCCTGCGGGCCCGGCTGAGGCTGCTGCGGCTCGAAGCCCTCGGGCAGCCGCGGCACCGGGGCGGGATCGCCGACCGGTGGCGCGGGCGGCGCGTACGGCGCCCCCTGCGGTGGAGTGGACGGGGAGCCCTGCACGGGCCCGGGCGGCGCGTAGGCGGTCCCCTGCGGCGGGGTGAACGGAGCACCCTGCGGCGGGGTGAACGGAGCACCCTGCGACGGGGTGAACGGAGCACCCTGCGACGCGCTGAACGGAGTGTCCTGCGACGCGCTGAAGGGAGTGCCCTGCGGCGGCGTGCCCAGCGGCTGCGCGGTCGGCGGCTTCGGGCCCGGGACCGGTGGGGCGGCAGGGAACGACGGCACCCCGGAGGCGGCCGGAGCACCCGGGTCGCCGACGGCACCGGAGCCGCCCGGCCCGCCGAAACCGCTCATGCCTCCGGAACCCGCGGGAGTGCCGGAGCCCCCCGCGGTACCGGACGCGTTCTGCGTGTACCAGGCAGGCGGGGCGTAGTCGATGGTGAACTCACCGGTGGTCTCGACGGCCTCCGCGTCGGGCTGGTCATCGCCGGGTGTGTCCCAGCCCCCGCGCATCCCGTCCCGATCGCTGCTCACAGTTCCTCCTGGTGTGGTCGAGCACCCTCATGCGGTGCCGGGGCGACCATGTCGTGTCGTACCGAGTCGTCCGTAGTCGTTCGGGGCGGTCCGACGCACCGGACCCTCTTCCCCCGGGACACCGACGCCCGGTCCTTCCACGTTCCCGCCATCGCGCCCGCTCCCAGCCTAATCACCACGAGGCACACCGTGGCAGGGCCGTCCGCTTCCGCGCACTCGCCCAGCTGGTCACCAAACGGCCGGAGCTCCCGGCCACCCCCGTACCACCCCCCATGACAGCCTGAACAAAAGGGGCGGACGAGGGCAGTTCAGTCCATCCGGCGGGGTGTACCCAACAATCCGATCTCGGCGTCGGTGGGTTGCGTCAGCACGTACTGCCGGTCACGGTCGGTGCACCACAGGGTGACACCGTCGGGTAGCGCCGGCAGCGACTCCACCTCGGTCCGCGACAGCCCCATCGTGCGCCCCAGTTCCGCCGCCTCGTCCGGCGAGACCCGCTGGATGCCGGTGAGCCGGGCCTGTCTGAGCAGTCGGGGCGCGACGGGGCTGAGATACGGCAGCAGGGTCAGCACCGACTGCCAGGGCCCGGACACCACCCGGCCGCGCGGGGGCCGCATACCGCAGTCCCGCACCACGAGCACCGGCGTACCGGCAGAGGCGCCCTGCGGCGGGACCCGCCCGACGTCGTACACGGACAGTCCGTTCTGCCCGCCGCCCATGGCATGCACCATCTGCATCCACGACTGCGGCCGGCCGGTCTCCACGGCGACCCGGGCACCGGTGGCCGCGGCGCGCAGCGCCAGCACCTGCGCGGTCCACAGACCGCCGATCAGGACGACGTCGTACGGCGTGGGCCGGTTGATGCCCAGTACGGCCGGCTGGCCCTCGGCGTCCACGCCGGCCACCACGCCGTCGTCACCGATGGGCAGCGCGAGCGCGTCCAGTTGCTGCACGGACACTCCGTGCCGGCCGTGCCGGGGCCCGACCAGTCCGAGCCCGTGCCGCAGCCGCTCGACCGCCCGCCGCGGCACGGACGCCTCCCGCGCCCCCTGCACCGGCGTGCCCGCCGCCGGGGCGGTCGTCGGAATCGTCGTCATCGCGCACCTCCGAGGGGCAGAGTGGCCAGCATGCCGGGCAGCTGCTCGCGGTCGAGCCGGGCCAGACCGGCCCCGGCCTGCCGGGCCGCACCCTCCAACGCGCGGCGCGCCGCCACGAGTTCGTCGTCGCTGCGTCCGGTCACCCGCAGGTGCCCGCACAGCGACACCTCCTGCCGCTCCCCGCGCGCGAGCGTCAGGCTGAAGGTCGTCGCCAGGGCGGGTACCGCCGTGACCCCGGCCACGAACTGCGGCAGGGACCCGGCCCGGCCGGCGCCCAGCTGGGGCCAGCGCCGCACCCAGTACGTCGTGTGCCGCCGGTTGTCACAGCGCCAGCTGCGGCCCGACTCCTCCGTGCGCCGCTCCCGGGTCTCACTGCGTCCGGCCTCGGCGGTGACCAGTGGATTGGCGCAGGCCGAGGTGGCGAGCGCGGCGACCAGTTCCTCCTCGTCCAGCACCCGCGCCCGGAACCCGGCGCCGGTCAGCCGGCTCGCCAGATGGTCCGCGGCCCTGACGACGCACTTCTGCGCCCCCGTCAGCCCGCCGCCGCGCGCGGCCACGGCCTCCGCGCACAGCTCGGGATCGAGCTTGAGCGCGATCCAGGTGATACGGACCGCCGGGGCACCGGTCTGCTCCTGGAGCGGAAGGTAGTTGGCGACGGCCACGGACTGCTGGGGCAGGTGCAGCGCGGGTGCGGGCTGCGTGTGCAGCACGATCTGGGCGGACTCCAGGCGGATCCCGTCCACCTCCAGCGCGTCCCGCACCAGGCCCAGCGGCAGCGGCTGGCGGCTCCGCTCGGCCCGCAGCGCGGTCGCGTCGGCCTCCACCTGGAGCACGGCCGTGACGAAGGTGCCGTCCCCGACGATGCCGACCGGCCGCCGGTCACGCGCGCCGTACGAGTACGTGCGCAGGGCCGGCTCGCACTCCACCGCCGGCACCAGTCCGGGCTCCGTGCCCGGCGGTATCGAGGTGTTCTCGGCCCGCTTCTGCCGGGCCCGCATCTCCCGCGCGGTGGCAAGCCACTCCGGCAGGGACCGCCCGCGCCGCCGTGCGAAGGCCAGCAGGACCAGCAGCAGTGCGACCACCGCGGCCGGCACCAGGGCCGCCATGCCGAGGGCCCAGCCGACGAGCAGTACGGCCGCCGCCAGCTCCACCAGCATGAGCCGTTGCAAACGGAACGACCCGGGCCGGCCCGGCCGTTGCCTGAGGCCGAGGGCGACCTGCTGCCGCTCGCCGCCGTGCCCGGCGGACCTTCCCCGCGGCGGCGTCCCGGACCCGGTGGCGCCGCCTCGTGCCGCCGTCCGGCCGCGCGTACGCGTCCGCGTTCCGGAAGCCATCACTCCATCCCCCCGATTTGCTCACAACTCACTGGAACCAGGCCACCGAACAAGGCCCTTGAGGGCCCAGGTACCCTACCCGCTCCACGAGACCGGCTCCGTACCAGGCATAGTAGGGGCCGGGTCCGACAACGGAGGGCGGGGGAGCGTGGTCCCCGGGCGCGCTCCGCGTGAGACACGGGGAGAAACAGGCACAGATGGCATCTCGGCGGGACCAACTCAACGCCTACACCTTCGCGAAGCGCCGCATGCTCGCGTCGTTCGTGCAGTCGTCACCGGATGGCTCCGACGAGGGGGCGCCCCGGCCGCTGCGCGCGATCGTCCCCAGCGCCATCCTCGGTGTGGTCGTCCTGGCGGCCTTCGGAGCCTGGGGCATGTTCAAGCCGACGGCCCCGCAGGACTGGGACAAGCCGGGGCAGAAGGTGATCATCGCCAGCAAGTCCACCACCCGGTACGTCGTGCTGGAGACGAAGCACAAGGTCCAGCTCCACCCGGTCCTGAACATGGCATCGGCCAAGCTCGTCCTCGACACCCAGAGCGGCGTGGACGTCGTCACCGTCGACGAGTCGATCCTCGACAACGGCAAGATCCCGCACGGCGTCACCATCGGCATCCCCTACGCCCCCGACCGGCTGCCCTCCGACAAGGAGGCCGGCGCGGCCAAGGAGTGGGCCGTGTGCGAACGCCCCAGCGGCAGCGGCAGCTCCATCCAGAAGGCCGCCTTCGTCCTCGCCGAGCGGGACCAGGACAGGCTCACGGGGCCCAAGGAGAAGCTGCACGGCGGCGAACTCCTCTACGTCGCCACCCCGGACAAGAAGCGGTACGTCGTCGACGCCCACGGCTGGGCCTACCCGGTGGCCGCCGGCAACAGTCTGCTCCTCCAGACCCTCGTGGGCGCCGACCGCACCCCGCAGCAGGTGACCAAGGAGTGGATCGCGACCCTGCACGAGGGCGACGCGATCACCTTCCCGCCGATCACCGGTGTCCCCGCCACCGCCGCCCACGCCCCCGGCCAGCTGGACGAGAAGGCCAACCGTGTCGGCATGGTGCTCCGGGCGCCGGTCAACGGCCAGGAGCAGCACTTCGTCGTACTGCCCGGCCGGGTCGCCCCCGTCTCCGACTTCGTCGCCGAGCTCCTCCTCACCAGCGAGAACCTCGTGAGGCTCGGCCAGGCCGGACACGCACTGGAGGTCAGCGCGGGCGCCATCACCCGGGGCGAGCCCTTCGCCGCCGAGCACAAGTGGCCCACCGAGAAGCCCAAGGCGGTCAACAGCCCCTCCACGGCCGGCGGCAGCCGCAACACCATCTGCAACGTCCTGAACCACGTCGACCCCGACAACGGCGAGACCACCCTGAGCACCTGGGCCGGCACCGACTTCCCGGCAGTCCTGCCCACCGGCTCCTCCAGCGCGTACGTCACCGCCGGCTCCGGCCAGCTCTACCGGCAGTTCCAGGGCACCAAGACCACCGTCGGCGGGGTGTTCCTGGTGACCGACACCGGCTTGCGCTACGCCCTCCAGTCCAACGACGACAGCGCGGGCGACGACAAGGGCGTCGGCATGTCGGACCCGAAGCGCAAGCAACTCCAGCAGGAGGCCAAGCTGGCACAGACCCGCCTCGGTTACGCCGACGTCAGCCCCGCGCCGATCCCCGCCCCCTGGTCGGAGTTCCTGCCGACCGGCCCCCGCCTGTCGACCGCGGCGGCCCGCCAGCCGCAGGGTTCCTGAGGGGTACGACGATGCTCCCGAGGCCTACACCGATGACGCCCCCGCTCCGCCGCCGCACCACCCTGACGCCCCTGACCTGTCGCCGCACCACCCTGACCGTGGCCGCGGCCGTGTCCGCCACCCTTCTGGCGGCCCCGGCGGCCACGGCGGACACCGCTTCCGATCAGTGCACGTTCTCGAAGACGAACCACAAGTACTCCAGCACCCCCTGGGCGTTGCAGCGCGTCAACCTCGACGAGCTGTGGAGCGAGTCGAAGGGCAAGGGCGTCAGGGTCGCCGTCATCGACACCGGCGTCGACACGGCCAACCCGCAGCTCACCGGCGCCGTGAACGCGTCCCTGGGCGCCAACTTCCTGCCGCGGAAGGACACGAAGGGGCAGCCCATCGAGGACCGCGGCAACGACAAGGGCACGACGGACACGGTCGGACACGGCACGCGCGTAGCGGGCATCATCGCGGCCCGCCCCATGGAGGGCACGGGCTTCGTCGGCCTCGCCCCCGAGGCCACGATCATCCCGATCAAGCAGAACGACGCGGAGGGCCACGGCACGGCCGCCACCCTCGTCACGGCCATCCGGCACGCGATCAAGGAGAAGGCCGACGTCATCAACATCTCCCAGGACACGACCGGCGCTGCCCCGGACGAGGGCCTGCACAGGGCGGTCGACGAGGCACTCGGCGCGGGCGTCGTCGTCGTCGCCTCGGCGGGCAACAACGGCCTGAACGGCAAGAACCAGGACACCTACCCGGCGTCCTACCCCGGTGTCCTCGCCGTGGCCGCCTCCGACCGCAACAACGAACGCGCGCCCTTCTCCCAGCCCGGCGACTTCGTCGGCGTCGCGGCCCCCGGCGTCGACATGATCTCCACGGTCCCGAAGGGCGGCCACTGCTCGGACAACGGCACGAGCTTCTCCGCCCCCTACGTGGCCGGCGTCGCCGCGCTGATCAAGGCCAAGCACAAGGACTGGACGCCGCGCGAGATCGTGGCCCAGATCGAACAGACCGCCGAACGCGCCATCCCCGGCAATGACCGCCTGGTCGGCTGGGGAGTGGTGGACCCGGTCCGCGCCCTCACGGAGGACGATCACCCGATCGAGTCCCCCCGCCCCGACTCGGGCCTCACCCACGCGGAGGCCCCCACGCCCGCCGAACTCACCCTCGGCGAGACCCCGCAGGAACGCACCGCCCGCATCGCGACGTACGTCTCCGTGGGCGTCGCGGTCCTGGTGGCGGCCCTGGGCGGGGGAGCGGTGGCCCTGCGCGACGCTCGGAGGAGACGACGGGCCGTGGAGGGCCGGGCGTGAAGTCCACGCCGGACTCCTCCGCGGGCCTCACGGCCCGGGCCCCGAGACGACGACTTCCGAGGCGGGCGTCCGGAGGCCGACCGGTGCTCAGGACGCCCTGCAAGGACGCGTGAGAGTTTGGCGGAGGTACCCCTGCCCGCCCGGCCGACCCGCGACGGTGGCCCCGGACCGGCGGACGGACGCGGTCCGGCGAGCGTCGCTCCGGGCACGGCAGTCGCCCCGACGAGGGCGCGCACAGCCGGCGCCTTCACGTCGTGTGAGGTCCGCGCAGCAACCCGAGCGCTGTTGTCCGCCGAGACGGACCCGGGGCATTCGCCCGGGCGCCGGCAGCCGCCGTCCACACGCTCATCGCGTGGTGCCGGGCACCGCGAGCGCCGGGACGGCTGCCACGGCTCGCCGGGCAGTGGTCACGGCGTCACTTCGGAGGGTGCATCGCACTTCGCGTTCTGGTGCGCGTAGAGCGCGGCATTCCGGACGAGCGAGATCAGTCCCTTCCGCAGCTGATCGTCGTCGGCGCCGCCCGGCTGCTTGAGCTGTGCGACGACGCTCAGATGCGGGCCGGACGCACGAGCGGCACAGGGGAGGTAGACGGCGGCGACCCTGTCCGAGGCGATCGCCCTGTCGCCGGCGGAGAAGGGCCTCACCGAGGAGGCCGGCCGATGGTTCTCCACCACGTCCTTCACCCAGGCGTCCGGCTTGTCGTACTGCGCCATCTCGGCCGTGACCACCACCAGCGGCTTCCCGTCGCCGTTGACGAAACAGGAAGCGGAGTAGCTCGAGTCCCTGTCGTCCCGACGAGGGTCGGTCACGGCGTCCTGGAAGGCGTAGGAGGACCTGTCGGGCAGGACACGCTGCAGTGCGGCGGCACTGCTGGACGGGGAACCGAGCGTCCTGCACACCTCCGCCGCCTTGATCTCGCCCTTCTTGTCCTTGAAGGGCGGCAGGCCCAGCGCGTAGAGGGCACCGGCGGCAAGGCAGAGCAGCAGCGCCGCTCCTCCCGCGAGCAGGGACTTGGTACGAGTGGATGCCAACGTCTCAGTCTTCCGTGTCGAGTTGCCGGGGGATTCCCTCGCCGTCGAGGTACTGGTGGACCAGGCGACCAGAGGTGTTGAACCCGTCCTGGGCAGAGGTGGCCACCGACGCCTCGATCATCGGATAGCGGTGGCCGGTGTTCTGCCCCGCCTTCTGGGCGGCCAGCTCCACCATCTTGTAGGTCGAGTCGGAGGTGTCCTGGAAGCTCTCGCCATTGCGGTAGATGATCTCTCCGGAGCTGTCGCGCATGGCTCCTTCGGTAATCTTGCCGATGACTTCTTCGGCCGCGGTACCGGCCACGTCACCGATGATGGCACCGCCGGGACCGGTGATCGGCTCCGTGGCCATGCCGATGCCGATGCCGATGGCCGTGCCGCCCCAGGTTCCCGCGCTCTCGATCGCGGCGTTGTACTCGGCGTCCTTCGCTCCTCCGTCGAGCTCGCCCTGGTAGGCGCGGCCGGCCCCGATGAGGCCCTCGATCTCGCCCGCTGTGCGTGCGATGTGGTCGGCGCCTTGCTTCAGGTTGTCGGCCTGGGAGAACGAGGCATCTTCGACGTATGCGGTCGGGTGCGCGAAGTGATGCTGCATGAGCTGCGTCGTGTAGCTGTGCTGACCGAGGTTGACCGCGGCGTAGCCTTCGGGGTTCTGGCCGACGGCGTACAGGAACCGGCTGATGTCCCGCTCGTCGAGATCGGCCGCCGTACCCGCCAGGGGGAACAGGGTCTTCTCGCTGGCGTCGCCCGCGTGCAGGCCCCGGTGGATGTCGGGCATGTACTCCGCGGCGATCTGGCCCATGCTGTCCGACATGTAGCCGTGACCGGTCAGCCGGTCCGGCTTCTCCGACACCGAATGGAAGATGTCCTCCACCAGCTTCGCCTGACCCGCGTCGTGCGGCGGGGTGTCCGCCGTGGGCAACTCACCGGCCGGATGTCCCGTCGTGGCCGCCTCCAGGGCCAGTGCCAGATTGTTCTGGCCCGTGAACAGATCCTCCCCGTGGGCGTCCGTCTCCTTGGGCCAGTCCCGCTCCTCGAACAGGTACTGGAAGTTCGACAGCGACACCTTGCCCTTCTTGCCGTTGCCGTCCGTGTCCCGTTCGAAGGGGTCGTCCGGGTCGTCCTTGGAGACGTACTGCTCGTTGAAGAAGTCGGTGGCCGCATCGGGGCTGTTGGACAGACCCTTCAGATAGCCGGTGAGCGGATCGTTGCCGCTGTCGTCGCCGATCCGGTTCAGCCACGAACTCGCGCCCGAGAACCGCCACATCAGGTTCTCGTGCTCACCGTTGCCGGTGAGCTTCCGCTCGGTGGCCATGAGCTTGGTTCCGTAGTCCTTCAGGAACTGGTCGTCATAGTCACCGGACCGCATGAGGTTGCTCATGACCTGGAAGCCCATGGGGCCGCCCCGGTCGCCGTAGACCGGCTTGTCGCCGAGGTCGATCATCGTGCGCTTCCACTCGGCCATGGCCGTGGAATCGCTCTGTGTGGCGTGGGCCAGCGTCAGCCCCAGGTTCCGCTGCAGGTCGTCGAACTGGTCGAGGCGCTTCTGTCCCAGCTCGTAGTTGCCCCGGTGCGGATCGCTGATCCCGGTCCAGAACTCCAAGGTCTTCTGGGGCCCGAGTGTGGAGGCGAAGCGCTCGGCGAACAGCGGGTCGTTCGCGTACTTCTTCAGCCCGGCGTTGAGCAGGTCGAAGTCCTTCACGGACAGGTCGCCCGGATTCTTCCTGGCGAGCTTCGCCAGTTCGTCGGCCTCCTTGATGGCGTCCGCCGCCGCGTCCCGGCTCGCATAGCTGGCGTCGGAGAAGCCCATCTCGGCCTGGTCGACCAGCGCCATGAGGACGGTCCTGGCCGAGTTGTCGCTCTCGGTGGCCTTGCTGAGTATGCCCTGGATCTCGTCGCGGAGGTCGTCGACGTCCTTCTGGTCCGTCGCGCTCTTGTTGCCGCTCGGGTCCGAGGCCCAGTCGGGCCGCGTGTTGCCCATGACCGAGAACTTCCCGTCGCCGTCGTCGACGACGGTCAGGTTCTTCTTCTGCCCGCGTGAGACGGCGTCCTTGAGCTGCTGGTGGAACGACTTCAACTCGCCCTGGGTGTCGACCAGGATGTTGTGGATCGTGGTGGCCTGTGTGTGGGCGTCGCCGAACTCGCCGGCGGTCTTGCCGATGAACTTTCGGGACACCTGCGCGTTCACCCCGACCCAGTCGGCCTTGAGCGCAGCCTTGTGCAGGTCGTCCTCGGCTTCCTTCTTCAGGTCCGCCAGGTGCTTCACGAGCGTTGACCAGTCGGTGACGGCGTCGTCGAACAGCTTGAAGTTGGCGTGGTACAGAGCGTTGAAGTCCATGGGGCCCGTCGTCCTCGGGGTAGCGGTGTCGGCTGACGCGAGGGGAGGTGTCGTCGTTTCCTCCCGGTGCCCCTACTCCTTCTTCTTGCCCTTGTCCTTCTCCCCGTAGATGGAGTTCTCCCTGCCCGGCGCCCCGACCCTCTCGTCGAACCCGTCGTCCAGCGCGTCGATGCTGCTCATCTGCCTCTGGATGTAATGGTCGTCGTTCGCGTGCACGGCCTTCGTGGTCTGCATGTGGTTCGAGATCTGGGCGCAGGCGTCCATCAGGGACTTCAACTGCTCCTCCCAGCGGTTCGATACGTGCTGGAGGCCGGCGCCGAGCGCGAAGCCCTGCTTGGAGAGGTCGCCGGCCGCGGAGTCGCTGCTGGGGGTTGCCACGCGGGCCTTGTCCCAGAGCTGGTTGTAGAGGTGGTGCGCCGCGCCGCCGATCTTCTCCAGATCCTTGTGACCCACCTTGAGGTCACCGGTCTTGCTCGGCAGCACGTAGGGGCCGTAGGTGCCACCACCCGGGTCGACATGATTGAGCTGCATGTGCGTCGACTGCCCCTGGACAGCGTCCGCCTTGAGCTGCTCCCATTCGTCCCATGCCATGAAAGGCCCCTTCCCCCGTGGTGAGTCCGTTGCCGGGCCAAACTAGCAACCAATGCCGGGAAAAATTTGCGCCATGTCTGCTATGTGTGATCTGTCGGGCGTGAAAATTCGGCGGAGGCGGGTTTGCCGGCCGGCCAGGCCCTCTCCGGTTAAGGGCTGGCGCGGGTCCGAACTGCTCGGCGACGACGGATCGACTGACCAGAGGGTGAGATTTTGTGGTTGCAAAGCTCCTCCCCGGAGCGCCCGCGGCGTCGCGTCCACCGCGCGCATGTGAAACTTCTGCGCAGATGCCGGGTCTGTTCTGTCACTATTGACCACCTTGTCGATCTTTGCTGGCCATAACCCGGTCGCTTGGGGACGGCATTGCAACTGAACCGTCGCAGAGTTCAGTTGGCCGCGATTTACACAGTGACTACAGTGGTAGGCGATGGATCCGGGGGTGGGTCGCCCGCTGCCCCGGTCTGTTGAGAGTTGTACAAACGGGGAAACGGGGAAGGGGTAGCGGTGGGTGACGGTGGCCGCTCAGATCTGAAGCGCGGCGTCGAGGTGCTGTCCAAGTTCAAGGACGACATCAACAAGGCTCTGCACAAGTTCGAGGAATCGCCGGGCAGTTCGTCCAAGATCGCCGATCACGCGCTCACTCGCGACTCGTTCAGTGGTGCTCAAGTCCCGTTCGGTGAAGCGCAGGACCTGCACTTGCAGTACGAGCACGTCCACACACGCCTCATGCACCTGTCCAAGACCCTTGCCCTGCAGATCGAGGCGATGACGCTCGCCGCGCACTCGGCCGATGTCACGTACGACGGCTCCGAGGACGAGGTGAGGAGCCGGTTCTGGAAGATCAAGACCCAGCTCGACGACGAGTACGCCAAGGCGAAGCACAAGGACGAGCACAAGGTCAAGCAACCGCCCAAGGAGACCAGGCATCACTCGGACCACTCGGACACGGGGGTGAGCACCAAGTGAGCGACAACTGGCAGAAGCAGCCCCAGTACAAGACCGGTCTCGAGCAGGCGAACGTGGAGTCCGTCGTGGCCAACACGGTCGGCGGCGTGAAGAACCTGTTCAGGGGCACACCACTCGGCTCGACCCAGTTCGACGACGCCGACCTCAACGCCATGATCGACCTGGTCGAGCACTCCAACCCCGAGCATCTGGAACTGGCCGGCAAGGCACTGTGGGACGCCCGTGATGCCGTCAGCAGGGCCGCGTCGGATCTGACGAAGAACATCCGCGCGGTCCTGGCCGACTGGGAGGGCGACGGCGCCGAACAGTTCCATACATGGACCGACTCGCTCCTCAATTACGCCAAGGATCTCGAGACTTACGCGCACGTCGCCGGCACCCAGATCTCCACTGCCGCCACGGGCCTGGCCTCCGTGCGCAAGTCCATGCCGCCCAGGGACACCCGTCCGGCCGGTGAGCAGAAGAGGCCCACCGAGCTGCCCCATGCCAAGCAGGTCGAGAGCAACCCGGACTTCGTCCTCGCCAAGCAGGTCGAGAAGAACCGCCAGGACGCCATCAACCAAATGGTCCGGCTGGGGTCGTTCTATTCGGTGGCCGCCACGGGGTTGCACACGAACCCGGAGCCGAAGCCGATCCAGGCGATCCCGGATGTCGGGGTGGCCAAGCCGTCGTCGATTGACGAAGCTCGGCGACGGTACGACTCGGGGACGTCGACGCCGCGGGCAACCGTTCGAGAGAGAGTGGCGAGTAGTCACGGCACCACGCAGTCTCCCCACGGAACAACAGTAGGGACAGGCGGCGAGGGGGCCCCTCCCCTGAAGCAAGTTCACGAGCCCAGCGGGCATCCAGGCCACGATGTCGGCACGGAAATCAACACGGTGAGCACGCTGCCCCCTGCTCCTACCGCACCGTCCGGGCCCCCCGCGCCCACGCTTCCGACCTCCGGTGGCGGAGGCCATCCGCTGCCTCCCGGACCGATGACGCCTCCGATCGCGCCGACCGTCGGACGCACGACGGGATATGGTCCGACGAGTCGGCTCCCGATTTCGGCGCAAGGGCGGACCGGACCTTCCGGCACCGCGCGCGGACGAGTGCCGCAGGAGCCCGAGGGGCAGTCGGGTCGTACCGTCACCGGTGGCCGCGGTCCGCAAGGGCCCACGGGGCAGGCTGCTCGTGCCATGGGGCGTACGACTCCGGCCGGTCAGTCGGCTGTACGTGGGGCCAATCAGCAGACCGGACGTTCCCCTGTGGGCCGCGGCATCACCGGCGGGACACCGAGGACCTCCAACGTGCCCGGCGGGCGTGCCGGGACCACCGGCCCCACCGGTGCGGCCCGTAACGGAGTGATGGGCGGTAAGCCCGTCACGGGCCGTTCCCCGGGAGCGACGCCCACCTCTCGTGTCCCGCGCGGTATGGTCGTCGGCGCCGAGGAGCCCGTCTCCTCGACGCAGCCGAAGGGGGCTCTCGGGGCGCGAGGAGTTGTCGGCGCGCCCACGGCCAAGACGGAACCCGGCACAAGCCAGTCGGTACTCCGTTCGGCGGGCAACCCCGAGGGCGCGATCGGTTCGCCGCGGAATGCCGCCGGTTCGAAGTCCGGAGACACCGCGAGCGGCGCCCGCGAGGCGGCCCTCGGCCGAGGCGCGGTCGGGAACCGCCAGAACGCAAACGGTGAGACGGACGGCGCCGGAGCACCTGCTGAGAAGCGACAGCAACGTCCGCAACAGAAGCAGCGGCGTGATGTCCCGGACAATCGCGACTGAACACAAGCGAGGACGTACACAGGCATGAAGCCAGGGACCGGCCGGTGCGGCGGAACTACTGCCCTTCTGACGAGGCGCAGTGTCAGACGTCTGGCAGCAGTGTGTTCGGCGCTGGGCACATTGGCCGTCGCGTCGGTTGGGCTGGCCCCGGGAGCAGCGGCGCAGGACATCCAGTCGAAGCAGTGGTACCTCAACGCCATGGGCGCCGACGAGATATGGAAGTACAGCACCGGCAAGGGGGTGAAGGTCGCCGTTATCGACTCGGGTGTGAATTCGGCTACCTCAACTCTCAAGGGCCAGGTGCTGGCCGATCAAGTGCCGAAATCGGTCGCCTACAAGGCAACTGAGGACAATGACGGTCACGGTACGGGCATGGCTGAAGTCATTGCCGGCACGGGAGCGGGCGGAGGCGTCAAAGGGCTGGCGCCGGGAGTGAAGATCATCCCCATCCACATCCAGTACATCAAGGGAAAGTATGACGGTAAGTTGGCCACGAGTGCGGAAGCGATCAGGGCCGCTGCCGACAGTGATGCCAAGATCATCAACATGTCATTCGCCAGCCCGTACTATGACGCCGCGGAGAAAGACGCCGTCAAGTATGCCGCTGCCAAGGGCAAGTTGATGTTCGCGGGAGTCGGTAATGACGGCCCGAAGGGGAAGGCGTCATATCCGGCCACTTACCCTTACGTCGTCGGCGTCTCCGCCATAGACAAGTCCGGGTCGGTGGCCAAGTTCTCCACGAAGAGCGACTACGTGGACTTCGCAGCCCCAGGCGTGCACATCCCCGGCTGGTGTGACGGCAAGTTCAACGAGTACTGCGACACGGACGGAACCAGCCCCGCCACCGCCCTCGCCTCCGCCTCCGCGGCCCTCGTCTGGTCGGTTCACCCCGACTGGACGGCCAACCAGGTCCTGCGAACCCTCATCGACACGGCGGGGCGGTCCTGGGGGAAGGACGAGCCCAGCACGTACCTCGGCTACGGCGTCATCCGCCCGCGCCGAGTGCTGATCAACAAGAACATCAACCCTGGCCCGGCGCACAAGGATCCTCTGTACGCGGAGAACGGGACGGACGCTGACGAAGACGTCATGGCCACTCCGAGTCTGTCGGTCGCGCCCTCTTCCGGGGCCTCGGGCAGGGACGCCGACTCCTCCAGCGGCTCCACCGCCACCGCGAAGGACTCCGGCTCCGGTGGCAGCACGCAGACCTGGGTGATCATCGGCGCCGCAGCAGCCGTACTAGTCATCGGAGGCGCAGGTTTCGCCGTGCTGCGAGCACGCCGTAATGCCTGAGTGCGCTCCCGAATACCTGCTCCTCGCCGAGTGAGCAGAAGCCCGCTTGCCTTCAGTGCTGACGTCAGAAATCAGCGCGGGGCAAGGTCAGTTCACAACGAAAGGCATCGCAATGGCGACAGGGCGTCAGAAGGTAAGTAACAGTCACATCATCGTCGTCGAAAAGGAGCTCGCGCACCGTTTCGAGGACATCAAGGGCCAGCTCAAGGAACTGCAGAGCCTCATCGACAGCCTCGAGGGCCACTGGAAGGGCATCGGCGCCGGCGCGTTCAACGCCAAGCAGACCGAGATCAACGAGCGCATGGTGAAGATCGGCAACATCCTCGCCAAGTTCATCGAGGGCATGAGCGCCACGCGGAAGATCAAGGACGGCACCGAAGACGAGGTCCGCTCGCAGGTGCAGGGCATCGACGTGAACTACGGCGGCTCGACCTCCGCGCTGTCCAGCCTCTGATCCCGCCCGCCCACCACTTCTCGACAACGGAGTAATCATGAGCGCCAACAACATCGGCGACCTCGAAGTCTCGTACCACAACCTCGACCACACCGCGACGCAGCTGGCCAACCACGCCAAGCGGCTCGAGGAGAGCCTCGAGGCCATCAAGCAGAAGGTCGCCGGCGTCGCGAGCATGTGGGAGGGCGACGCCTACCACACGTACACCGAGCAGCAGGCCGCGTGGGACCGGGAGGCCCAGGGCATCCACGAGGCCCTGATGGCGATCGGCCGCGTCGTGCACGCCGCCGGCGGTGACTACCAGGGCGGCGACAAGAAGGCCGCCAGCTACTTCATGTAAGGCTCGAACCAGAGCCGAACGTGCAGGACGCAGTACCGGGGTGGGCACGCACGGGAGGTGCCCACCCCCCCTGCCATGTCCGGAACCGGTATACGAGACAGACGTGGAGAACAGCGGAGACAGGCAACGGGACAGGGGATCGTGTACACCACGGGTGGCGCCACGGACGTGGTGGGCGCAGGAGGTCAGGACAGCGCCGGACGATCCCGGCACGTCGGCCCGTACGTCCTCATCACCCCTCTGGACGACCCCCGCGCCAAAACCCCCGTCCCCGAGCGCCGCTACATCGCCCGCAGCGCCGACGGCCTGCACACCGTGCTGCTCTCCCTCCCTCTGCCCGGAGCCGACACTCAGCGCTTCCTGACCGAAGCCGAGACCTCCCGCTATCTCCTCGGCCCCTGCGCGGCCCCCGCCACGGCCCTCGCCGGTCCCGGCGAGCCGGCCTGGTACGCCTGCCCGTACACGCCCGTCGTGCCGCTGCCGACCGCTCTCGCCGTTCACGGCGGCCCGCTGCCCGAGCGGACCGTACGCGCCATGGGCGTGGCCCTCGCCGAGACCCTGGCCGTCCTCCACGGGCAGGGGTTGACCTTCGCCGGTGTCTCACCGTCGGCCGTCCTCCTCACCTGCGACGGCCCTCGCCTCTCCTGCTTCGGCGCCGTGCGCGCGGCGGCCCCGGACGGTATACGCCGCTCAGGGCTGCCGGGGCTGGAAGCGGGCAGTCTGCCCCCGGAGCAGGCATCCGGAGGGCGCCCGCGTCCACTCGGGGACGTGTACGCACTCGGCGCGACGCTCGCCTATGCGGCCAGCGGATACACGACGCCCGAACGGGACGAACTACCCCCGCCCTTCCGCTCGGTCGTCTCCCGGTGCCTCTCCCGCGACCCGAGCACCCGCCCCCAGCCGGCCGAGTTGATCGACTGCCTCTCCGGTGGCGTACCGACCGACACCGAGGCGCAGAACCCCTCCACCCCGCTCCGCAGCCCCGGCTGGCTCCCCGGCCGCGTGGTCGCCGCCCTCGCCCACCAGTCGGCGGCCGTCCTCATGGCGGACATCCCCGTCGAGGCCGGGCCGACTTCGCCCACAGACCCCATATCCCACTCGGACTGACGACGGCCGCATGCCCTCCCCTCTCACACACGACGACCCCGAAGCCCTCGGCCCGTACCGCCCCATCGCCCGCCTCGGCAGCGGCGGCATGGGCACCGTCTACCTCGCCCGTACGGCAGGCGGCCGTACCGTCGCGCTGAAGACGATGCACGCCCGCATCGCCACCGACCCGGCCTTCCGCACCCGGTTCCGACTGGAGACCGACGCGGCCCGGGTCGTGGGGGAGCGGTTCGGCGCCGGGGTCGTGGACGCGGACCCGCGCGCGCAGACGCCCTGGTTCGCCACCGAGTACGTGCTCGGGCCGCCGTTGGACGAGGCCGTGGAGCTGTGTGGTCCGCTGCCCGAGACGTCGGTACGGGCACTCGGGGCGGCGCTGTGCGGAGCACTGGGCCAGTTGCACGCGTCCGATGTCGTGCACCGCGACCTCAAGCCCTCCAACATCCTCATCACCGCGTACGGTCCGAAGGTCATCGACTTCGGTATCGCGCGTGCGGCCGGCGACGACCGTCTCACCCGGGTAGGGGTCGCGGTCGGTACGCCCGCCTTCATGTCGCCGGAGCAGGCGAGCGGGCAGGACCACACGGCCGCCGGCGACGTTTTCGCGCTCGCCGGTCTGCTCGTCTTCGCCGCCACCGGACGCCCCCCGTTCGGTCACGGCCAGGCGGCGGATCTGCTGTACCGCGTGCAGTACGCCGAGCCCGACCTGAGCGGTGTGCCCGGCGGCCTGGTACCGGTACTCGCGCAATGCCTGGACAAGAATCCCTTCCGGCGGCCGACGACCAGGTGGTTGGCCTCACAACTTCATGACGGCAACGGGGAGTTCGCCGACCATTTGCCTGACGGCCTCTTGGCCGACATCGGAAGACGAGCTTCCGAGGTCTGGCGGATCACCCCGCAGCGGCTGCCGGCCCCGATCGACGAGCCCGAGATCGAGTCGACGGCGGTGCGGGCGCGATGGTCCCGTCGACGGTTGCTGTTCACCGGTGGGGGCGCGGCCGTGACCGTCGCGGCCGGGACGGCGGGAGCGCTGACGTGGGGCGGGTGGCCCGGCGACCAGAAGGCACAGCCGGCACCGGGGCCCAGCAACAGCCTGCTTCCCGAGAAGCAGTTGGACTCCCTCTGGCAGATCCAGGTCGCCGATCCGGACAACCCTTATTTCACGGACGACATGGGCTCGCTTCCGTCGCAACTGCACGTCCTCGACGACCTTGTGGCCCTGATGGTGGGGATGAACCTGAACGGTGTCGTCGCCGGCACCGGAAAGATCGACTGGCAGTCGGACGACACGAAGTGGACCTGGCAGACCACGTCCGACGCGGAGCGCATCCTCCTGGTGACGTCGGGGGACGACCATTCCTCGGGGCTTGACACCTCAAAGGCGAAGCCACTGGCCCTGGCCTGGATCGATCCCCTCACCGGCACGGCCGGGGAACCCTTCGCTCAGTTCACCGACCTCGATTACCTTCCGCTGAACCAGGCACTGTGCATTGCGGACGGGGTGGCCTACGCGGTCGCGGGGCGGGGCAAGTATTCCCTCAGCTTCCTCGCCTCCCAGTCCTGGTACGTGATCGCGGTCGACGTCAGCACGGGCAGGCTGCTGTGGACGGCACCGTTGTCTCCGCGGCGCCAGGACCCCCCGAAGCTGTATGTCCTCGCCGCCGAAGTCGTGGGCAACCGTCTCGTGGCGCTGCAGGAAGCCACCGACGGCACTGTGCACGCAGTCGTACGCGACACCCGCACGGGCACCGTCCTGTGGGATCGCAAGCTGGACGGTGCCGACGCCGGCAGTCTCCGGCAGCCCCTGGTCACCGACGCGCAGCACCTTTACCTGGGCGTCGGCCGGCTCAAGGCTCTACGTCTCAGCGACGGCAGCGTGACCTGGGACTCCGGCTCCGAGCGGCCGGGTCGTACCTACAGCCTCCCCGTGCTCGCGAACGGCACCGTGTACGCCGTCGAGAAGGACCTCGGGATCGTCGCGTTCGATGCAGCGAGCGGGCACGCCAAGTGGCAGGAGAGGGCAGGGGAGGCCACGAAGGCGGACGTGAGGACCGCGCCGGTGGTCGGCTCCGGCTACGTGTACAGCAAGCGAGGTGCACGGCTATGGGCCACGGGTCTCTCCTCCCACGCCCCGGCCCACTCCTACCGGACCACCGGTGAGCAATTCGTGATCCATGAGAAGGCAGGGGAGATCATCGCGCTCGGTGGCAACTTCCTCGCGGCCTTCCCCATGCGATGAGCAGACCGGTGCAGAGAAGAGAAGGCGACGACCGATGAGACCCCTGGGGACCGGCGACCCGATCCGCCTCGGCCCGTACCGGCTGCTCGGCGTGCTGGGCGAGGGCGGCATGGGCAAGGTGTACGTGGGGCAGGACCACGCGCGCACCGTCGCCGCCGTCAAGGTGCTCCGACCCGAACTCGCCCACGATGCCGGGCACGCCCAGCGGTTCGTGCGGGAGGCGCTGGCGGCCCAGGCCGTGCGGAGCTCGGGCGTGGCCGCCGTGCTGGGTGCACAGACCGAGGGCGGACGCCCGTGGCTCGCCACCGAATTCCTCGCCGGACCGACCCTGGACCAGATCGTGGACCAGCACGGCCCGCTGGACGATGCGAGACTGCGTGGCCTGGCCCTGTCCGTCGCCTGCACCCTCCGCGACATCCATGCCACCGGCTTCATCCACCGCGATCTCAAACCGCCGAACATCGTGCTCACGTCCACCGGCCCGCGGGTCATCGATTTCGGCATCGCCCGCCCGGAGCACGGTCTCACCCTCACGACCACCGGTCAGATCCCGGTCACTCCGGGATACGGTGCCCCCGAGCAGGTGCTCGGCCGGCGCGTCACCCCCGCCGCCGACGTCTTCTCCCTCGGCGCCGTCCTCGTGTACGCGGCCACCGGCAGGCGGGCGTTCGAGGGCACGCACGTGGCTGCCGTTCAGTACGAGGTCGTTCACGGCGAACCGCTCTGGCACGGCCTCTCACCCGAACTGCACGCCTTGATCGCTCCGTGCCTGGCCAAGGAGGCGGCGGCACGGCCCACGACCGAGCAGATCACCGGGGCCTTCGCGCCGCGCAAGAGGTCCGACACGGGGTGGAGGCGTGGACCTGTGGGCGATGCGATCAGGGAGCGGGAGCGTGAGGTACGGGAACTGACCGCGCCACTCCTGACGACGCAGGCCGGGACACCGCCGAGTCGGCGAGGACTGCTGACCGGGCTCGCGGCGGGTGGCACGCTGCTGGCGGCGACCGGTGGCACGGGGTGGTGGCTGCTGCGTGACGGTGGCCCGAGCCGGAAGGATCTGTTCACCATTCCCCCCGCGGTGCAGACACCGTCCGCACGCGTCCTGTCCGCCGACGCCGGCGACTACATCGTCGGTGACCAGGTGAAACCGCTCTGGCACCACAAAGGGGTCGTCGGATCCGATGCCCTGGCTCCGCTGCCGGTCCGGGACGTCGTCATCGCCGCTGCTCCGGCCGGTGGCATCGCGGCGTTCAACGTCGTCGACGGCAAACGCCGCTGGCAGACCTCGACTGTGGCGGCCGCGAGCCGCTGTCTCTCGCTCTCCGACCGTCTGCTCGTGACCGCTGACAAAGAGGGCACGCTGCGCACCTTCGTCCCGGCCACGGGCGAGCCCAAGTGGACGGCGCAGGCCGACGCCGCGGTGCTGCTGACCGCCGATGAGGAGGCCGTGTACCTCGTGACCAAGGACCACCGGCTGCGCTCGGTGGGTCGTTCCGATGCGAGAGTTCGGTGGACCGTGTCGATACCCGCCCCGTTTCGGGCGCACGTGTACGGCCAAGGCGCCGCCGACAGTGGAACGTTGGTCGTCTCGACCACAAATGGCCATGCCCTGGCGGTCAGCACGGAGACCGGTCGCTTTCGGTGGGCCTTGTACAACCAGGCGAGGAAGAAGCAGCTTGTCCCGGTGGCACGCGACGGCGTCCTGTACCTCAACGGCAAGTCGTTGTCGGCGCACAGGATTACGGACGGGAAGGAAATCTGGCAAGCGACGAACGAATATGAGATCCCGCCGGAATACGGTCCTGCCGAGATCTGCGGTGACTTCGTGTATTCGATTGTCGGCGACATGCTCACACGGTGCCATGTTCGCAAAGGCCAAGACCATCGGTGGGCGTCCTACGACTCGGCCGAGGGCCCTGTGGTGGTACAGGCAAGTGGCGCGTGGGTGGTCCACCAGGAGTACGACGTCACGAAGATACGCACCGTGAGCCTCGAGGACGGTTCGGAGGTCTGGACCTACGACTTGTACCACTTCCTGGGCGGCAAGATCGCCGTCAGCCTCGGAGCCGACGGCAACCGAGCCTTCGCCACGGCCAACAGCGATCTGATCGGGTTCCCGGTGTTCTGATTCCCGGCTTCCCGAGGCCTTCGCCTAGGCCGCGGGCGGCATCCGGAACGAGTCGGTGACACCAGATCCCGCCTTGCACTTGAGCAGGCCGGAAAGGGCACGGCTGGAGTCGTGCACGATTCGGAGGTTGTCCTCCCTTGCCGCGGCCGACGGTTCGTCCACCTCGTACCTGCTGCGAACCTCTCCTCGAACAAGCTGAGGCGTTCCGGAGAACTGTGCGCTGGAGCACTCGAAGTAGAGGACGGCGACCTTTGTGCCGGCGAGGGCCGCTTTCCCCATGCGGTACTCCTTGAAGAAGGAGGCAGACTTGCCCTTCTCGGGCAGTTCATGGGCCAGCGAAAATTGCACTCGGACGGAATCAAGCCCCGATGAGCGCTTGTAGGCACCGCAGAAGGTGAAGCCCTGACTGTCGGCCTTACCCTTCCCATACTGCTCCGCCAGTTGATCGACAGTCCGCCGCGGGTTGCCCAGGAAATCCGTTTCGGCTGAAGCGGGTATGCCGGCGACCCGCAGCATGGCTGCTTTGGCCTGCGCGCTCAGGAGCTTGTCGCAGGATGCCTCGGCGTGCTGATCAGAGGGGCCCTTGGGCTTCGTCCCCTCGTCCTGGCAGCCAGTGGCCATGAGCGCCACTGCGAGGAGCAGTGGTGCCATGGCCAGGCTTTTCACGCGCGGAAGGGCCCGGCTAGGCCTTCGGAAGTACACCACGCTGGCTCTCTCCATTGGTTCCCTTTGAGTAGCCGTCGTCCAAGGCTTCTTCGAGGTTCTGCCCGAAGGTATTGTCGTGGTGGATTCCGTGCTTGCTCATAAAGCTTTCCATGGGTGAGCCTGCTGCCTCTTGGCCGGCGCGATAGATTTCGCTCGTCTGCTCATGGATCGAGTTTGCGCTGTCTTGCTGCATCGTCTCGGCGCTATCACCGATCACGTTTGCGATCTGCTGTCCGATAGCGCCCTTCCCTGCATCGGTGAACACGGGGATGAGTGTGCCGGCCACGCCGGCCGCGGCCACCGGGGGGAGGAAAGCGGCCCCGGCGGCGATTCCCACGCCGGCGCCGAACTGGATCCAGCCCGTTTTCTTGCCCAGGCTCTTGTTGTAGGCATCGTCCGCAGCCAGTCCCTCGGCCTTGACCTGGTCTGCCCGAGACTGGTCGATGATCCCCTGTACCTGGCCACCGGTGCGGACGATCTCCCGCGCGTGCGACTCGTTGACGTGACCGTCGTGGACCTGTGCTTCCAGCGCTGTGGTTCCGTAGATCTGCTGAGCCGTGGAAATCTCGGAATATCCGTCCGGATGCTGTCCGACCGCGCTCAGGAACTTGATCGCATTGGATTCTCCGAACTGGGCATGACCATCGGAATGGGTGGGGTAGTACAGGCTGTCCGTGCGGTTCTTGTTCAGCGCCCAGTTCACGTCGTCGATATATCCGGCTCCCATGCGGCCGAGACTGTCGGAGATGGGCTCCTGGACCCTCTCCGGGTCGCCGTAGGCCTCCACGACCTTTGTCATGATCGCGGCCGAGGTGTCGTCACGCTTCAGGACGGGATGGGCGTCGTCATAGGCGTGTCCCAACGTGGCCGCTTCGAGGGCGTGTCCGAGGGCGTCCGGGCCGCTGTCGTGAACATGCGCGGCGGCGTCGCTGCCGGGTGCCACCAGACTGTCCGGTGGCCATTCGAAATCCTTCTTCGTCAGTTCGTCGAAGTAGGTGTAGCCGAGGGTGGCACCCTTCTTCACCGTGCCGTCCTCGTTGTACACCTTGGGCGTCATGTCGTCGGAGAAGAATTTCTTCACCGCCTCAGGGCTGTGTCCGAGTCCTTGCAGCACGCTGGTGAGCGGGTCGTATCCGGCTCCGTCCCTGCCTGACGGATTGAACCCCCAGTCAGTGTCCGCGCCCCCTGTGATGGGTTTGTTCTCCATGAAGAACTGGGGGTCCTTGTGGTGGAGTTGAACAATATGTTCCGCGATGGGGTTAATGAACGTGGGGTCATATTTCCCGTAACGCAACATTCCGCCCAGGATCTGGTATCCGTAGGGAGGGTTCGGGGCGTCGGGGTAGAGCGTGATCTGTTTGGTTCCCAGCTTCCTGAACTCTTCTCCCCAACTAGCCGAGAGATGTGGCTTGTTACCCGTGTCGGTTGCCGTAGCGAGTGAGACGCCCATGTTGCGCTGCAACTGCTTGGTCAGCTCCAGGCGCTTCAGAGTTCACACCAGCCCATCGCGCACTGTCGGCCTTCCGCTGCAGCCCACTCTCGGCTCTCGTCGCCAGATCGCCGAGTTTGTCCACGACCGACTTCCAGTCGGTAACACTGGCGGCCAGTTTGCCCAGATCGACTTCTGCCAGGTTCGTCATCGTGATGACGGACACCGTGACCCCCGTTACTTGAAGTACTTGTTCAGCGCTGAAGTCGGCACGGCAGAGCCGTCTGCCTGCTTCATGGACGCCGCAATGACGGCATCGTCATGCGTGTGCGTCTTCCGGGAGTAATTGAGGTGGTTGGAGATGTTGGCACAGGCCTGGAGGAGGGTGTCCACCTGATCCGTCCAGGTCCTGACCGTCTGGGAAAGGGCAGAACCCATGGCGAATCCCTGGCCCTTGAGTTCGTCTGCGGCCTGCGTCGTGGAGCCGTTCCCCCGTGGGCCGGCGCCCATACCGTCAATGTCCGCCTGGCTGCGAAGGGAGTCGTGCAACCGGTAAGCCTCATGGCCGATGGCACCTAGGTCGTCCTGATAGACCACCAGGTCTTTTCCGCTGCCGTTGCCGACGTCAGCCAGGTGGTTCAATCGCATCTGCGGCGACTTTTCCTCGGCTGCTTGACGCTTGAGTTGTTCCCACTCGTCCCAGGCCATGGATGCTTCTCCCCCGTGCACTGCGAAGACGGCTGAACGGAATCGACGCTAGGCGTATCGAGTCGGACCCGCAAGGCACATCGGCGATCTCGGTCGCGTCCGAGCGCTCGGAGGAAGTGCTTGGAACGCCTGATGTGCCGTTGCAGAGAACGCCTCAGTACTCCACATCCACCAACCCCGTCTGCACCAACGGCTTCCCCCGCTTCCGGGACACGAAGACGCCCCGGCCCGCCGGCATCGGACGGGGGCGGACTCCGCCGAGGACGTCGCCCTCGGCCGGGTCGCCGGCCATGACGAGGCCCTGGGCGCCGAGTTCCTTCATGCGCTGCATGAACGGCTCGTAGGAGGCACGCCCCGCGCCCGCGGAGGAGCGGGCGATGATGAAGCGGACACCCACGTCGCGGGCGAACGGCAGCATCTCCGTCAGGCCGCTGAGCGGGTTGCCGCTGGAGGTGGAGACCAGGTCGTAGTCGTCGATGACGACGAAGACCTGCGGGCCCCGCCACCAGCTCCGGTCCCGCAGCTGCTGCGCCGTGACGTCGGCCGTCGGCGTGCGGCGCTGCATGAGGTCGGCCAGCGCGGCCATGTGGTGGTCCATCTGGCTCGACATCGGGATGTACTCCGCCAGATGGGACGCCGGCGTCATGTCCAGCAGCGAGCGGCGGTTGTCGACCACGAAGAACTTCGCCTCGTCGCCGGTGTACCGCAGCGACAGCTGCCTGATCAGCAGCCGCAGCAGGTTGGACTTGCCGGACTCGCTCTCGCCGAAGACGAGGAAGAACGGGTCCTGCTCGAAGTCGAGGAACACCGGCTCCAGGTTCTCCTCGTCCAGCGCGAAGGCGATGCCCCGCTCCCGGAAGCGGTCGCCCGGCGGCAGCCCGACCGCCTCCAGCCGGCGCGGCAGCAGCCGCACCTTGGGGGCGCCCGGCGCCTGCCAGTGGCGCCCCACCTCGGTGGTGAGCGCGGCCGTCGCCTCGGCCAGGTCCGTGTCGGAGGTGAGACCGTCGATACGCGGCACCGCCGCCATGAAGTGCAGCTTCTGGGGGGAGAGGCCGCGGCCGGGAACGCCCGCGGGGACGTTCACCGCCACCTTGCGGTCGATCTCCGAGTCCATCACGTCACCCAGCCGCAGCTCCAGGCGGTTCATCAGGTGGTCCTTGAGGTTCGCCCGGACCTCCATCGAGCGGGACGCCGTCAGAACGAGGTGGATGCCGTAGCCGAGTCCGCGCGCGGCGATGTCCAGGACCGCCGGCTCCAGACCCTCGTAGTCCGTACGGAAGTTGCCCCAGCCGTCGATGACGAGGAAGACGTCACCCCAGGGCTGGTCCGTGACGGAGATGTCGCCACGGGCGCGCCGGGCGCGGAAGTCGGCGATCGAGGCGATGCCGGCCGTGCGGAAGTACTCCTCACGGTGGGTCAGGACGCCGTACACCTCGGAGACCGTACGGCGTACGCGCTCCGGGTCCAGGCGTGAGGCGACGCCGCCGACATGGGGCAGGCCGTCCACCGCGGCCATACCGCCACCACCGAAGTCGAGGCCGTAGAACTGCACCTCGTGCGGGGTGTGCGTCAGTGCGAAGGAGCAGATCAGCGTGCGCAGGAACGTGGACTTGCCGGACTGGGGACCGCCGATGACCTGCATGTGGCCGGCCGCGCCCGAGAAGTCGAGCATCAGACGGTCGCGGCGCTGCTCGTACGGCTTGTCGACCAGACCCGCCGGGACCACCAGGCGGCCCGCGCCCTCGTAGTTCGGCTGGGTCAGACCGCGGCCCTGCACCGCCGCCAGTCCCGGCAGCAGCGCGTCCAGCGACGGCGGGCTCTCCAGCGGCGGCAGCCACACCTGGTGCGCCGCCGGTCCCTGCGCCTCCAGCCGGCGCACGATCACGTCGAGGACCGTGTCGGCCAGTGCCTCGTCCACCTCGGGCTCGGACTCGGTGCGCTGCTGCGGGATCGCGGTGTACTGCACCGGCACCTCGGCGGCCGTGAAGAGCACCGGTCGCCGGTCCACCGGCAGCTGCCCGCCGGGCAGGGCCGTCCGCCGCGCCCCCGTGCGGTACACGCCGGAGACGTACGCCGCCTTGAACCGGACCATCTCGTCCGTACCGAACTTCAGGAAGCCGGAACCGGGGACGTTCGGCAGCTCGTAGGCGTCCGGGACGCCCAGCGCGGCGCGGGACTCCGCGGCCGAGAACGTCCGCAGACCGATCCGGTACGACAGATACGTCTCCAGGCCCCGCAGCCGGCCCTCCTCCAGGCGCTGCGACGCCAGCAGCAGGTGCACGCCCAGCGAGCGGCCGATACGGCCGATCTGGACGAACATCTCGATGAAGTCGGGCTTGGCGGTCAGCAGCTCGCTGAACTCGTCGATCACCAGGACCAGGGAGGGGATCGGCTGCAGCGGGGCACCGGCCGCGCGCGCCTTCTCGTAGTCGTGGATGTTGGCGTAGTTGCCGGCGTCGCGGAGCATCTCCTGGCGGCGGTTGAGCTCACCGCGGATGGAGTCGCCCATGCGGTCGACCAGGGTGAGGTCGTCGGCGAGGTTGGTGATGACGGCCGCCACGTGCGGCATCTGGGCCATGCCGGCGAAGGTGGCACCGCCCTTGAAGTCCGCGAGGACGAAGTTCAGGGTCTCCGAGGAGTGGGTGACCGCCAGCCCCAGCACCAGCGTGCGCAGCAGCTCCGACTTGCCGGAACCGGTCGCGCCGACGCACAGGCCGTGCGGGCCCATGCCCTCCTGCGCGGCCTCCTTCAGGTCGAGCATCACGGGCCGGCCGTCCTCGCCCAGACCGATCGGCACCCGCAGGCGTTCCGCGAGCGCGCGCGGGCGCCAGGTCCGCTTGGTGTCGACCGACGCGGCGTCACCGAGGCCCAGCAGGTCGGTGAACTCCAGGTTGGCGAGCAGCGGTTCGTCGTCGTCACCGCCCGACGCCACGCGCAGCGGCGCCAGCTGCCGGGCGAGCGCCTCGGCGGACTCGTAGGACAGGACGTCCGGACTGCCCTCGTACACCTCGCCGTGCCCGGACTCCAGGCGCAGCAGACCGGGCTGTACGACGATGGACAGGTCGCCGCCCGTCGTCGTGAGCTCGCCCGGCACCACCTCGAGCACGGTGACGCCCTGGAGGCCCTCCGGATTGGCGAGCACCGAGTCCGGCAGCAGGGACACGTCGTCCAGTACGAGCACGATGTGCGGCTCGTCCAGCAGCGGCGCGGCACCCGGGTGGAAGCGCGGCCGGCCGGACAGCCGGGCGGTCAGCAGGTCCTCCAGTTCGCGCGGGTCGGTGCCCATCAGCCGGCGCGAGCCCGCGCCGTCCACCGCCCCGGTCAGCTGGACGTGCGGCAGCCACTTCGCCCAGTCCCACTCGGGCAGCGCCTCCCGGCCCGCGGCCACCGCGACGACCAGGTCCTGCGGGGAGTGCAACGAGGCCAGCGAGCCGACCAGGGCGCGGGCGGTGGCCCGTACGGACTGCGGTTCGCCGCTGACCGTGACGTGGTAGAAGGCGCGCAGCGACACCGCCATCGGCAGGTCGCCGACGGTGCCGTGGGCGGCGAGGAAACGCTGCATCGCGCCCGCCGTCAGCGGTTCCAGCTGCTCGACGGGACCCGTCTCGGGAGCGATGAGCGGGGTCGCCAGCGGCTGCGGGCCCAGGCCGATGCGCACGTGCGCGAAGTCCTCGTCGCCGGGCCGCCGTTCCCACACCCGGCTGCCCTCGGCGACGAGCGCCCAGAGCTGCTCGGGGGAGGGGTGCAGGTAGTACTGCGCGTCCCGCTGCGTCCTCGCGGTGGTCACGGCGGACTTGCGCGTCTGCGACAGGTAGCTGAGGTAGTCGCGGCGCATGTCGGCCAGCTGTCCCTGGGAACCGCGGCGGAAGCGCACGACCATCGCGACGGACATCGCCACCGTGGAGGCGATCATGATCACGCCCATGATCTTCATGAACGGCTGACCGTTCGTGAAGAAGAAGACCACGGAACCGCCCATGCCCAGCGTGGGCAGGAGCTGCATCAGCACGCTCTCCTGGGGCCCCCGCGGCAATTCGGGCGGTGGCTGGACAGCGACCTCTTCCGTGGGCACTTCGGACGGAAGCGCCCTGGGGGGGCGCTTTACGACAATCTGGCTCACCGCTCACCAATTCCCTTGCCCGACCCAGGCGTTCCGCCCGCCGCCCCGTGTTCGGCGAGCGCAGGCCGCCGCGTGATCCTACTGAGTTCGTCCGGCGCGGGTGAGCGGTAGGGTGCCGGATGTTCGCGTGAGCACACGCCGAGCAGGCCGGACACACCGGGGCAAACCCCTCCATAGAGAGGCGGTGAGACCCCGGAAAACGGCCGTGCGGCACCCGCGCCGCCGCGCCCCGGGCGAACCGGCACGGGACCTTCACGACATAGACGCACCACCACCACTGAGGGGGAGCAGCAGGTGAGCATGACGGCCGCCGCCACCGGCGGACCCGGGACGGGAGCCCCTTCCGGGTCCGGCACCGGACTCGGCTTCTGCCGGGTCACCATCGTCGCGCCCGACAGCCGTATCGACGTGGCACTGCCCGACGACGTTCCGGTCGCCGACCTCTACCCGGAGATCCTCCGGCTGTCCCAGCAGAGCCCATCGGCCGGCGCCCCGGTCGGCTACCACCTCGTCCGTACCGACGGCACCGTGCTGGACAGCGCCCGCTCCTTCGCCGCCCAGCGCATCCTCGACGGCGAACTCCTCACCCTGCGCCCGTTCGCGGAGTCCCTGCCGCCGGCCGTCTTCGACGACGTCGCCGAGGCCGTGGCCGCCTCCGTCACCAAGCAGCACAAGCTGTGGAGCGACGACCTGACCCGCGCCGCGGGCCTCGCCGGCGGCGGCGTGCTGCCCGCCCTGCTCGCCTTCGTCGCCTGGACGGCCGACCCGCGGCACGACATGCACGGCCTGGCCGGCATCCTCGCCGCCGTCACCGGCGTCCTCCTGGTGGTGCTCTCCGCGGTGCGCGCCCGCGTCTACGACGACCGTGGCTCGGCCGTCGCCCTCGGCCTCGGCGCGCTGCCCAACATCGGCGTCGCGGGCAGCGGGCTGCTGCCGCTGAGTGACGGCGAGGGCGTCGGCAGACTCCAGTTCCTCCTGGCGTGCGCCGCCGTCCTCGTCGCCGCCCTGATCCTCGCCCTGTGCTCACCGCACGGCGACAGCCCCTTCGTCGCCTTCGTGTTCGCCTCGACGATCGCCCTGGTCGTCGTCTTCGTCGCGACCCTCACCGACTGGGCCCCCAGGGAGATGGCCGGCCTGTGCGCACCGGTCGCCGTCGGCGCGCTCGCCTTCCTGCCCGGCATGTCCATGCGATTCGCCCGGCTGCCGATCGGCTTCGAGAACCCCAGCGGCGGAGCCCCCCGTTCGGCGTACGGCACCGAGACCGCGACGCACGAGCCGGTGGACATCGTGCGCATCGAGGCGCAGGCGCGGCGCGGCCACGAACTCCTCGTCGGACTGGTCGGCGGCTGTGCGCTGCTCGCCGTCGGCGCCTCGGCCGTGCTGGGCTTCTCCGACGACGTCTGGGCCCAGCTGCTCGCGTTCGTCACCGGAGTCGCCTTGCTCATGCGCGCCGGCCTCTTCCGCTACACCGCCCAGGTCGCCTCCGTGCTGGTCGCCGGCCTCGCCGCCCTGGTCCTGCTCGGTCTCGGCCTCGCCCTCAACCCGCCGCAGCACATCATGCGCGCGGCGCTGGCCGGCCACCGTACCGACCTCGACGTCCGTACCGTCTGGATGGTGGCGGCCATCGCCCTGGCCACGGCGCTGGTGACGGCCCTGGGCCTGATCCTGCCGCGCGGCGGACTGACCCCCTTCTGGGGACGCTTCCTGGAGATCTGCGAGGGCTTCGTCCTGCTGACCCTGATCCCGGTCACCTTGGCCGTCTTCGACGTGTACGCGAAAGCCCGCGCCATGACCAGCTAGACCCGCGGGCACGACCGGCCGGGAAGCCGCGGGCACGACAGGTCCGGCACCCGGGCAGGACGACCGGCTCGGCACCCGCGAGCACGACCGGCTTGTGCCGGACAAAGCTGAAGACACACGACCGGCTTGTGCCGGACAAAGCTGAAGACACACGACCGGCTTGTGCCGGACAAAGCTGAAGACACACGACCGGCTTGTGCCGGACAAAGCT
>NZ_JBEOTD010000012.1:0-3081 GCF_040426375.1 Streptomyces sp. NPDC096012
GGTCTTGGGCTTGGCGTCGGCCTTGGGCTCCGGGCCAGTCTTGGCGCTGGTCGCTCCCGGCACCGGGACGGTCGTGCGGTCGGCCGCTCCGGGTGCCCGGACGGGCGTGTCCGTCCACAGCTCCCGGCGCCGGAACGGGCGTGTCCCGTCCACAGCTCCCGGTGCCGGGACGGGCGTCTCGGTCGTCGTGGTCGGTCTCAGTCCTTCTTGCCGGTGGCGAGCTCACGGCTGCGGTCGCGCGCGGCTTCCAGGGCGGCGATGAGGGCGGCGCGTACTCCGTGGTTCTCCAGTTCGCGGATGGCGTTGATCGTCGTGCCGGCCGGGGAGGTGACGTTCTCGCGCAGCCTGACGGGGTGTTCGCCGCTGTCGCGGAGCATCACGGCGGCGCCGATGGCGGACTGGACGATGAGGTCGTGGGCCTTGTCGCGGGGCAGGCCGAGCAGGATGCCGGCGTCGGTCATGGCCTCGACCAGATAGAAGAAGTACGCCGGGCCGGAGCCGGACAGGGCGGTGCAGGCGTCCTGCTGGCTCTCCGGGACGCGGAGCGTCTTGCCGACGGCGCCGAAGATGTCCTCGGCGGTGGCCAGGTGGGCGGCGGTGGCGTGGCTGCCGGCGGAGATGACCGACATGGCCTCGTCGACGAGGGCCGGGGTGTTGGTCATGACGCGGACGACCGGGGTGCCCGCGGCCAGGCGCTCCTCGAAGAAGGACGTGGGGATACCGGCCGCTCCGCTGATGACCAGGCGGTCCGCGGGCACGTGCGGGGCGAGTTCGTCCAGCAGGGTGCCCATGTCCTGCGGCTTGACCGTGAGGATCAGGGTGTCGGCGGTCTTGGCGGCCTCGGTGTTGCTGACCGGGCTGACTCCGTGGCGGGTGCGGAGTTCCTCGGCGCGTTCGGGGCGGCGGGCGGTGACCAGGAGGTCGGCGGGGGCCCAGCCGGCCCGGATCATTCCGCTGAGCAGGGCTTCGCCGATCTTGCCGGTGCCGAGGACTGCGACTTTCTGGCTCATGGGGTCATCCTCGCACCGGCACTGACAGGTGGCGGCGGTTGTCCGGTTGGCGGGACACCGCCGCGGGTGCCGGTGCCGGTGCCGTCCGGCGGCCGGCCGCCGAGGCGCCGGTGCCCATGCCGTGCGGGCATGAGGTACGGGCATGAGGTACGGGTGTCTGTGCCGTGCGGCGCCTCAAACTCGGCCGCTTACGCCGTGCGGCGCCTGAGGGTGGCCGCGCCCACTCCCAGGACCAGCAGCGCGCAGCCGGCCACGATCAGGATGTCGCGGAGGAAGGTCGCGGTCATGTCGGTGTGGCGCAGGACCTCGTTCATGCCGTCGACGGCGTAGGACATCGGCAGGACGTCGGAGATCGCCTCGAGCACCGGGTGCATGTCGGAGCGCGGGGTGAACAGGCCGCACAGGAGGAGCTGGGGAAAGATCACCGCGGGCATGAACTGGACCGCCTGGAACTCGGAGGCCGCGAAGGCCGAGACGAAGAGGCCCAGGGCCGTGCCGAGCAGGGCGTCCAGGAGGGCGACGAGCAGCAGCAGCCAGGGCGAACCGGTGACGTCCAGGCCGAGCAGCCACACCGCGAGGCCGGTGGCGAGGGCCGACTGGACGATGGCGATGACACCGAAGGCCAGGGCGTAGCCGGCGATGACGTCCGCCTTGCCGAGGGGCATGGCGAGGAGGCGTTCGAGGGTGCCGGAGGTGCGTTCGCGCAGGGTGGCGATGGAGGTGACCAGGAACATCGTGATCAGCGGGAAGATCCCGAGCAGGGAGGCGCCGATGTTGTCGAAGGTGCGCGGGGTGGCGTCGAAGACGTAGCGCAGCAGGACCAGCATCAGGCACGGGACGAGGACCATCAGCGCGATGGTGCGCGGGTCGTGGCGCAGCTGGCGCAGGACCCGGGCGGCCGTGGCGGTGGTGCGGGCCGGGCTGAACGCGCCGGTGGGTGCGGCGCTGTGGGCGGGGGTGTGCGCGGGGGCCGTCGTGCTCATCGGGTGCTCTCCTTGGTGCGTCCGGCCGTGGCGGCCTCGTCCACGAGGTGCAGGAAGGCGGCCTCGACGGTGTCGCTGCCGGTGCCGGCGCGCAGGGCGTCCGGGGTGTCGTCGGCGAGGATCTCGCCCTCGCGCATGAGGAGGAGGCGGTGGCAGCGCTCTGCCTCGTCCATGACGTGGGAGGAGACGAGGAGGGTGGTGCCGCGGGTGGTGGCCAGGTCGTGGAAGAGGTTCCACAGGTCGCGGCGCAGAACGGGGTCGAGGCCGACGGTCGGCTCGTCGAGGACGAGGAGTTCGGGGGCGCCGAGGAGGGCGACGGCCAGGGAGACGCGGTTGCGCTGCCCCCCGGAGAGGTTGCCCGCGAGGGCGTCGGCGTGGCTGGTCAGGTCGACGTCGGCGATGGCCTGGGTGACGTGGCCGCGGCGGCGTTCGGCGGCGGTACGGCCGGGGTCGAGTATCGCGGCGAAGTACTCGAGGTTCTGGCGGACGGTCAGGTCGTCGTAGACGGAGGGGGCCTGGGTGACGTAGCCGATCCGGCTGCGGAGGCCGGGGTGACCGGCCGGGCGGCCGAGGACGTTCAGGGTGCCGGTGACCTTGGCCTGGGTACCGACGACGGCGCGCATGAGGGTCGATTTGCCGCAGCCGGACGGGCCGAGCAGACCGGTGATCTGGCCGCGGGGGACGGCGAAGCGGAGGTCGTGCAGGACGGTACGGGGTCCGCGCACGACGGTGAGGTCCTCGGCGTGGACGGCCGGCGTGGGGGCCGGGTGGGGTGGGTCCGGCTCGTAATTCATCATGCGATGAATAATCGGCCCGTCCGGCGGTGCGCGTCAAGGGGGAACGGCCGTTTGCACGGCAGGTTTGGGCGGTCGCGGGTCAAGGTGGAGGAGGAGGGCGGGAGTTGGGGGCGCGGCCTGGAACGGCGGCGGCCGGATGCGTGAGGGGAGGAGGTGAGGAGTAAGGGGTGAGGGGGGCGGGGGTGGGGGTGGGGGCACGAGGCGGCAGGGGTGGGTTGCGGCAGTGGAGCGGGGGGCAGTGCAGCGCGGGGGGGGGTGCAGCGCGGGGGGCCGCAGTGGAGCGCGGGCGGT